>JBMYNJ010000031.1:0-17417 GCA_049598145.1 Flavobacteriaceae bacterium | reverse complement strand
CTTTTCCGAGTTTGTAAACACCCACTTCCACGTTATCCCCCACAAGTCGTATTTCTTGAGCATATATTTTCTCATTAATCCGATGTGGATTTTCTTTGATAACCCTTCCCGGGCGGTTGGTACGTCTTCTTCGTATTGCTATGGCTTACAAATTTAAATTACGCTTCAAATGGTGAAATTGTCGAAGCAATTTCATTCTGAATCATGGAGACAAAAGCCTCTAAATTCATGCTTCCTAAGTCGCCTTGCTGATGCTTTCGTATCGACACTTCGCCTTGAGAAGCTTCTTTTTCTCCTAAGATAATCATGTAGGGATATTTGGCCATCTCCGCCTCGCGGATTTTTTTACCAATGGTCTCATTTCGATCATCTAAGAGGGCGCGAATTTCGTTATTTTCTAACTCAATTAAAACTTTTTCAGCATATTTTTTGTGTTTCTCACTGACACAGAGAATAATGACTTGCTCCGGAGTGAGCCATAAAGGGAAGTTTCCTCCGGTGTGTTCCAACAAGATGGCTACAAAACGTTCCAAGGATCCAAAAGGTGCTCGATGTATCATCACTGGGCGATGCATTTCATTATCAGCTCCCTTATACGTTAGGTCGAATCTTTCCGGTAGGTTATAGTCCACTTGAATGGTTCCTAATTGCCACTTGCGTTTGAGTGCATCACGAACCATAAAGTCGAGTTTAGGTCCATAAAATGCGGCTTCACCGTATTCAATCACGTAGTTTAAACCTTTTTCTTTAGCCGCATTGACGATGGCTTGCTCAGCCTTGTCCCAATTCTCATTCGAACCAATATATTTCCCTGGATTTTCAGGGTCTCGTAAGGACACTTGGGCAACAAAATCTTCAAAACCTAAGGATTGAAACACATAAAGCACTAAATCGATTACCTTTTTAAATTCTTCATCTAACTGATCCGGGGTACAAAAAATATGGGCATCATCCTGCGTAAAGCCTCGAACACGTGTTAATCCGTGTAGTTCTCCGCTTTGCTCATATCGATACACCGTACCAAACTCGGCATAACGTTTGGGGAGGTCTTTATAACTCCAAGGTTTGCTCTTGTATATTTCACAATGATGGGGACAATTCATCGGTTTTAGCAAAAATGTTTCCCCTTCTGCAGGAGTATCTATGGGCTGGAAGCTATCGGCTCCATACTTTTCATAGTGCCCGGAGGTCATGTAGAGTTCTTTATTCCCAATATGAGGGGAAATTACTTGTTCGTAGCCCGCTTTTTTTTGGGCTTTTTTCAGGAAATTTTCCAAACGTTCCCGTAAGGCTGTTCCTTTGGGGAGCCATAAAGGTAACCCTTGCCCTACAGTTTGTGAAAATGTAAATAGCTCCAGACTTTTCCCGAGTTTTCGATGGTCTCTTTTTTTAGCTTCTTCTAAAAGTTCGAGATATTCTTTAAGTTCTTTCTGTTTGGGGAACGAAATGCCATAGACTCGGGTGAGTTGAGGTTTGTTTTCATCCCCGCGCCAATAGGCTCCAGCGACATTGAGTAGTTTAACAGCCTTTATAAATCCGGTATGCGGGATATGACCTCCCCGACAGAGATCGGTGAAATCGGCATGATCGCAGAAGGTTATGGTTCCATCCTCAAGATTTTCGATCAATTCGACTTTAAATTCATTGTTTTTTGCTTGATAGTATTTTAAGGCGTCCTCTTTGGAAGACTCTCGCATCTGAAATTCAAATTTCTGACGGGCAAATTCCAAGAACTTTTGCTCTATTTTGGGCAGCTCTTTTTCTGAGATCGTCTGCTCACCAAAATCTACATCGTAGTAAAATCCGTTTTCGATCGAAGGGCCAATAGTGAGTTTGGCTTGAGGATAAAGTGCCAAAATAGCTTGGGCCAGAACGTGTGCAGACGAATGCCAAAAGGCTTGTTTCCCTTCTGTATCGTTCCAAGTAAAAAATTGTAGGGTTCCACTTTGGATGAGGGGGGTAGAAGCTTCAATAGTTTGCCCTTCAAATTGGGCAGATAATACATTGCGGGCTAAACCTTCACTAATATCTTTGGCGACCTCTAAAGCCGATATTCCGGCAGTATAATTTCGAACATTTCCATCAGGAAACTGGATTTCTATCATCCTCTAAATTTTGCCACAAAGATAGCAGTTCTTCTTACTGCTACAACTCTTCCGGTGGGGTTTCCATTTTTTTGGATCCCAGTAATCCATTAACCAAAGAACGAATCCCCAAAAACCCCATCACAATTGCCAAAAGAG
Source organism: Flavobacteriaceae bacterium (assembly GCA_049598145.1). GTDB lineage: Bacteria > Bacteroidota > Bacteroidia > Flavobacteriales > Flavobacteriaceae > WTJH01. The sequence goes on along the minus strand of JBMYNJ010000031.1, from coordinate 15,174 downwards.
CGATCATACAACCCACCCCAAAAACAGGCCAAAACCAGGGATGATTTTGATTTTTAAAGGCTTGATAGATCACTGTAGGGCCCACAAAACAAGATCCCAGTGTCCAAGCCAAACGCGAAAATCCTTTTTTCAATTCTGATGTATTCATTTCAGAGCAAAATGTTTTTTATGGCAGATTTAATTCTTTTGTTGTTTTTTCCAATATTCCAAAGCTGAACGAACGGATCCATGGGTTTGAAGAAGGGCTTTAGCGTTTTCTGCTGTCAAGGGGGTTTGCTTCATCAACATGTGGATTCCTCTTTGTTGGAGTTTTTCATTTTTGATTTGCATATCAACCATTTTATTTCCCTGTACTCTTCCCAGGCGGATCATGGTAGCCGTTGAAATCATATTCAGAATAAGCTTTTGTGCGGTTCCAGCTTTCAATCGGGAACTTCCTGTGACAAATTCCGGTCCAACGATCACTTCAATAGGGAAATCACTTACTTGGCTTAAAGGACTGCCCGGGTTACAGCAAATACTTGCCGTGGGGATGTTTTGATTTTGGCACTTTTCTAAGGCTCCTACTACATAGGGAGTAGTTCCCGAGGCGGCTATTCCTAAAACAAAATCCTCAGTCGTAATTTGGTATTCCTCCAAATCTTTCCATCCTTGCTTGAGATCGTCTTCAGCCTTTTCTATCGAATGTCTTAGGGCACGATCACCCCCCGCGATCAATCCAACCACTTGTTCCGGATCGGAACCAAATGTTGGAGGGCATTCACTGGCATCCAAAACTCCTAGTCGACCACTTGTCCCGGCACCGATATAAAACAACCGACCTCCCTTTTGCAATTGTATAACTATAGATTCAATAACGGTTTCCACTTGAGGAAGTACTTCACCTACCGCAGTAACCGCTTTAAGGTCTTCGGTATGCATTTGCCTGAGAAGTTCAGCTACGGTAGACTTTTCCAAGTGGTCGTAGTGAGAGTCGCTTTCGGTTATTTTCGTAAATCCCATAGCCTCTAAGGTCTTAAAAAATGAGGGAGGGGCAAAAAAAAACGCTACCGAAGTAGCGTTTTTGAATTAGGATTGAAGTTTAACTTCCAGATTTTGTTTGATAGCATCCAGAAATTCTTGTGTAGTCAGATAGTGACTTTCGTTGAGATTTTTTCCGTGAATCAATAGGGCCAAATCTTTGGTCATTTTTCCACTTTCCACGGTTTGAATGCAAATCGTTTCAAGGGCATCACAGAAATCGATTAATTCCTGATTCCCATCAAGTTTGCCTCGATGTGCCAAGCCTCTAGTCCATGCAAAAATCGATGCAATAGGATTGGTTGAGGTGGCTTTTCCTTTTTGGTGTTCCCGATAGTGACGAGTAACCGTTCCATGTGCAGCTTCTGCTTCGAGCGTTTTCCCATCCGGTGTAACCAAAGTAGAAGTCATTAAGCCTAAAGAGCCGAATCCTTGAGCGACAGTATCGGATTGTACATCGCCGTCATAGTTTTTGCATGCCCAAACAAAACCACCGTTCCATTTCATCGCTGCGGCAACCATATCGTCGATCAAACGGTGTTCGTAGGTAATTCCTGCAGCTTCATAACGCTCCTTAAATTCATTTTCGAAAACTTCCTGGAACACATCCTTAAATCGTCCATCATAGGCTTTCATGATGGTATTTTTGGTAGAAAGGTATAAGGGCCAACCTTTGCTCAATGCTCTATTCATACAGGATCGAGCAAATCCATAGATGGAAGAATCAATATTATACATACTCATGGCCACCCCGTTTTCTTGGAAGTTATACACTTCCCAGGTCTGTGCTTCACCGCCGTTCTCAGGGGTAAAAGTCATGGTGAGTTTTCCTTTTCCGCGAATCACTGTGTCTGTGGCTTTGTACTGATCTCCAAAGGCATGACGACCAATACAAATCGGCTTAGTCCATCCTTGGACATAACGGGGAACATTACTCATGATGATGGGTTCCCGAAATACAGTTCCTCCAACAATATTTCGTATGGTTCCGTTGGGGGAGCGATACATTTTTTTGAGTTTGTATTCTTCAACACGTCCTTCATCTGGGGTAATGGTAGCACATTTGATCCCTACATTGTACTTTTTGATCGCTTCCGCCGCATCAATGGTAATTTGATCGCTGGTGGCATCTCTGGACTCGATCCCCAAGTCGTAGTATAACAATTCAACATCTACATAAGGTAAAATCAATTGGTCTTTGATAAACTGCCAAATGATTCGTGTCATTTCGTCTCCATCCATTTCCACCACTGGACGGGCTACTTTAATTTTTGTCATGTTTAAATTCAGTTTGGTCGGTTCAATTTGATGTTTTGGTTTTCAAATGAAAATGAATCCCAAAAAAAACCCTCTCAAAACGAAAGGGTAAAATATGTAAGGATTAGGCCTCTTTGATGCGGGCTTTTTTTCCTCGTAAATCTTTAAAGTAATAGATACGCGACTGGCGCACTTTTCCTTTTTTATTGACTTCAATTTTTTGTAAGGCCGGAAGGTTGATAGGAAAAATACGTTCTACTCCAACGGTCCCTGACATTTTACGGATAGTAAATGTTTTAGTGAGTCCGCTTCCTTTAATTTGGATCACTACCCCTCTAAAAAACTGCGTTCTAACTTTTTCTCCTTCTCGGATTTCATAGTAAACGGTAATTGTGTCTCCAGTAGAAAATTCTGGAAAATCTTTCTTGTCTACAAATTCGTTTTGTACAAAATCGATTAACGTTTCCATGGCTTTGGTTTAATTTGTTTAAGAAAAAAAGAACATACACGGTTATCGTCAGTGGTTCTCTAGTTGGCTGCAAAATTACGATTTAATTTGAAACAAAAATAAAGTTCCCCTAAATTTTTATAAGTCAGATTTGTCCAATAAATCGGGACGTAGATTTTGGGTTCGTTCCAGGGCTTTATGCTCCCGCCAGTCTTCTATTTTAGGGGTATTTCCAGAAGTTAAAATTTCGGGTACTTTCCATCCTTTGTAATCTGCAGGGCGAGTGTAGACGGGAGGGGCTAAGAGTCCATCTTGAAAACTGTCTGTTAGCGCGGAAGATTCGTCTCCTAAAACTCCGGGAAGTAAGCGAACGATACTGTCGCACAAAATCGCTGCGGCCAATTCTCCGCCGGATAACACAAAATCTCCAATAGAAATTTCCATCGTGATTAAGTGATCCCTCACGCGTTGATCAACGCCTTTGTAATGTCCGCACAGCAAAATAAGGTTCTCACACAAGGAAAGTTGATTGGCCATATTCTGATTTAAAACACTGCCATCTGGGGTGAGATAAATGACTTCATCGTAGGGGCGTTCACTTTTCAGCTGTGTAATGCACTTATCGATGGGCTCCACCATCATTACCATACCTGCTCCTCCTCCAAAGGGGTAGTCGTCTACCTGTTTGTATCGGTTGACACTATAATCTCTAGGATTGTGAAAATGAACTTCTGCCTTTCCATTTTCCAAGGCCCGTTTCATGATCGAAACCTGAAAGGGGCTTTCCAAAAGCTCAGGGAAAAGGGTGATGATATCTATTCGCATGCCTTGTTTTGGCAAAGGTATCAATTGAAAAGGATTCGTTCCCGAGTACCCGTAGGACTGACAAAAAGAATGGAATTGATGTCTTCTGGATCAAATCGATTAATGTCATCGACGGTTGAAATATCTTCATTGTTGATCCGGGCAATGCGATAACCGGATTCGATTCCATAGCGACGTAAGCGATAGTTTCGGTTGTTATCGATCAGAACTCCTGGCTCTTCTTCGCCTAAATTTTCCTTTTCTTCGGAATTTAAATTCCTCAGTTCCATTCCTAATAAGGTAGCTCGTAGAACCTTTTTTAATACCACATCGAGTTGCTTCTTTATCCCATTACGGATAAAAGTCACTTTGACTTTGTCGTTGGGTCGTTTGCTGCTTAGGTAGCCACTTAAATCCGAAAATTTTCGAATATTGACCTGATCTATAGAAGTGATTACATCTCCCTCACTGAGTCCTGCAGCTTCAGCCCCCATATCGGGTACGAGTTGGGCGATATAAAATCCCTCGGTCTGATCGATCTCTAGACGTTTCGCCACATCGGCATCCAATGCACTGCCCTGAACTCCCAAGAGTCCTTTTTGAACATTACCATATTCTAGAATGTCTTCAAATATTTTACGGGCAATATTACTGGGCACCGCAAAGGAGTAGCCAACAAACACTCCAGAAATAGAACTAATGGCTGTGTTGATTCCTATCAGTTCGCCACGGGTATTGACCAATGCACCACCGCTATTACCTTGATTAACTGCTGCATCGGTTTGAATGTAGGACTCATTTTTTCCATCATACTCACTTAAATCTCTGGATTTGGCGCTGATAATCCCGGCGGTAACGGTAGAATTCAAATTAAAGGGATTTCCAACAGCCAGGACCCATTCGCCTACACGTGTGTTATCAGAATTGCCAAAACTGATGGCTGGCAGGGGCCTGTCGGTTTCAATTTTTAATACTGCAATATCAGCTACCGGGTCTGAACCGATCAATTCGGCCTTGAATTTTTTGTTGTGGTTGGTGGTAATCTCAATTTCAGTTGCGTCTTCAATGACGTGGTGATTGGTCAAGATATATCCATCTGGGGAGACAATTACTCCGGAACCTGTTCCGATCCGCTTAGGTTCTTCCCCATAAAAAAGCCGCATGTAGCTGTTTCCGCCTCCATAAACACTTGTGTTTTTGACATGGACAACAGTATTGACTGTTTTTTCTGCAGCGATGGTAAAATCGGTGAGTTCCCCTTTTACCGCTGAAGAATTATAACTGTATGCTGTTGGGATAACCGTATTTTGTTGGGGTTGAATTTCTTTGGGGTCTTCTTTGAGCTGATTTAAAAGAATGAGTCCTGTACCCACAGAACTCACCAGTGCAATGGCTAAAGTTTTAAAAATATTCTTCATCTCATATAATTTTTACCCAAATTTAAGTTGGAGTAGCATTCGGAACAAGCCCTTAACTGGAATTTAACAAACGCATCCCTTTAATTTTTTTCTACTTTTGAAGCCATGGAAGTTACCTTTTATAAATATCACGGTGCCGGAAATGATTTTATTCTTTTCGATAACCGCTCGGGTACTTTTCAGCTAGATTCAGAGGCTATTGCTAGGCTTTGTGATCGACGTTTTGGGATCGGAGCAGATGGATTGATGACATTAGATTTATCCTCTTCCCATGACTTTCATTTAAATTACTACAACGCTGATGGCAGTTTAGGAAGTCTTTGCGGTAATGGGAGTCGTTGTGGGGTTGCTTTAGCCTTTAGACTGCAAATGATTAAAGAAAAAACATCTTTCACAGCTGCTGATGGGGAACACTCGGCTGAGATCGATCCTACCACCCAGCAAGTGGCGCTTTCTATGGGGGATGTGTATGAAATTAACCCCCACAAAGATTACATTTTTATCGATACAGGATCTCCCCACCACATTCGTTGGGTGAAGGATTTGAATCAAGTTGATGTGGCTCAAGAAGGAAAACGTCTGCGTTATGAGGTACACGGAACCGCCGGAGCCAATGTAAATTTTGTGGAGCAAAAATCGGAAAATACTTTTGCGATCCGCACCTATGAGCGTGGGGTAGAAGCCGAAACTTTGGCTTGCGGAACAGGGGCGGTTGCGGCTGCAATAGCGATGCATTACAGTCACAAAACCACAGCATCCTCAATTGAAATGCAAGCCCTCGGAGGACTTCTAAAAATTGATTTTACACCGATTAATTCCGGATATACCCAAATAGTGCTTACTGGGCCAGCACAGTTTGTTTTCAAGGGAAATTTAGAATTATGACCTACCGAAATATACGTCTTCGCGCCTTGGAGCCTCAAGATTTAGATTTTCTTTTTCAAATAGAAAATCAGGTTGAATGGCTTTCACTTACTTCTCAAAGAGTTCCGCTCTCTCGTTTTGTATTGGAACAGTATTTGGCAGAAGCTCACTTGCCCTTGGAACAAGTAAAGCAGTATCGATTCGGTGCAGAGCATCAAACTCATGGCTTAGTGGGTTTTATTGATCTCTATGATTTCGATGCTCACCACCGCCGGGCTGGTGTTGGGATCGTGATTGCCCCAGAATTTCAAAAAAACGGTTATGCTTTGGGGAGTTTAAAAGCATTGGAAACCTATATTCAAGAGGTCTTAAATCTACATCAAATATATGCGGAGGTATTAACCCAAAATGCTCAAGCCCAACAATTATTTCAAAAGGCGGGTTATCGTTCTTCCGTAATTTTTAAGGATTGGTGGTTTGCTGAGGGCCAGTTTCACGACATGCAAGTCTATCAAAAAATAATTCATGATTAAACGACGTATTTTATTGATTATTAGTCTTTTAGGTGTGGCTTTTGGCGCTGTTTTTGTATTCTATTTTTATCAGGTTTTCTTCTGGGATAATACTCGTTTTGAGGGAGATAAGATAGCGGTGTATCTCCCTACAGGAAGTGATTCAGCCGAAGTGATGAAACGTTTGGATCCTTATCTGAAGTCCATTGATAATTTTCGCTTGGCTGCTCAGAAGAAAGGCTATTTTCAAAAGATTCGAGCAGGAAAATTCACCATTCCTAAAGGAGTAAACAATAATGACTTGATCAATGTTTTGCGATCAGGAGGGGAGGAAATCCGGGTGACTTTCAACAATGTTGAACGTCTGGAAAACTTGGCCGGAAAAATGGCTCGGCAAATTGAAGCGGATAGTTTGTCACTGATAAAAGTGTTTCAAGACCCCGAATTTTTATCCCAGGCAGGCTTTAATTCAGAAACAGCTTTAGCCATGTATTTACCCAATTCATATAGTTTGTTTTGGAATACTTCAGCGGTTGAATTTCGGGATCGGATGCAATTGGAATACAATCGTTTTTGGAATGAAAGTCGACAAGAAAAAGCAAAATCCATTGGACTCAGTCCTGTGGAGGTAAGTGCGCTGGCAGCGATCGTTCAAAGGGAAACCCTTCAAGCGGACGAACGTCCCCGCGTAGCAGGCGTTTACTTAAACCGCCTCCAAAAAGGGATGCGCTTGCAAGCCGACCCTACAGTAATCTATGCCCTGAAACGCCAATTCAATAATTTTGATACTATTTTTCGTCGGGTATTGTATAAAGATTTGAAAATAGACTCCCCTTATAACACATACAGAAATCGAGGCCTCCCCCCCGGACCCATCTGGATGCCTGATTTAGGTGCCATTGAAGCAGTTTTAAACGCAGAAAAACACGCTTTTTTATATTTTGTCGTGGACTTAAGCCGTCCGGGATATCATGCGTTTGCCCGTGATTTAAGAGAGCATAATCGCAACAAAAGAAATTATGTTCGTTGGTTAAACAAAAAAGGTATACGCCGATAGTTCGCTGCAGTCCAAGATGAAAATTGCTGGACGTTTGTGAAAATCTACAGCGATATTTTTCCAGTCCTTAATGCTCATGGTCTGGATAAACTCTGTTGTTAAAGTAAGATCACAACCAATACAAAGCATAGTTTCCGGATGCAATACTTGAAGAAGTTCTTTGAGCAATGAATTGTTCCGATAGGGGGTTTCTATAAACAATTGTGCTTGCTGATTTTGCCGGGATTGCTGCTCCAGTTTTCGAATCGTTTTTTTTCTTTCGTTTTTATCAATAGGTAAATAGCCATGAAAACAAAAATTTTGGCCGTTTAAACCCGATGCCATTATAGCCAAAAGAATAGAGGAGGGCCCCACAAGCGGTTTCACCTCAATCCCTTTTTGGTGTGCCATCTGAACGATAAGTGCTCCGGGATCGGCTATGGCGGGACAGCCGGCATCTGAAATTAAACCCATGGACATTCCCTCTAAGGCTGGATTTAAATAATTTTTAACTTCTTCAAAAGTCGAAAACTTGTTTAATGGGTATAAAACAAGTTCTTGTTGATTTTTATTAGGGCAGGTTTTTTTGATGAATGCTCGGGCTGTTTTTTCGTGTTCTACCACAAAATGTTTGCACGATTCAATGACTTTTCGAACACTTAGCGGTAAAACTTCTAATGACGGGGTATCTCCCAAACCACATGGGATGAGATAAAGAGTTCCTGGAGTAGCGTCTCCTATCATGATTCACACTCTAAGGTTTGTAATCGTTTTCTACAGGCGTTATAAATCAATTGATAACAATGTTCAAAACCTTCCGCCCCACCATAATAAGGGTCAGGGACTTCATTTTCAGGGATGAGTAAGCTCACTTTGGCCCGATCTTTTTCGGCAGTAGCCATCCTCAATACATTTACCTGATTGGATCGATCCATCACATAAATATGGTCATAACGTTCAAAATCTTCAGGGACAAATTGTCGGGCCCTCTGGCTGCTCAGATCGATTTGGTATTTAGCTGCAACGGCTACACTTCGATAATCGGGTGGGTTCCCCACGTGATAGGCAGCTGTTCCGGCAGAATCGACCACATAGTTTTCCGAATCGGCCAAATGTTCAAAAATTCCTTGGGCCAATGGAGACCGACAGATATTCCCCAGACAGACCATCAGTACTCGAATAGGAGCCTTGGACATTTACAGGGTGAGTTTCTGTTGTAAGTCTTCCACATATTTACGGAATTGTTTGTCCGTAAAGCTTAAATTATCGACGGTTTTGCATGCGTGGAGTACAGTGGCATGATCGCGTTTACCGATCTGATTACCGATGCTTGCCAATGAAGCTTTGGTTAGTTTTTTGGCAAAAAACATGGCCAACTGACGGGCTTGGACAATGTGCCGTTTCCGCGTCTTGGATTGGAGGGTCTCTACATCCATCTGGAAATAATCGGAAACCACTTTCTGGATGTAATCGATGGATACTTCTCGCTTGGTGTTTTTGACAAATTTATTGACAATCTCCTTAGCTAAATCCAAGGTGACTTCCATACGGTTAAAAGAAGATTGGGCGATAAGTGAGATAATAGCCCCTTCCAATTCCCGTACATTGGTCTGAATGTGTTTAGCCACATAGCTAATAATTGCATCGTCCAGACTCACTCCATCGCGATAGAGTTTACTTTGGAGTATTGAGATTCGCGTTTCAACATCAGGCACTTGCAATTCGGCTGATAATCCCCATTTGAATCGAGATAACAATCGTTGCTCGATATCCTGCATGTCTACAGGGGCTTTATCCGAAGTCAGAATGACTTGCTTGCCGTTTTGGTGCAAGTGATTGAAAATATGGAAAAAAACATCTTGAGTACCTGATTTTCCCGAAAGGAATTGAACATCATCAATGATAAGGACATCTAAAATCTGGTAAAAATGTATAAAGTCGTTTCGGGTATTTTTTCGAACCGATTCAATGTATTGTTGCGTAAATTTTTCAGCTGAAATATACAAGACAGTCTTGTCCGGATATTTTTCTTTGATCTCGATTCCAGTGGCATGAGCCAAATGGGTTTTTCCCAAACCAACCCCCCCAAAAATAAGTAAGGGATTAAATGAAGTTCCCCCAGGCTTATTGGCTACAGCTAAGGCTGCAGAACGTGCCAAGCGATTGGAGTCTCCTTCTAAAAAATTCTCAAAGTTATAGTTGGGGTTTAATTGAGACTCTACCTGTAAATTTCGGATCCCAGGAATGACAAATGGATTTTTGAGTTCACTGGTGAACGAACTTATAGGGGCGTCAACATCTTGCGGACGAACATTCGGCCGAGAATTACTAGGGATGTTTTCGGTAAATGGTTTGGCATTTCCGTAGGTATTTTCCATCTGGATCACATACACCAAACGTGCCTCTTCTCCGAGTTCTTTTGTGAGGGCTGTCTTTAGCAGAGTTACGTAATGTTCCTCCAACCATTCGTAAAAAAATTTACTGGGTACCTGAACACTCAAAGCTTGCTCTTCCAACTTGACTGGCTGAATAGGTTCAAACCAAGTTTGGTAGGCCTGTAACTGGATGTTATCCTTAATAAAATTAAGGCATCTGTTCCATACCAGCTCAGCAGTATTTTGCATAACGAAAGCGAAGGGTGTTTATTGGTTTAATCTTAAGAACAAATATGTACTAAAAAAACTTAAAAAAAAATCCATTTTGATATTGAATATTAATTTTTTTTTCTGGATATTCTGAACGGCATTTTACGTAAGATAAAATAATTTTCTTACAAAATAATTTGAATAAATGTATATCACCGCACCACAACGTATTCGATATTCGGAAACAGACCAAATGGGTTTTGCTCATCACAGTAACTACTTGAAATACTTTGAGTTATCAAGATTAGAATGGCTTTTGGCGCTGGGAGTTTCCTATCGAGAATTAGAACAAAAAGGCTATCTGTTAGCGGTTGTAAATGCGCAAGTTAACTATATTTCTCCTGCATTTTTTGAAGATCAATATACGGTTGAAGTTGTTCTAAATTCGCCTCCAACGGCCAGCATGGTTTTTACGTATGAAATGCGTCGTTTGGATGGGCATTTATATGCCACCGGATCTACAAAATTAGCCTTCTTAGATGCGCATACGAAACGCCCTATTCGCTGTCCTAAGGACCTTTATGAATTACTTTCCGATTTATTCCAATAACGGATCACTTGGTCTGAAGCAAAATGATCGATTGCTGGTTCAATATGAGGTATTTTAGGAGCTTGTAACCCCTCTAAAAATTGCTGAGAACTTTCAAAAACCGTAGCTTCATCCCAAAGCTGATTTTCGATAAAAAAACTCAAGGTTTTGGCACCTCCTTCCACCAAGAGGTTTTGTATATTATTCAGGTACAATTGATCGAGTAAAGCCTTCAGTCCCTTCCATGGAAATAGGGTCATGTCTTCCGTGGGTTTTTCTTCTTCTTCCGACTGACTGAATATCCAAGGACAATTTAAGGTTTTAATCAATTCCGGATTTTTAAGACACTTTCCTTGGGGGTCGATAACACAGATTTGGGGTGAAGTCCCTGTCCAATGCCGAACGTTTAAGCGAGGGCGGTCATTTATCAGTGTTTGAATCCCGATCAATATGGCTTGGTATTCCCCTCGAATCTGATGCACCCATTGTTTGCTTAATCGGTCGCTGATCCAATAGGAGTCTGAATGAGCTGGCGCCATAAATCCGTCTGAGGTTTGGGCCCATTTGAGGTGTATATAAGGTCTGTGTCTCTTGTGAAAAGACATAAATGCCCGATTGAGTGACAGACATTTTTGTTCTAAAACATGGATCCAAACTTCACATCCTGCTGATTTTAATCGTTGAACTCCCTTTCCGGCCACTTGAGGATTGGGGTCCAGACTTCCGACCACAATTTTTTTAATTTGATGCTCCAAAATCAGGGAACTACAAGGAGGGGTTTTCCCGTGATGATTGCAGGGTTCTAAACTAACATATAAAGTCGCTTCAGGAATTTTTTCAGGAGCCCAACAACTTCGAATGGCTTCTACCTCGGCATGGCCCCCCCCATAAGCTTTATGCCAACCTTCTCCTATGATTTTCCCATTGTACACCAAAACAGCTCCTACCATCGGATTGGTCCGTGTTTTGCCTCGACCTTTTTCTGCCAGAGATAAACACCGTTCCATATAGATTTCTGCTGCTTCTGGGAACATGAGGATTTAGACGTATTTTGCGATAAAATTACCACAAATGATTCAGATGAAAATTCGGGAGATCAAAGCTTCGGACAATCAGCAAATTGCCGAAGTGATTCGAAAGGTCTTATTGGAGTTTGATGTGCCTAAAACCGGTACTGCCTATGCCGATCCGGAATTGGACCATATGTTTGAAACTTACCAAACCACACAAGCCGCTTATTGGGTAATTCACAAGGGAGATCAAATCTTGGGCGGGGCAGGTATTGCTCCATTGCAAGAGGGGGACCCTTCTGTTTGCGAGCTTCAAAAAATGTATTTCGATGCCCAAGCTCGAGGTCTTGGGCATGGAGCAGCAATGATGGATATTTGTTTGGACTATGCTCGAAATCAAGAATTTTCTCAGGTCTATTTAGAAACCTTGCCGCAAATGGTCGAGGCACAGCGTTTATACCAAAAATATGGCTTTAAATCTATCCCAAACGCGCTCGGCCATACGGGCCATAATAACTGTTCGGTTTGGATGATTAAACCTTTGTAATGATGAAACTGTTTGAGGCCCATCAGAACTTTTCTCAAGCCTTGTTGCATAAGTTTACTCCTGAGGAAAATCGTTTTTATTTTAAACAAATCCTTGAAATTCTCCTCGGGATCAATCCCTTGAATTTGGCACTTGAGCCTTCTCAAATTCTTACCGAGGCTCAACTCAATCAAATAGAATCCATTATTCTTCAATTGGAAAATGATGTCCCCTTACAGCAGCTTTTGGGCCGGGTTTATTTTATGAATTTCGAATTGCAGGTGAACACGGATGTTTTGATTCCCCGACCGGAAACCGAGGAATTGGTTCAATGGATATTTCAAACACACTCTGAGCCCCCAAAAATGGTTCTGGACTGCGGAACAGGTAGTGGTTGCATCGCTATAGCATTAAATAAAAATTGGAAAAGTGACTCTAAAATTTTTGCACTTGATTTGTCGGTGAAAGCGCTAAAGGTTGCTCAAAAAAATGCGCTATTGAACGGTTGTGACATCCAATTCATTAACCGAGATATGGCTAAGGCTTGGAATCTACCTCACTTAGACCTAATTGTATCAAACCCTCCCTATGTTCTCCTTGAAGAACAAAATCAGATGCATCCACGAGTATTAAAGCATGAGCCTCATCTTGCCTTATTTAGCCCACAAGACGATCCGGTTTACTTTTACAGAGTTATCCAACAACAAGCACTAATACATTTGAAACCTGGTGGATGGCTGTTTTTTGAGATGAATCCTCGCTGTACGGAGGAACTCAAAGAAGTTTTTTCTGATCCTGTCTGGCAATCTTTTGAATTCAGAAATGATACCTTTGGTAAAGTTCGCTTTTTGCGTGTACAAAAACTATAAATAGCATGGATACGAAGGAAAAAATTGAACTGCTAAGAAAAGACTTACACGAGCATAATTACAAATATTATATTTTGGATCGGCCGTCCATAAGTGATCAAGAATTTGATTTTCTTCTGAAAGACCTCCAAGAACTAGAGGCGAACCATCCTGAGTTTTACGATCCTAATTCGCCAACTTTAAGGGTTGGGGGAGGATTTACCAAAACATTTGAAACCAAAACGCATCGATACCCTATGTATTCCTTGGACAACACCTATTCGGAAGAGGAATTACGCCAGTGGGAGCAGCGGATTCAGAAACGCTTGGGCAATGTTTCGGTTACTTATACCTGCGAACTTAAGTTCGACGGAGCCTCCATCAGTCTTTCTTATGCCAATGGTCAGCTCCAACAAGGGCTTACCCGTGGGGACGGGACTCAAGGAGACGACGTAACTCAAAACCTAAAGACCATTCCAACGATTCCCTTGCGATTACAGGGAACACCCCCCGAATTTTTTGAAATTCGAGGAGAAATAATTTTACCTTGGGAAGGCTTTCATCAGATGAATGCCAAACGTGAAGCCGCCGGCGAACCTCCCTACATGAATCCCAGAAATACAGCTTCAGGGTCTTTGAAATTGCAAGACAGCAGTTTGGTGGCCGAACGTCCTTTAGCGTGTTTTTTATATGCACTTGCCGGAGATAATTTACCCGTTTCAACCCAGTGGGAGGCCCTTGAGCAAGCCCGATCGTGGGGATTCAAAGTACCCGATACAGCCCAATTAGTAGGATCGATAGAAGAAGTATTGGATTTTGTTAAACACTGGGATACGGCTCGAAAGAAATTACCTTATGAAATTGACGGCATTGTAATTAAGGTGAACCGATTAGATCAGCAAGAAGAATTAGGCTATACCTCCAAAGCCCCTCGTTGGGCGATTGCCTATAAGTTTCAAGCTGAGCAAGCGATCACTCAATTGGAACACGTAGGATATCAAGTCGGGCGAACTGGGGCTATAACTCCAGTAGCTTATTTGTCTCCTGTACTTATTTCAGGAACGACGGTAAAACGGGCTTCTTTACACAATCAAGATCAGATCGAAAAACTTGATCTACGATTACGCGATACGGTAATTGTTGAAAAGGGAGGCGAAATTATTCCCAAAATTGTAGGCGTAGTTCCGGAGAAAAGAGGGGCTCCAAGCGACCAGATTCAATTTATTAAATACTGTCCTGAATGTCAGACCCCGCTGATTCGAATGACGGGGGAGGCGCAACATTATTGTCCCAATGCTCATGGATGTCCTCCCCAACGCATTGGGAAGATTCAGCACTTTATTTCCAGAAAGGCCATGGATATAGAAGGCTTGGGCGGGGAAACCGTACAATTGCTCTATGACAATGGATTAATTCAAAATTGTGCAGATTTGTATTATCTAAAAGCTGAGCAAATTCTTCCTTTAGAGCGGATGGCTGAAAAATCGGTAGCGAATTTGATCGCAGGGATTCAAAATTCAAAAAAACAACCTTTTCACAAGCTACTGTTTGGCTTGGGAATTCGCTATGTCGGGGAAATAGTGGCTAAAAAATTGTGCAAGCACTTTGGAACTATTGAAGCTTTGATGCAGGCAAACTTAGAAACTTTGGTGGGTGTCGATGAAATTGGAGCGCGAATTGCTGAAAGCTTACTTCACTATTTTGAACAGGCTTCTAACCAAGAACTCATCCAAAGACTGCAGGCTCACGGGTTGCAATGGGCACAAGAGGCTTCATCTTCCATTCAAAACATTCAGTTTTTGGATCGTAAATTTGTGGTCTCAGGCGTGTTTCAACAATTCTCAAGAGAAGAGGTTAAGGCCAAGATTGAAGCTGCAGGAGGAACGCTTCAAAGTGGGGTCTCCAAAACCACGTTTGCCATCGTGGCTGGGGAAGGAATGGGCCCCTCGAAACGTCAAAAAGCTGAAAATCTAGGAATTCCTATTTGGGATGAAGCTATGTTTATGGAGCAACTGAGGGATTAAATTGTTTTAGACATAACAATTTGTTTTTATTTGGATTGAAAATCGTCCATTATTGAGTTAGTCCTACTAGACTTGTTATTTTTACACCATGAAAAATCGAATTCGAAATTTCATCTTGGAATATTCCATGCAACAGGAAAAATTTAATGTAATTTTTTGTATCTTTCAACAGATTAAAAGTATTCATTTGTAATCCATTTTTAAACTATCAGTTGATAGAATTGTAAAGATAC
>JBMYNJ010000030.1:0-17516 GCA_049598145.1 Flavobacteriaceae bacterium | reverse complement strand
AGTTTCAGGTGAATCAGGAGGAGGGAATCTATCAATTGCTACAGCTTTGAAGGCAAAGCAAGAGGGTATTATAAACTACATTGATGGAGTGTATGCCCAATGCCCCTACATATCTAACCTCTATGGCAAAGAAAGCACAGAATTAAAGTCATTAACTGAAAACGATACATACTTTCTAAGGGTAGATATGATGGGTTTGATGGCTTCATTATATGATGGCATTGATAGTAAAAATCCTATTGCTTGGCCATACCATGCTGACAGTAGTATGCTAGAAGGTCTTCCTCCACATTCCATTACTGTTAACGAATTAGACCCATTAAGAGACGAAGGATTAGCATATTCAGATAAATTAAAGAAAGCTGGAATTAGTGTTAGTACCAAAATAATAAAAGGAACAGTTCATGCTGCTGAAAACATTTTTCCTCTTGAGATACCAGAAATTCATAATCAAGCAATAGAGGATATTAAAAACTTTTCCTATAGCCTAAAATAATTCAGCAAATAAGTTTCAATTTAATAAGTATTTTAAGCCCTCCCTTGCGGAGGGTTTTTTATTTCCACTTCTTTAGTCTATGAAAAAAGTTTTAATAATTGAAGGGACGAGTGGTATTGGAAGTAGTTTAGTTGAACAGAGATTAAAATTGAACAGCCCCGAAAGCGATAGATGTTCCCGCGATCTGGGTCATTGATTAAGTGGCAAAAGCCTGAATATTTGAGCTGGATTAATTAAACCTTAAGAATCTGTATCTTCGGGAAAAAATAAATCCTCAATGAGAATCTTATCCTTTTTATTAGTATGTTTACTTTTGCCACTAACTTTTGTAAACGGGCAAACAGAATCCACGAAATTATTAAGACAACCCAGTATTCATCAAGAGTATGTTGTTTTTGTATATGCGAATGATTTATGGCTCAGCAAGCGAGGCACGACTGAAAGTCCCAAACGACTCACCTCTAATATAGGAGCCGAAAACAATCCTCATTTTTCACCGGACGGCCAAT
Organism: Flavobacteriaceae bacterium; assembly: GCA_049598145.1. GTDB lineage: Bacteria > Bacteroidota > Bacteroidia > Flavobacteriales > Flavobacteriaceae > WTJH01. The sequence goes on along the minus strand of JBMYNJ010000030.1, from coordinate 16,511 downwards.
GGATCGCATTTACCGGACAATACGATGGAAATAGCGATGTTTATGTTCTACCGTTAGCTGGAGGGGAACCTCAACGACTTACCTACCATCCCAGTGCAGACATTGTCCAGGGATGGTCTCCTGATGGAGAGGTTCTTTTTCGATCCTCACGTGAGGGACGCCCCACACAAACCAATAAATTTTATACGGTTTCCATGCGCGGCGAATTGCCCAAGCCACTTTCTGTCGGTCGGGCTGCTTATGGGGAGATTTCCCCGGACGGAAAAATGCTGGCCTACACCCCCATTACCTCCTGGGACCCCGAGTGGCGAAATTATCGCGGGGGACAAGCCATGCCTATTTGGATTGTTGATCTAACCACAATGGAACTGAAGCGCACCCCACAGCCTACTGGTGAAAGGCATTTGGATCCCGTGTGGGTCGGAGAGGAAATTTACTATTTATCGGAACGGGATTATGCCAGTAATATTTGGAAATATAATCCTGCAACTGGAGCCGAGGAGCAAATCACTTTTCACAAACAATTTGATGTCAAAAGCTTAGACAGTGATGGTGAACAAATTGTCTACGAACAAGGCGGAAATCTCCACCTGATAAATACCCTCAATGGGGAACATCAACAATTAGCGATTAAAGTCGCAGCAGATATGAGTTTCTCACGTCCTCGATGGGAAAATGTCTCCAACGGGCAATTAATCAACGCTCAAATTTCTCCCAATGGGAAGAGGGCTTTATTTGAGTATAGAGGTGAAATTTTTAGCGCTCCAAAAAAAGAAGGCAGTTGGAGAAACCTGAGCAACAGTCCCGGTTCCGCAGAGCGTTTCCCCGTTTGGTCGCCCAAGGGGGACAGAATTGCATGGTTTTCGGATAAAAGTGGCGAGTATCAGCTCGTTGTTGCCGACCAATACGGAAAGGAATTAATGACCATTGCTATCCCAAATCCCACCTTTTATTTTACCCCTGCCTGGTCGCCAGATGGGCATTACCTTGCCTTTACCGACACCCATTACAACATAATTGTCTTGAGCTTAAACAGCAAGACCACTCGAATTATCGATACGGACACCTATGCACATCCCAATCGCTCCATGAATCCTGTTTGGTCGCCCGATAGTAAATGGATTGCCTATGCTAAGCAACAACGCAACCATTTTAAATCGATCTATGCCTATAACATGATTACCAAGTCAACACTTCAAATGACCGACCCTTTAGCAGATGCTATTTCTCCGGTTTGGAGTGCCGATGGAAAATTCCTATACACCTTAGCCAGTACAGATTATGGCTTGGACTCCGGCTGGCTCGACATGAGTTCTTATGATCCGGAAACTACTCGAAATCTATATGCGATAAGCCTTTCAAAAGAGCAAGATGCCCCTACACTCCCAAAAACCGATGAAGAAGAAAAAGAGGATACTCCGGAAAAAGAGAAAAGTAAAAAAGATACCCCAACGGTTACCATCGATTCTTTAGGACTATGGGATCGGGCAATTCCGCTAGGACTCGAAAGGGGGAAATATGTAGGCCTATTGGAAGGTCCTAAAAACAGCGTTTTTCTATTCAAACAAGAAGAAAAGGGGATTGCCCTTGTTAAATACGACATCGATTCAGACAAATCCTCAACTTTTTCCACCAAAGTGCGTCAGGCAGTTACTGCATTCGACCGAAAAAGCATTCTATTGCAAAGTGGGAATCAATGGAAAATTGTTTCTACCAGTGCCGCTCCTAAAAAGGCAGAAGCCCTGTCCTTAAGCATGCGCATCAAGGTAGACCCCGTGGCGGAATATCATCAGATTTTCAAGGAAGGATGGCGCTTTATGCGCGACTTCCTGTATGTCGATAATACCCATGGAGCTCCCTGGGACACCATTTACGAATGGTATGCTCCTTGGATTGATCATGTGCGGCATCGGACAGACCTGAATTATGTTGTCGACATTCTTAGTGGAGAAGTTGCCGTAGGGCATTCCTATGTTTCCGGCGGGGATATGCCCGATCTGAATAGAGTTCCGGTAGGATTGCTGGGATGCGACTTTAGCGTGGATCAAAATCATTATGTAATTTCAAAAATTTACAAAGGGGAGCGATGGAACCCTTCGATACGATCGCCCTTAGGAATTCCCGGAATCGATGTAAACGAAGGCGATTATCTACTTTCGATCAACGGAATTTCTTTAACGGCAGAATCGAACCCCTACCAATTATTGGAACAAACCGCCGGGAGAACTATATTTATTGAAGTCAGTTCAAGTCTTCCCCCTACAGATATTCGAAAAGTTACGGTCAAACCCGTAGCAATTGAACGCGGATTACGCACGATAGACTGGGTAGAAAGCAACCGCAGAAAAGTAGATGAATTGTCCAACGGGCAGTTGGCTTATGTTTATGTCCCCAATACTTCTCGAAACGGATTCAGTTCTTTTAATCGCTATTATTTCTCCCAACAGGACAAAAAAGGAGTAATTATAGACGAACGCAACAACGGGGGTGGATCAGCAGCAGACTACATGATTGATATTATGGCCAGAACCCCTTATGGATATTTCAATAGCAAAGCCAATGACAACACTCCTTGGACCGCCCCATTGGCCGGGATTTGGGGGCCTAAGGTCATGTTGATCAACGAACGCGCTGGTTCTGGAGGGGATTTGCTTCCCTATATGTTCCGGCACAAAGAATTAGGTCCCTTGGTGGGAACCTTAACTTGGGGAGGACTTGTAGGCACCTGGGATACGCCGAGGTTTATCGACGGCGGAAGAATGGTAGCTCCTAGAGGTGGATTTTTTGACCTTGATGGTAAATGGGCCGTTGAAGGCGAAGGAATTGCGCCTGATATAGAAGTTATTCAAGACCCGGCACTTACCATCAAAAATCGGGATCCACAATTGGAAGCCGGAGTTGAGGAAGCTTTAAAATTGTTAAAATCTCAAGAATTTATTTTGAAAAAAGAACCCGAAGCACCGATTCGTTGGAAACGCCCTAAGGGATTTAAAGTCAAATAAATTGCTGGGTTGTCGTTAAGGACCCACGTGCAAATCCGCCACTTTGGTTGCGGATGAAAGCGTTTTTGTAAATTTATGGGATGGTACAAGGATTACTGATTCTACTGGCTGTTTTTATGGTTGTAGGTCTAATCAATTGGTTTTCGCTTCGGATGATGAAGGTAGCCGAAGCGAAAAAAGCCAAATGGCGTAAGTTTTTTTGGTATATCTACGGGATTATTTTTTTCTTCAGTGGCCTACTGAATTGGATGGGCAATACAGAATTTCATTGGGTTTATGCTTCCCAAGTGCTGTTTGGGCTCACAACGATTGTTTTTAATTTTTTAGGGAAAATAGAAACACATCTAGAATAATTTTTGGAAGGGTTTAATATTAATCCTCAAAAATAATACGCCCCGGAAGTTCTTCATCCAGCCATTCGATCCGTCGGGTCATCCAATCTTTAAGATGATTCACTTCTTCGGGGTAGCTTTCATAGATCACAGGATTGGGCCAGACATAGACCCCCAAGGTCTCCCAAATGCTGTAGTTCCTCTCTTGGGCTTCGTTTAAATAAGCGGCATAAACGTCTATCTTCTCCAAAATATCGGGAAGTTGCTCTCTAAAATAAGCGAATCTTGTTTTCATTTTTTCCCGAAACACGGGGTCTTCAAAGAGTCTTTGAATCCAAGGATTATATCGAATCCAGAAGCCTTCGGCAAATTGGGCATTGGAATAGTCCACATTACCGTAAGAGAGATCAAAATCCCAGATAGGACCCATTTTAATTTTCTCTCCCGGAAGATAAGAAAAGAAGATGCTCGAATAAAACATGGCATCCACCGATTTTGCGATTTCATTAATTAAATACCAATCAATAAAACTATCCACATCAATATAAGCGGCATAGCCTGTGTCACGATGGGCAAATCCATCGGAAAAAAGGACTTCCTCAAAGGCGAGGATATGTTCGCGAATTAGACCTAATTCAGAAGAGTTGGGAGCGATCTCAGGTTCCTTTACATTGAATACACTTTCGCTACTCACCGCCCGAAAGGCATTGGTTTGAAAATAGACATCCTCATCATCAATTCGACTCAATTGATCGATCTCAATAAGATAGCCTTCATCCCCAATGGCCACTCGATTATTCGTTTCCTCGACCTTTTGCCCCAAGACATAGACTCCCTGAGGATCGTCGTTTAAAAATACTTCGGCAAATCGCAATTGTGGGGTATATTCCAAACGACTCAGCTGTCCCCAATCCCGAGCAATCATATTTCGGATCAATGTTTTGTCGGAGAGTTCAGGCAATAAAACCCACCTTCGGTCTTCGGGCATTCCCAGTAGGGTTGTTTTGTTTTCAAATTTGATCTGATAGGGTTTTTTCCCCCAGGTTTGTCCCAACCACCAGGTAGAGTTCCCCCGCCCCCGAATCCGCATATCGCTGGTCTCGAGGTCTGGAAATCCGCCACGACCTTCGACCCGAACACGCCCATCGATATAGTTTTCTTTGCTATCTATGGAAGTGTCGTTCGTATCAATATAAACGGCCGGTAAAGGATAGTTCAGCACATCCGCAGTGAGTGCTATGGAGACCCCTTCCGGGTTGTTGTCTTGGCTACATCCCAAAAGCAAAATCCCCAAGATTGCGTAACGTGGAAATTTAAATGGCCCATATTTTTTCATATCAAGGATATACCTCTTGTTTATAAGCCTTAAAATACTACATATTTTAAGAAATCAATTTCTTTGCTGATTTCCACCAATTGAGAAGCATTAATACCCTAAAAAGAATTAAAAAAGTATCCTTAAACCTGATATAGGAATCTATTGTACATAAAAAAGGATCACTGAATCAAATGACTCGACTCGCGATCCTTTTTAGATTTCGCAATCTATTTTAAAACAAACTTCTGAAAAATGTTTTGAACCTCTTTTTTGAGCGGTAGTGTCCGGTTTAAACAAATATTCATAAAGTCTTTTCTCTGCTTTGGTACTCAAAGAATGCGAGCGTTGGAAATCTTGGATATGGATTGAGATATTTTTTAAAGACTAAAGTGTTGAGGGGCAAATAAAATCTTTTAATTCGATTCCAGCTTCTTTGATCGCTTTAAATCCCCCTAAAACGTCTATGGAGTTGTGAATGCCTCGACTTTTAAGAATAGAAGTTGCAATCACCGATCGGTAACCTCCTGCACAATGGGTATAAAACAAGCCTTCTTCTGGAAATGTGCTGAGATGATTGTTCAGTTCATCTAATGGGGTGTTTTGGGCACTCGGGATGCTTTGAGACTCGTATTCGTTGGTCTTTCGGACATCGAAAATAGATAAATCTTCCTTTTCCATTCGGCTTTTAAGTTCGGAAGCTTCAATGGTACTTACACTGTCGAAATCAAATCCGGCGGCCTTCCACGCTTCAAATCCTCCTTCGAGATAGCCTAAAGTTTGGTCGAAACCTACACGGGCCAATCGAGTGATGGCCTCTTCTTCTCGACCCTTGGGGGTTACTAAAAGGATGGGGTGTTTGACGTCGGCAATCAGTGCGCCCACCCAAGGTGCAAAGCCTCCATCGAGACCAATAAAAATGGATCGAGGAATGTGTCCTTTGATAAAATCGGATTGGTGCCGAACATCCAGAACAATGGCACCCCTTTCATTGGCAAGCGCCTCAAAACCCGCTGGGGCTAATGCCCTTGTTCCGCGCTGCAAGACCTCCTGAATGTCTTCATACCCTTCTTTATTCATTTGGACATTTAGTGGAAAATATTTGGGAGGAGGCAACAAACCATCCGTGACCTCCTTGACAAATTCTTCTTGACTCATATCGGGTCTTAGGGCATAGTTCATTTGCTTTTGATTGCCTAAAGTGTCCACGGTTTCTTTCATCATATTTTTTCCACAAGCCGATCCGGCTCCATGCCCCGGATACACAATGACCTCATCCTCTAAGGGCATAATTTTGTTTCGGAGACTGTCATAAAGGGTTTCTGCCAATTGTTCCATGGTGAGATTGGCTGCCTTTTGAGCCAAGTCGGGACGGCCAACATCGCCTAAAAACAAGGTGTCTCCACTAAAAATGGCATGATTTTTTCCCTCGGCATCAATCAGTAGATAGGTGGTCGATTCCATGGTGTGTCCGGGGGTGTGTAAAGTTTTGATGACTACATCTCCTAAGGGGAATTCTTGTCCGTCAGTTGCGATGAGCGCATCGAAGCTGGGATTGGCTTGAGGTCCATAAACAATGGGTGCCCCCGTGGCCTTGGACAAACTCAAATGCCCGCTGACAAAATCGGCGTGGAAATGGGTTTCAAATATATATTTGATCCGAGCCTTAGCGGCATCTGCTTTGGCAATGTAGGGCTGTACTTCCCGCAAAGGATCGATGATAGCTACCTCACCTTTACTTTCAATATAATAAGCTCCTTGAGCGAGGCATCCTGTATAAATCTGTTCTACTTTCATGGGATATAATTTCTGATTAAATGTAATTGAATTCTCGGGTTTAACGTGTAACTGTAGTTACTTAGAGGTCTTTTTGGTTTCCAAGGCAATTTTTGAGTCGATCGCTGGGGGGTGAATATTTTCACGCAGCCATAAATAGGCCGTATGTGTATTTTCAAAAAAGGCTTCTTTGCCTAATTGTTTACGGAGGGGGCTTTGAGTCATTAGGTCTCTAACGGGACCGATGGCCCCAGCTAAAGCAACTCTTATTTTTTGCTTTTGAAGGCTCTCCATTAAATCGTTAAGCATAAACAAAGCCGTGCTATCAATATGATTTACGGATTCGAGATTAATTAATACTCCCTGGGGAGGAATTTTTTTCCGATGGATTTCCTCCCAGAGGGAAGACTTAAAATATTCTTGATTTCCAAAGAATAAATGCGAGTCGAATCGGAAAATAACGATCCCGTCGGGGTCTTCTATTTCGTCTTTAAATCGGTTGATATTTCGATAATAGGTCGTGTTTTTAATACGTCCTAAAATGGCTATATGGGGAACCGAACTGCGATAGATCACAAAAATTAATGCGACAAACACTCCGGCAATTATCCCTTCAGTAATGCCAATAGTAAGGGTGATAAGTGCGGTGAAAAGCCAAAGGAGAAATTCGTCTTTACGAGTCTTATACAATTGTACTGGGTAGGAAAGATCGATCAAACTACTGACGGCAACAAGAATAACAGCTGCCAGAATAGCCGTTGGTAAATAATAGAAAAACGACGTAAAAAACAGCAAAGTTCCCCCCACGATTAGTGCGCTAATGATGGAGGATATTTGCGATTGTGCGTCGGCCTGTTCGTTTACTGCTGTTCGTGAAAACCCACCGCTAGAGGGATAAGCTTGGAAGAGTGCCCCAATAATATTGGAGAATCCTAAAGCGATTAATTCCTGATTGGCCTGCACGGTTTTTTCTTTTCTTTTTTCTTCTATTGCCTTTGCGACCGAGATAGCTTCCATAAAGGCAATTAAGGCTAAGGTGGCAGCAATGGGGAACAATTGTTGAATACGGTTGCTCTCGATTTGGGGCAGCTGAAAACTGGGGAATCCCTTAGGAATTTCCTGGACAATTGCTACGCCTAACTCTTCCCAGTGGAAAAAGTAAGAAGCTAAAATTCCCACAAGGGTGACCCCTAATGCTGCGGGAAACTTTGGAAAATATTTTTTGGAAAGTTTGATAGCGACTATGGCTGCTAGACAGATGGTAAAGGTCAGTAGGTGTATATGATCAATATTCTCCCAGACATATACCACCAACTGTTGAATTTTATTACTTCTTGGAATAGAGGTCCCCAAAATATACTTTAACTGACTCATCCCGATAATAACCGCAGCAGCCGAGGTAAAGCCACTAATTACAGGCTTGGCTAAAAAGTTGACTATAAATCCAAACCGCAAAAGACCCAAAACCACTTGTAGTATTCCCATAAAAAAGGCGAGAAAAATGGCCATTTGGATGTATTCTTCAATTCCGGATAGCGATAGTGCTCCTAAACCCGAAGCCACCAGCAGAGAATCCATCGCAACCGGTCCCACACTGAGCAGGCGTGAGGTTCCCATGAGTGCATAGACTAGCTGAGGGACTAAGGCGGCATAGAGACCATAAACCGGAGGTAAACCCGCAATCATTGCATAGGCCATTCCTTGCGGGATTAACATCACACCCACCGTTAAGCCGGCAGAAATATCTGAGCCAAGATATTTTGTAGAATATCGAGGAAGCCATTGAACCATAGGAAATTGTATTCCTCTTTTCATATAATTATACCATGAGTTGAATTCGATTGCGGGACAAGCGAACTTGATTTTTGCGTTCCATTTGTTTTAATATACGAGAAATAACCACTCGTGAACTTTTTAATTCTTGAGCAATGTTTTGATGGGTCAGTTGGAGAATATCCGTCTGATGGATACGTTTTTTTTCACTTAAATAAAAAGTCAAATTATCTTCTAATGCCCCGAAGGCCGTATTTTCCAATCGTTTCACTACTTGTTGCATTCGGCTGGCATTGTTGGAAAGAATGAATCTCTGCCAGTCGTGAAATTCGTTCATCCATCCTTGGGCGTTGCGTTTAGGAATTGTAATGATCAGGGTATCAATTTCGGCTTGCGCTTTCACCTGGCTGGGTTGTTCTTTCCAGCAAAGGGTCATTAACATGGAGCCTGCATCCCCTTTTTCGATATAATGCAAGAGTAATGAGCTTCCATCTTCGTATTCGCGTGTTACCTTTAAAGCTCCAAATAGCAACAGTGGTATTTGTTTCACAAATGCTCCGGTTTCCAGGAAAATCGATCCGGCTTTCAATTCACGATAGGAACCCACACGAACAATTTCCTGTAATAAGCGAGATTCAAAATATTGGCCATAGGCTTCCTCCAGAGTTCCGAGCATGTTCGGGTGTGCTAATTCAATTGAGATTCAAAGGTACATTCAAACCCCAAGTATTTATGTAACACAAGTTACACAAAATTATATGTGGATGATCAGCTTTTTAAACCTAACTCATGAAGTCTTTCCTCCAAAAATTCTCCTGCCGTACAATCGGGATAGGCTTTGGGATGTTTCTCATCCACTAAATGCTCCAAACAATTGAGTGGCATATCGGGTACCGGGTGGAGGAAAAAAGGGATCGAATAGCGGGAGGTATGCCATTGGTTTCGTGGCGGATTCACGACTCTGTGTACGGTAGATCGGAGTCGGTTGTTCGACAAGCGGGAAAGCATATCTCCGATATTTATTAAAATTTCATCTGCTTCGGCCGCAGCTTCTACCCATTCGCCTTGGCGGTTTTGTACCTGCAATCCTGCGCCTTGTGCCCCGACTAAAAGTGTGATCAGATTGATGTCCCCGTGAGCGGCCGCTCGCAGTGCATCGTTAGGCTCTTCACTTATGGGAGGGTAATGGATGGCTCTTAGAATGGAGTTCCCTTCTCCAATATAGGAATCAAAATAGGTCTCCGGTAATTCTAAATACTGGGCTAAAGCTCTAAGTACTTCTCGTGCGATTTTTTGAAATACTTCAAAGCATTCTTTTCCCATAGAATTGAATAAAGGGAGTTCCTCAACGGTGACATTTTTAGGGTAAAGTGTTCCATAGGGAGAGTTAGCCTTTAATTCTGGGCCAAAGTGCCAAAACTCCTTTAGATCACCTACTTTTTGCCCTTTAGCACTTTCTTTACCAAAGGAAGTGTAACCCCGCTGGCCCGCCCCATCGGTAATGCAATAACGATCTTTGATGCTTTGCGGCAATCCAAAAAATAGCTGGATTTGTTCGTAGAGCAGGTCAATTGCCTTCCAGTCTAGAAAATCCCCTCGAATCGCTACAAAACCTACATCAGAAAAAGCTTTGCCCAATGCGCGAACGAATTGTTGTTCTTGCGCGGGATTTTCACTCAGAAAATGGTCAAGATTTAATTGAGGGATGTGATTTTGCTTCATTACTCTTGAAGGCTAACGGATTTGATGTTGTCTGAATAGACCCGATCGATAAGTAAATGCCTAGGGTCGATCGCTGCTTTTTGTGGGAGTGAGTCGGTGACAAAAGTATAATCAAAAGCTTTTTCGGAGAACGGAATTCGTTTTTGTGCCATTAAAATTTCTTCATCCGCATCGGCAAACAAACCGACGTCGATCCATTCTTTTAACGGAACTTCGGATTCCTTTCCGATCGAATCGGCTTGAAGCTTTTTGGCTTCGATGGAGAGGGTTACTTCATATCGTCCGTCGGGTCGTTGGGTAGCTTCCACTTCTTTCAGGCGATTGTCGTAGAGGGTAATCTTTTTAAACCAATCATCAATGAGGTAATTTAAAGAATCGGGGGTCTGCGCTTCGAGATGTTTTAAGAAGTCAAGAGAAGTGGGATAAGGGGTTTTGTATTTGGTTTCTTCCAAAAAGTCTCTTAATGCGGCATTTACTTTTTCTTCCCCAATATAGTCCTGCAAGGCATAGAGAACGACACTCCCTTTACCGTAGTGGATGTATTGTTGATTTTCAACTTTATACAGCGGGAGTTCTTTTTCCAATTCAAAGGAACGGCCCCCCAAATATCGGTCGTGGTCATATTTGATGAATTCCCGCATTTTCATGGGCGTTTTTGCGATGCTTTTCATGGTCATTAAAGAGCCATATTCTGAAAAGCTTTCACTTAAAAGGGTGCCGCCTTGCATATCCGCTCCTACGACCTGATGTGCCCACCATTGGTGAGCTATTTCGTGAGCGATCACCGCATCAACGACATTGTTTTTGGTCGTGTCTTCTAAATTGGTGATAAACCCAAAAGATTCCGAATAAGGCATAGAGCCCGGGAAGGCTTGTGCAAAAGTTGCATATCGTGGAAACTCAATAATCCGGCATTGTTTATGGGTATAGGGGCCAAAATTCTCAGTGTAATAGGTCAAAGAACGTTCCATGGCATCCAGCATCATTTCTATATTGACCTCGTGTTTGGGATCGTAATAGACTTCCAAAGAAACGCCGTTCCAGTTGCGTTGTGCTACCTCATATCGAGCCGACATAAACGAAACGAAGTTTTGAGAAGGGTGATCTACTCGATATCGGAAGAATTTACGATCGTCTTTTTCCCAACTTTCCACCAGTGTTCCCGGAGCAATAGCAATTTGATCTTTACTAGTAGAAATGACGGTTTCGAACATCATATAGTCTGAAAAACCAGAGGTGAGATAATTCTGTTCACAAGCCGGCCCGCAATTGGCCTCCAATGGCGGCATTCTTTTCTTAGGAGGGAGGCCGTATTTTTTCCTTTTGTTTTTAGAACCCAGTTCTCGATTGGAGCTATATCCGATATCAGGCAGCAATAAGAAGTTGTTAAAAAAACTTCCGTTTTCTACAATACTGGTATTTCCCGAGCCATTGGTGAAACCTTTGCGGGCAATCTTGGTATGAAAAACGGCTTGGAGGCTATCTCCGGGGGCTAAAGGCGGGTTGAACCTGAAGATCTTAAAGCCTAACTCCTCATCGTGAAAGACCTCTTTCAAACCTTCAATCTCGAGTCTTTGATCCCAATCCTCATTAGTGTTGTAGTGCAGGGAGTCGATCGTTTGGCTGGTGGTATTGACCAGCATCATATCCACCTGCGCTTGAAGTTTGTGTTTTTTGGGAAACAAATCAATGGTGTACTGAGCCGATACTATATTGGGGTGTGCTCGATCTTCATATTTCTTATATTTATTTTCATAGTCCACTGCCATTTGTTCCAATTCTTTGGAAGGAATACGGATGTTGAGTACTTCAGTATTGTAGTACACCCATCCCGCAACTGCGATCCATAGCGATAGGATACTCACGGTTGCTAAGCGAAAACCTTTAGAGGTATTTCGGTTTAAATTCTGAAACCGGGCCCGAATTCCCGCAGTAATTCCACGGGTCCAAACCCATCCGGCCAAGCAAAGCAAACTTAAACCTAAAAGAATCCAATAGGTGTTAAACCACAGCTTCCCACCGACTGCCGGTCCAAATCCATTCATGTCGGAATAAACAATACCTGGACCTCCGGCAAACGAAAGCATATTGGAAGAAATATCGGCAATGAGTAAAATGATATCGAGGACTAAAATCACTAAAATAGAGACGAAATAGCCGATATATTTATGATTCACCAACACCTGTATCGCCACTACAAAAAGAGCCGTAACGGCATAAAGAGCTGCTGAGTTCAAGAAAAAGTCTGTTAAATAGACCCCCAGTTCAATGGTATAAAAGCCTTGTATGAGTTGATAAATAATTCCGATGCCAATAAACAGTAGATGCATCACAAAAGTGATAGCAATCAGTGATGCGGTTTTGGCCAATAAGGGGATCATTGAGAAGTGAGGCGTGGCATCAACTACTTCATGAATTTGAACATCCCGGTCGCGCCATACAAGTTCACCACTGAAAAAAACAATCACAATGGCAATAAAAAGCCCGGTAGCCCCTGAAATACTTTCCATCAGTTTATAGGTTCTCGGATACGATTGTAGGCCAAAATATTCAAAGCCCCCAATGAGTGTAGTAAACAGCAATATCAGACTGAAAATAAAGAGGATCTGAAAGGTGACGTGCCTAAAAATATTGAGAAAGTTAATCTTAAAGAAACTCCAAAAATGCTGCCCACTATGAACACTCAATGCTACTTGAGGAGCCCAATTAGACACGGTTCTTTTTTGGGTATTGTCCTCTCCCTCGGTGGCTTTGCCTTTTTTCTTACGTTCTTGGAAAGAGAATCGCGAATAGGAAAACAGGAGGATCAGGATTCCCAACCCGACCCAGATGAGTCGATTGTAAAGCATTAGTCCACTCAGGGAGGGATGGAGCGTATTTTTTTCGATAGGGGTGTAGTATTTTGCGGTCAGCCCATAAGTTCGAATTGCGAAGGGGTCGGAAAGCGCGGCTAGGCTTTCATTGTCGATATCGGAAAGCAACTGTCCGGAAGCGATGTAGCCTACGATAATAATCATAGCTCCTACAAAAGAAATGATCGTATTTTTATAGCGTTGCGCCAATCCAAAGATGATACTTCCGGCAATAAACATATTGGGAAGTACAAAAAGGAGATAGGTATTGACAAAGGTTTGCCAATAGAAGGGCCCTACGCGGTCGGGTTCTATCCAACCGGCAGCCGGACCGATCAGGGTGCCGTAAAACATCCCGATATACACCCCGAGCAGGGGGATAGTAGAAATGATTAAGGCACCAAAAAATCGCCCCATATAAAAACCCAGCTTGCCGATGGGAGTAGAAAACAAAATTTCGTTGAAGTTATTTTTGTATTCTCTCAGGGCTGCATTGTTAAAAAAAGCAGCGGCAAATAGCAGCCCAAAAATGGTAAGTACACTGACGTAAACCGTGATGACGTGTGGAGCGTTGCGATATACATTCCCTATAGCCCCTCCAATTTGAACATTATCGGAAGCGGAGGCTCCAAAGACCAATAAGGCGATTATTCCCATAAAAATATACACCATGGGTTGGCGCAGGGTATATCGCAATTCGGATAAGAAAAAGAGTTTAAACATAATTGCTAGGGAATTTTTATTCTTCTAAGGTGGAAAAAAAGACGTCTTCTAAGGTCGGGGCTACCGCTTGGAAACTCTTGTCGGGTAAACGATCACTTAAGATATGGATCACGGGTTGTCCTCCAATAAGGCGATTAGAAATCACCTGATAATCGGTTTTGTAATGTTCGAGTTCCTCTTTGCTAATACGCTTTTCAAAAACTTTTCCTTCCAGCGCTTGGATTCCTTCTTCCGGGGCGCCTTGATAAACAATTTTCCCTAAATTCATGACGGCCATTTGGGTGCACAGCTCTCGAACGTCGTCTACTATATGGGTGGATAAAATCACGATGACATCTTCCCCAACTTCAGATAGGAGGTCGTAAAAGCGGTTGCGTTCTCCAGGGTCTAGACCTGCCGTGGGTTCGTCTACAATCAATAGCTTGGGGCTGCCAATCAAGGCTTGGGCAATCCCAATTCGCTGTTTCATTCCTCCAGAAAAACCTTTGACACTTTTGTTGCGTTTATGATAGAGATTCACACGTTCTAAAAGATGATGGACCAATTCTTTTCTTTCTCCTTTGTTAGAGACCCCTTTGAGAAGAGCCAAATGATCCAGCAATTGTTCGGCAGTAATCCGAGGATATACCCCAAATTCTTGCGGGAGATACCCCAAAACTGAACGCAGTTCGTGAGGGTTTTCAAAAATATTGATCTCGTGCAGATATGCACTTCCACTGTCGGCCTCTTGTAGGGTTGCCAAAGTACGCATCAAGGTAGACTTCCCGGCACCGTTGGGGCCTAATAGTCCAAACATCCCTGTTTGGATTTCAATACTCACATCATCTAAGGCTTTCACCCCATTTGCATATGTCTTTTGCAATTGATCTAACCGTAGCGTATTCATAAGGTCTTTTTAAGGTTTACACATTAAAGATAAGGAATGGGCTAGTAATGTTACATAGAGACATGAGGAAAGTGAAAAATTAACTATTTTGGATTTTCAATTAAAACACACATATGGGGACTCGTTCGATAAAGCTTTTAGATAAGTTTATTTATGTATTAATTATTTTTAACGTGGTGGCCATGGTTTTGGAGTCCCACAATTCTATACTGTTAGAATATGCATCGGAATTTCACTACTTCGAAACTTTTTCCATCATTATTTTCGTGTTGGAATATATCTACCGCTTACGCCAATCTTACGTATTGTCTGGAGTCAAAGGGGTTGGGGCCTATGCTTTAAGCTTTTTCGGAGTGATAGATTTACTTTCCATTTTACCGTTTTTCTTGGCAGGTCTTTCCAATATTGATGGACGATTTATTCGAATTTTAAGACTTTTTCGCCTGACCCGAATTTTTAAATTGGGCCGAAATAGTGAATCCTTTAATACGTTTATTCAAGCTTTGGTAAAAATTAAAAATGAGCTTTATTTTACCTTGTTTTTATCCATGTTAATGATACTTTTTTCGGCATCGGCCATCTATTTTTTAGAACATGAAGCTCAGCCTGAAAAGTTTTCCAGTATTACGGAATCCATCTGGTGGGCGAGCATATCATTGGCAACAGTAGGTTATGGGGATGTCTATCCTGTTACCGTAGGGGGGAAGATATTTGCGGCGATCATTTCCTTGGTAGGTATTGGAATAGTGGCCATTCCTACGGGGATCATTAGCGCTTCATTCGTGGAAGAAATTTCTGAAAAAAGACGCCGACAAGATTCTTGAGTCTGTTTTCCTGAGAATTTGTAATTTAGAGCTTAAAGCCTCGAAATTATGATCCGTATAATGCCCCTACCAGAGACTTAGCCGAAGCGTCACTCCTCGAACTTTCGTTTCCCTTTAGACATGCCATAGGCATTACATTTTATCCCCCCAAATCTTTATGAAAACATTCTTTACCCATTTGAAAGGAGATACCCTTGGCGGTATCACAGCAGGAGTAGTGGCACTCCCTTTAGCCTTAGCTTTCGGATTAAGTTCAGGCTTAGGCCCAAGTGCCGGTCTTTATGGAGCTATTTTTTTAAGTATTTTAGCAGCCTTCTTTGGCGGAACCCCGACTCAAATTTCTGGTCCAACAGCTCCGATGACGGCGGTAAGCATGGTGGTTATTGCCGGAATTATTGCCACTCACGACGGACAGCTTTCAAAAGCCCTGCCCTATATTTTGTCCGTCTTTTTACTGGCTGGAATCATGCAAATCGGTTTAGGCGCCTTTGGCTTCGGCAAATACATCAAATACATTCCTTATCCTGTGGTCTCCGGTTTTATGACCGCTATTGGAGTAATTATCTTAATTACCCAAATTCAACCCGTTTTAGGATATTCGGTAGCAGAGGATCAGACTTACGTCAATAGTTTTGTTCCCAAAGCAGAGGAATTGTTGTTAGAGAAAATCCTGGAGCAAGAATCCCAAGAAGGGATTTTGGTTTTGGAAGATTTTCATCAAACTATAGCAAGAGCAGAAAAAATTAAACCTCAAGAAATTACTCAAGAAGCGACCTATTTAGCTCAAAAAAAAGCTTCCGGAGTGATGGGAACCTTTCGTATTTTCAAGCGGGTATTGCAAAGACTACAAACGACAGAGCTTATTCTGGCGCTACTCACCATAGGTATAATTTATGGGTTTAAGCGCCTGACTAAAACTATTCCCAGCACCTTGGTGGCTTTAGTAGTCGTTTCTGCCGGAGCTTATTACAGTGGGATAGATTACCGTCCCATTCCCACCATTCCTGAAGGCTTTCCCCAATTCAATTCAGAGATGTTTCGTTTGTTTAGTCTGCAGGCCATCATTCCATATTTAGGAATGGCCATAACCTTGGCACTTTTAGGGGCAATAGACTCGCTCCTAACATCTATAGTCGCTGATAATTTAACCAAAACGCGTCACCGACCCAATAAAGAATTAATTGGGCAAGGAATCGGGAACAGTGTGGCAGCTGTTTTTGGGGGGATTCCTGGAGCGGGAGCAACCATTCGAACGGTAGTAAATATCAACTCGGGAGGTAAAACACGTATTTCGGGTATGTTTGCC
>JBMYNJ010000029.1:0-17753 GCA_049598145.1 Flavobacteriaceae bacterium | reverse complement strand
TACTGCCCAAATTGGATCAGTTCTATAACTTAATTGAAGAAGGAATGAAGGCTGCGGCACAATAAGTTATTTCCTTTTAACCGATATCAAAACGTCTCGCATTATGCGGGACGTTTTTTTTTAATACTCCCCCTTTCCTGCTCGAATCAGTTCAGGTGTTTCTACCGTGTAATCAATTACCGTGGAAGGGATGTTCCCGCAGGGTCCTGCAGCAATGAGCACATCTACATGATCTTCAAAAGCTTCAAAAATCTGTTGGGGATCTGTGAAATAATTTTCCCAATCGTCGTCCGTTCGAATAGAGGAAGTCACTAAAGGAACTTCTATTTGCTCTAAAATGCATTGAACTGTAGGATGATTGACCATCCGCACCCCAATTGTTTTTCTTTTATGAAAAGGCTTAGGCAGCCTGTCGGCCTCCAGGATATAAGTGTAGGGGCCGGGAAGTGTTCGTTTCAACTGCTTAAACTGAGCTCCGTGAAGTGGTTTCACATAGGAATTAATCTCCGAAAAGTCTTTAAATATAAAACTCAAAGGTGCCTGTTGCAACTTCACGCCTTTAAATGCAGCTAATCGTTCTAAGGCCCCCACGTGATGCGACAAACATCCCAAAGCATAAACCGTATCGGTTGGATAAATAGCCAATCCCCCTTGATTTAAAATATCTACTGCTTGCTGAATTATACGCGGGTTGGGATTTTGGGGCTGTAGTTCCAGATAGCGCATGGCTAGGGTAAAATTTTTAGTTTAGCAAAACGCAGCAAGAGCTTCTTGGTCCCTTCAACTTCAAAGGCAATGGAGGCTTTTTGGTCATTTCCAGCTCCCTCGATGCTTTCCACAACTCCCTTGCCAAACCGCATATGCTCAACGTGCATCCCAGTCTGTAGATTTAAATGTAAGGCGGCCTCTGACCCCACGTCTGAAGAAGGTTGACTTTGTATTCGTTTTAATTTTTGCAATTGCTGAGCAGAGGGACGCGTGTTTATTTTTACATTGGGCTTTGTTACTTGAGATGTGGAACTACCGGTTTTACGGGGTTCACCGAAAATTCCAGGATCCATCAAAGGCTTAAAAGTGTAGGTTTCTTGGGGGATGTCCTTTTCTACATAATTTTCATCAATCTCTTCTAAAAATCGACTGGGTTCGGCATCAATCAGTTTGCCCCAACGATAGCGGGAAAGGGTGTAACTTAAAAAAGCGCGTTTTTCAGCCCGAGTTAAGGCGACATAAAACAAACGTCGCTCCTCCTCCAATTCGGCTCGAGTATTTAAACTTAAAGCTGAAGGAAATAAATCTTCTTCCATTCCCACGATATACACAAAGGGGAACTCAAGACCCTTAGCTAAATGAATAGTCATTAAAGAAACCCGGTCTTCATTGGGATCGTTATCTTGGTCGAAATCGGTTGCAAGTGCCACATCTTCTAAAAATTCGTTTAAACTGCCAGTGGCATCGGCCAATTCTTTTTGCCCCTCCGTAAAATCTCGAATTCCATTCAGTAATTCTTCAATGTTTTCAATTTTTGCGACTCCCTCTGGTGTGCCATCTTTTTTTAATTCCTGAACAATTTGAGTTTTTTTGGTCACCAAATCAGCAATTTCAAAGGCATTCATCTTTTGATTTTCAATCTGAAAATGTCGTATAAATCGACAAAACCCCTCCAATTTATTTAAAGCACCTGCATTTAATGCGAGGTTCAACTGTGCTGCTCGTTCCGCAGTTTCGAAGAGACTAAGATCGTGGTGTTTAGCTCCTATCACTAACTTTTCAAGGGTCGTCTGTCCGATTCCACGTGCAGGATAGTTGATGATGCGTTTTAAACTTTCCTCATCATTGGGATTGACAATAACCCTTAAATAGGCTAAAATGTCCTTGATTTCTTTCCTTTGATAAAAAGAAAGCCCTCCATAAATCCGATAGGGAATATTGCGTTTTCTAAGGGCATCTTCCATCGCCCGGGATTGAGCATTGGTTCGATAGAGGATGGCAAAATCTTTGTGCAAGCGCTGCTCCTGCATTTTAAACTCAAAAATTGAAGCCGCAACATGGCGTCCCTCTTCTGCATCGGTAGTCAAGCGTTTGATCTGGATTTTTTCTCCCTGTGTATTCGAGGTCCAAATGACCTTTTCGATTTTGCTCTTATTGTGCTCAATGACCGAATTGGCAGCATTGACAATAGTTTTGGTCGAACGGTAGTTTTGCTCTAAACGAAACAACTCCACATCTTCATAATCCTTTTGGAAATTTAAAATGTTGTTGATATTAGCGCCTCGAAAAGCATAAATACTTTGAGCATCGTCTCCCACCACACAGATATTTTGGTATCGATCCGAAAGGGCCCGAACAATCAAATATTGTGAATGATTGGTATCCTGGTACTCATCTACCAGGATGTAGCGAAATCGTTCTTGATATTTGGCCAATACATCGGGAAAGCGGTTCAATAATTCATTGGTGCGTAAGAGCAAATCGTCAAAATCCATGGCTCCGGCTTTAAAACATCGATCTACATACTCTTTGTAGATCGCCCCTATTTCGGGACGACGGGCCATCGCGTCGGATTCTTGTAACTCGGGATTGGCAAAATAGGCCCGGACGGTGATCAGGCTGTTTTTAAAGGAGGAAATTCGATTGCGGACTTGTTTGTATTTGTAGACATCTTTATCCAGACTCATCTCCTTGATGATGCTTTGGATCAGCCGGTCGGAATCTTGGGTATCGTATATAGTGAAATTGCTGGGAAACCCTAATTTATCGGCTTCTGCACGTAAAATGCGGGCAAAAACAGAGTGAAAAGTCCCCATCCATAGATTTTTAGCCTCTGATTCGCCAACGAGGGTGGCGATACGGCTTTTCATTTCACGGGCAGCTTTATTGGTAAAAGTCAATGAAAGTATAGAAAAACTATCGACTCCTTGTTGCATTAGATGGGCGATTCGGTAGGTCAATACTCGTGTTTTCCCGGAACCTGCGCCTGCGATTACAATGGCGGGACCCTCCTTGTGCAAGACTGCAGCCTTCTGTGCTTCATTCAGTTCTTCTAAAAACGAGGTATCGGCAGTTTTCATGCTTTAAAATTAAAGTTTCCCCAAGGGTTTCGGAACGACACCACAAATATTTATACACAAAATAAGGTGGAAGAAAAATTAAGGATCCAGGGTGTTTTTGACATGAATCCATCCACGCATCCACCATTTTCGCATTTGATGGGCGTCAAAAATCAAAGAGTTGGTGGTCAATACTCGAGGCGTGTAAAACAGATTTAAAGGGACGTTTTGTTCTCGAGCCCGAAGTTTCCCTACCTGAATGTTTTGTTCTTTGATACGATTGCCCATAAAATCGAAGATATGCCCCATATTATCAAAAGCATTTCGGGAGTGTAAACGGTTGTAATGCGGCACTTCGGTATCCAAAACAATGGCATCGATTTCTGTGGCTCCTCTCCGAAGGGCTTCGGTGATGGGAACGATACATCCCAACCCCCCATCGGCATATTCAAAGTTATTTTTCACCACTAAACTCATAAAAGGCACAAAGTTGCATGAAATCCAAACCCAATCGATATATTCTTGATAATTACAATTTTTTAAAGACTTGTATTCCAGTTTGTTGGTTGTTATATTTGAAACTGTCACTACAATATCCTTAGAAGTGTTTTTTAAACGCTTAAATGCAACTTCAGACAACTGAGAGGCGTAGAGTTTTCGAAGGTTGTTGCTTTCCCCAAAAGTTTTGCTTTTCCGCCAAAAATTCTTGAGGACATTCCAGTGATGAATACTGACTTGCGTATGTCCCTTGAAGGATCGAATGGCAAAAGGGTTGTTGTCAAAAATACTTTTTTGATTAACCGTGGTATAGGCTTTATGAATGGCTTCAAATTCGTGTAAGGCCAGATGTGCAATCAATAAACTTCCTGTGGAGGTTCCAATAAAAAGATCGTATTCCCGATGGGCTTCTTCCATTAGATATTGGGCCACTCCACCCGCAAAGGCTCCCTTGCTTCCTCCCCCAGAAATGACTAAGGCTCGCATAAATCTTAATTCGCTTTAGCGTTAATATGGTTCGAAATATTCATCCGCACGGCTAAAGTTAAAAAACCTTTAAAAAAAGCACCCCCAAAAGTAATTGGTATATTTATTGTGTATGTCGGTTTCCCAAATCTATTGTTATGAAAAAATCTACGACTGCTTCAAATATCCTATGGATCCTGGGAGGATTAATATTGATGGGGGTCTTACAGCATTGTTCCTCCGATGATCCTTTTGTAAATCTTCGCTCCGAATTAACAGTCAAACAAAGTTCGTTTCAGGCAGTGGAGGGGTCTTCTTTTGAAATAGACCTCCGTCTGAGCGAACCCTTATCAGAAGATTTAATCCTAGAATTGGAAGTTGAGACGGATTTTACTTCAAAATATGCGAATCCCGAAGATTATCACACTCATGTAGAATGGAGTCTGGACAATGGAGAAGATTGGAATAGAAGTTCATTAGATAACATTAGATTTCCAGCCCTTCAAAAACATTTAAAAGTTCGCTTTTTTAGTGTAGATGATGACCGGTTGGAAATTCAAGAAGAATTAAATATTCTGATCCATCCATTGGAGCGAGATTAATTTGAAATTTCTGGAGACAGAAACCCAGTTCATATTGTGTTGGAAGACAATGAGCCCAATGCATTTGAATCGGGTTATGACTTTGAAACTACTGTCATTTTTGATGTGGATTCAGACTTTCGATTTCATTTAGTGGGTTTGGATCCAGTAATGGAAATAGATTCAAAGATTAAATCTATTATCGATGAGGGGTTAGAATCACCAATGTATGACGATTTACGTTCCCTTTTTGCATTAACGGATCTCTCAATCGTAAGATTCGAAGCGCTGTACACCTTAAATCCAGAAAATGCCTTAGGTGGATATGTTTATAATCGCTCTACAGATACGGATGCCTGGGTTTTAGGCTTAAATCTTTTTTATGCTTACCATCGAGTCACTGTCCACGGAAGTGAACCTATGCACTACAATCAGGACGGAACTTATGGGTATATTTTAGCTCATGAGTTCGGTCACTTATTAACCTTAAATTTTGCACATGAAGTCGATCCGTATTCTACTCACGAAAACTGTTCCGAACTGCTACTCCAAGAAGGCTGCTTTAAGCAACAATCTATTCTCAATAGTTTTAACAATACCTTTTACATCAATAGCGAATCTCCCTTAAAGGATCCTACTCACGTAACTCCTTATGCTCAAACCAATATTGCGGAAGATATCGCTGAAACTTTCGCCTATTACATTCATCAGGACCCCATTCCTGAATTATATCCAACCAGTTCCGGAGCTCTACACAAAATACATTTCTCAGCAGAGCAATCTTTATTAATGCAACTCAAACCTCAAATGCGCCATCACCTGGATATCCGTCAATTGCCTCATATAGCAAACCCGATATACTCAAAAACTTTGAGACCCTTCGGGGAACTTAACTCTTGTTTAGAGGTCAAGCGGAAACGCAATTAAATCTTGAGTTGTTTAAAGCAAGAGCTAAGCTGATCCTTGTTAACTGGATTAAGTTGTTCTAAATTCTCTGTAAATCTTTTATTTTCGTCCGTATGGACAAACTCCAAACATCTCTGGTATACCTCAAAGGTGTGGGGCCCAACCGGGCCCGAATGCTAAAGGATTCCTTGGATTTGGAGTGTTTTGAAGACTTGATCCATTTTTACCCCAACCGCTATATCGATCGTACGCACTTTAGTACAATCGCCCAACTCACCGATTCCGGGGCCGATGTGCAAATTATTGGACAAGTCCGCAGTTTAGAATGGGTGAGGCAACCCAAAGGCAAACGTTTGGTTGCTCACTTTGAGGACGATTCAGGAACCCTGGAGTTAGTTTGGTTCCGAGCCCCAGCCTGGCTAAAAGACAATATTATTAAAAATAAGGCCTATGTGATTTTTGGAAAGATCAACTGGTTTAAGGGTAAAGCCAGTATGCCCCATCCTGAAATGGAATTGTTAGAAGAGTTTAAGAAAAGACCCACCCATGGCATACAGTCCCACTATCCTTTGCCGGAAAAATTAACTCAAAAAGGATTGGGGCAACGGGCTTTTAATAAAATTATAAGCCAGCTAATTCTCCACGAATCGATCGATTTTCGGGAAAGTTTACCGGAAGACCTCCGAAAACAACTCCAGTTGATCTCTAAGGAAGATGCCATAAAAGAAATACATTTCCCTTCCTCACAAATCCAGCTTAAACACGCTCGGGCACGGATCAAATTTGAGGAGTTGTTTTTTATTCAACTCCAATTAATTCTTAAAAACCTTCTGCATAAAAAGAAAATTAAGGGGCAACTCTTTGAAAAAGTCGGGCCACTCTTCCATCAATTTTATCAAGAGGCACTCCCCTTTCAATTGACCGGGGCACAAAAACGAGTATTAAAAGAAATCCGAAAGGACTTTGGTACCGGACACCAGATGAATCGACTCTTACAAGGCGATGTAGGTTCCGGAAAAACGATGGTGGCCTGGCTGAGTATCTTAATGGCAATTGACAACGGTTTTCAGGCGTGTTTAATGGCACCAACCGAAATTTTGGCACAGCAGCACTATGAATCTATTGCTCCCTTAGCTGCGACCGTTGGAATTGAAGTGGCTTTGCTTACGGGAAGTGTAAAAATGACAACACGAACTCCCATTTATCAGTCTTTGGAAGCCGGAAGCTTACCATTGTTGATCGGAACTCATGCACTTTTAGAAGAAAAGGTCAAATTTCAACGGTTGGGACTGGCTATTATAGACGAGCAACACCGATTTGGAGTGGCCCAGCGGGCACGTCTATGGCAAAAAAACACCACGCCACCCCATATATTAGTAATGACAGCTACTCCAATTCCTCGAACTCTAGCCATGACCCTCTATGGAGATTTGGACATCTCCGTAATTGACGAATTACCTCCCGGACGAAAAAGTGTCAAAACCGTCAGTCGTGGAGATAATAATCGATTAAAGGTTTTTCAGTTTTTAAAAGAAGAAATCAAGAAAGGAAGACAAGTATATGTGGTTTATCCTCTTATTCAGGAATCTGAAAAAATGGATTACAAGGATTTAATGGACGGCTATGAAAGCTTGTCTCGTGCCTTTCCTCCACCCAACTATCAGATCAGTATCGTTCATGGACAAATGAAAGCCGAAGCCAAAGCACATGAAATGCAACGTTTTTCGGAGGGCAAAACTCAAATTTTACTCGCTACAACAGTTATAGAAGTGGGTGTGAATATTCCCAATGCCAGTGTGATGGTCATCGAAAGTGCGGAGCGATTTGGGTTGAGCCAGCTCCATCAGCTTCGCGGTCGGGTAGGTCGCGGCAATGCCCAAAGCTATTGTGTTTTGATGCACGGCTCAAAACTCTCTGAAGAAGCTCAAAACCGACTGCAAACCATGGTGGCAACTAACGATGGTTTTGAAGTAGCCGAAGCCGATTTGCGCCTTCGAGGGCCGGGCAATCTTATGGGAACCCAACAAAGCGGTGTAGTTCCTCTAAAATTGGCTGATTTGGTTAAGGATCAGTCCATGCTTATTCAAGCACGTGAGTGTGCTACTCTACTATTAAAAAAAGACCCCGAACTTAAGCTTCCGCAACACCAATGTCTCAAACAGACTTTAGCACGAATGCACCCGGAAAATGTCTTTTGGAATTATATCAGCTAAACCGGTTTTTGATTCCACTTCCCTATCTTTGCCTCCTGAATTTAGAGGGGTTTATTCATTCAAAAGAACCCGATTGAAAGATTGTCACACTATGAAACATCTATGATTAAGCTTAAATCACACACCGATATGATTTTTTGGATGTTCCATCTGACCATTGAAAAAACATTAAATATTAACAGATGAAAATCTCCTACAACTGGATCCAACAATTTCTCAAAATTGATTTAGCTCCCGAAAAAGTCTCCCAGATGCTTACCGATTTGGGACTGGAGGTAGAAGGTCTGGAGAGCTTTGAATCCATTCCCGGAAGCCTCAAGGGAGTGGTCGTAGGGGAAGTGAAAACTTGTGTACAACATCCTAATGCCGATCGGTTGCGCTTAACCGAGGTTGATTTAGGCGATGGCAACCTCACCCCCATAGTTTGTGGAGCACCCAACGTGGCTGCGGGACAAAAAGTTGCCGTGGCTACCGTAGGGACTACCCTTTTCGATGCCGAAGGAAACCCATTTGAAATCCGTAAAAGCAAAATTCGTAGAGAAGTGAGTATGGGGATGATCTGTGCCGAAGACGAATTAGGATTGGGGGATAGCCATGCAGGAATAATGGTCTTGGAGAACTCTTGGAATGTAGGAACTCCTCTGTCAGAGGTTTTTCCAGTGGAAACCGATACCGTTTTTGAGATCGGCTTAACCCCCAATCGGGCAGATGCCATGAGTCATATGGGAGTCGCTAGAGATTTAAAAGCCGCCTGTATGCTTCAAAATATTCCTTTTGAGTGGACTACTCCAGAAGTGAGTGCATTTCAAGTAGAACCCACTAATATTTCTAAAAAAGCACAGGTGAAATCACCGGAAAAAGCTCCGCAGTACTATGGTATTTGCCTCAGTGACATCTCAATAAAACCTTCCCCGGAATGGTTGCAAAATCGCTTAAAAGCGATCGGAATACAACCCAAAAACAATGTAGTTGATGTCACAAATTATGTGATGCACGAATTGGGACAACCGCTTCATGCATTTGATTTAAGTAAAATCAAAGGAGACGTTGTGGTTCAAACCTTAGCTGAAGGAACAAAATTTACCACCTTAGATGGTGTAGAACGAAATTTAAGCGCGGAAGACCTGATGATTTGCGACAGCCAGGAACCGCATTGTTTAGCTGGGGTTTATGGAGGAAATATCTCGGGAGTCAAAGATCATACAACCTCAATTTTCTTAGAAAGTGCTTATTTCCATCCAGTAAGTATTCGAAAATCCGCTAAACGACACGGCTTGCACACCGATGCAAGTTTTCGTTTTGAGCGAGGAATTGATCCAGAATTATGTTGTTTTAGCCTCAAGAGAGCAGCTTTATTAATTCAGGAGTTGAGCGGAGCTAAGATTAGTTCGCCGATTGAGGAAAACGTACAGCCCATCCCCGAGCCTGTTTCATTATTCATCAAATTTGAGGAGATTAAATCCTTATTAGGACAAGAAATTCCTCGGGAGGTACTCATGACGATCTTTAATGCCTTGGAAATGAATATCGAAAATGTTTCCGAAGAGGGAGTTGGATTAAAAATACCTAGCTATCGTGTGGACGTCACCCGACCCGCAGATGTTATTGAGGATATTTTAAGAGTTTATGGTTATAATCATATAGAGGCTTCTACAGGAGCCTACCATATCACCCCAGATTACAATTGGAAAAGCCCTCATAAAATCCAAGAACTCTTATCGCAAAACCTTGTTGGATCAGGGTTTACGGAAATGATGAATAATTCCATCAGCAATCCTAAATACGATACTTGGGTGCAACAAGAGGATCAAGCAGTAACTATTTTAAACCCCTTAGGAACAAGCCTTTCGCAACTCCGGAGTCGGATGGTTTTTTCAGCTTTGGAAACGCTAAGTTTGAATCTTAATAATAAAAATAAAAATCTTCGCTTTTTTGAATTTGGAAAAACCTATAGATTTTCGGAGAATCAATATCACGAAAAAAGGCATTTATCGATTGTTCAGTGTGGAGCTCCTTATCCTGAAAATTGGCTTACTGCCTCACTCGAACAGACAGCCTTTCACCTGAAAGGTTCAGTCGAAGAATTATTGAAGACATTGGGGTTAGCCTACCAAATTCAGCAAATGGAGCCATCTGCTGATGAATTTGCAGAGGGGATCGTATTCCGGCAAGGAAAAAAAGTCCTCGCGCGCTTGGGAAGCCTTCGGAAAGAACTCTCCCAAAAATTTGACATAGAAATTTCAGTTTTTTATGCTGAATTAGACATGGATTTAATTTTTGAAATCGCTTTTAGTCACCCCTTCAAAGTTTCTGAAATACAGAAGTATCCGGGGATGAGAAGAGATTTTGCTCTTTTGGTAGATCGATCCACCGCTTTTGAAGAACTTCGTGAAGCAGCAACCAAAATAGACCGAAAAATTCTCCGAAAAGTTTCCCTTTTTGACGTGTATGAAGGCAAAAATTTACCTGAAGGAAAAAAATCCTATGGGTTGAGTTTTTATTTTCAGGATCCGAACAAAACCCTGACAGATAAGACTGTCGATAAAGTCATGGGGAAACTTCAAAAACATTTTGAATCAACTTTTGGTGCCCAATTGCGATAATCTCCTACTTTTTTAAGTTTATCGTTGTCTTTAAATTCTTTTTCTTTTAATTTTACGGGAGATAGAACTGATTTTTGAAGATGATAACAATTCCACGTACCGACGTCAGAAAAGCCCTTGATCGAAGAAGCAGCCGTTTGCATAAAAAGCTTTCAACGGTCCAATCCATTCAGGAACTCTTAAGTGACTCAAGACCGATAAACTCGTTCGATTTCAATTCATTAGAGACCTCCAGAATTTATTCTTTAAAACAGATACGCTCGGTATGTATCGATTATCGTCTTCGATTTCTTGACCTCAAATATTTTAAAGCTACACTACCACAGGAAGCTTTTGATGCAGTATCTGCTCTTGAAAAGCAACACCAAACACAATTGGAAGGATTTAAGATTATGGCGCCTTCCTCCTTGTTCCGTTTAAATAAAACAGATGATCCACTACTCTTTATTCCCCTCGGAAACGACCACTATTATTTGGTACATCAGTGGGGTAATGATTTGCATCCGCTTCGACGTCTATTGATGTGGCCCTTTAAAAATCTATGGAATCTGTTATTTGTGCTCTTGGGTGTAAGTGGTTTATTGACCGCCTTTACCCCTACGCGTTTTTTTACAACAACGTCCGACAGCACCGTTTTTTGGATGCTGTTCTTCTTTATGTTTAAATCCATAGTAGCTGTGGTGATGTTCTACGGGGTGGCTTTAGGAAAAAATTTCAACCCGGTCATCTGGAACAGTCACTACGATAAAGTGTAAAACTTATGAGCCCCGTTTATCAAAAAGTGTTTACCGGATCGACTGTGGACATTTTAAGTTTACAGGAGGCCTTTAACGCGGAAAATATTATCCCGGTGATCAAGAACGATGCAGAATCTGCTCGCTTAGCAGGTTTTGCTGCTCCACAAGAACTCCAAGAGGTTTTTGTTCACCCCGATGAGTTGGATGCTGCTCTTAAAATTTTAAAAGAATTAAAGCTGATTTAGTTCTGCTTAATTGGCTGCATACATCTTTAGTCGCAGTTCTTTGATCTTTGGATCCGTCATATATTCATCAAAGCTACTGTAGCGGTCGATGATCCCCTTAGGGGCGAGTTCGAGTATTCGGTTGCCAACCGTTTGTGCAAAAGCATGATCGGATGTACTGAATAAGAGGGTTCCCTTAAAATTCTTTAATGCGTTATTGAATGCTGTGATAGATTCCAAATCCAAATGGTTGGTAGGTTCGTCAAGGATTAGGACGTTTGCACGTTGCATCATCATTTTGGAGAGCATACAACGCACTTTTTCTCCTCCTGAAAGAACATTCGAGGCTTTTAACGCTTGTTCTCCGCTGAACAACATTTTACCTAAAAATCCCCGAATAAAAACTTCTTCGCGTTCTTCATCGGTTTGAGCATATTGGCGGAGCCAGTCTACTAAGCTTAATCCTTCTTCAAAAAAATGATCATGATCCACGGGTAGATAGGCTTGTGTAGTGGTAATACCCCATTCTTTTTTCCCACTATTTCCCTGCCAATGATCGGTAATGACTTGATAAAAAGCACTCACCGCTCGGGAATCTTTGGAATAGACCACTACTTTGTCTCCCTTGGCTAAATTGATATGCAAGTCTTTAAATAATGGAGTTCCATCGATTTCGTAACTCAAATTTTCAATATTTAAAATCTGATCTCCTGCTTCGCGCTCTTGTTCAAATATAATTCCAGGATAACGTCGGCTGGAAGGTTTAATGTCCTCGATATTGAGCTTATCAATCATTTTTTTACGAGAAGTCGCTTGCTTCGACTTGGCTACATTGGCTGAAAATCGAGCGATAAATTCTTGCAATTCTTTCTTTTTTTCTTCCGCCTTTTTGTTTTGTTGTGCTCTTTGTCGAGCCGCCAATTGGGAGCTTTCATACCAAAAAGTATAGTTACCGGAATAGTGATTAATTTTCCCAAAATCGATATCGGAAATATGTGTACATACCGCATCTAAAAAATGGCGATCGTGCGATACCACGATTACCGTATTGTCGTAATGGGCTAAAAAGTTCTCTAACCATAGAATGGTTTCATAATCCAGATCGTTGGTAGGCTCATCCATAATTAAAACATCAGGGTTGCCAAAGAGTGCTTGGGCTAACAACACCCGAACTTTTTGCTTTCCATCTAAATCCGCCATGAGATTAAAATGAAGACTTTCGGGGATATCTAAGTTGGAAAGCAAGGCGGCAGCGTCGCTTTCAGCATTCCAACCATTCATTTCTTCAAATTCGATCTGGAGCACTCCTACCCGATCCCCATCGGCATCGGAAAAATCTTCTTTGGCATATATGGCATCCATTTCAGACTTTACCTCAAATAGCGGTTTATCCCCGCGAATCACTGTTTCTAAAACTGTAAACTCATCACAAGCATTGTGGTTTTGTTCTAAAACAGACATGCGTTTTCCCGGTTCCAAAAAAACGGAACCACTATTGGGTTCCAAAATTCCGGAGAGTACTTTTAAAAAAGTAGATTTTCCGGCACCATTAGCTCCGATTATTCCGTAACAATTGCTTCCGGAGAAAGTGACATTCACTTCATCAAATAAAACGCGTTTGCCGAATTGCACTGAAAGGTTGGAAACTGATAGCATGCCCTAAAATTTTGCCAAAATTAAAGAAAACCCGTGCCATCACCATATTTTTTTTAATTTCAATCACACCTTTTAAATAGAAATGAAACTCCTCTCTTTTGGATTACTGATTGCGTCTGTTGGATTTTTTTTGGGATGCTCTCCTATTGCACACCCCCGCGAAGATGTTTTCTTAGGAGGACAAATCATCAATGCAAGTCAGCCCTATGTCAAAATATTTAAAGACAATAATTTAATTGATTCTTTACCCTTGGATGATCAGGGTCGATTTCAGGTGCGTTTCGATTCTATCGACAGTGGGATGTATAATTTAGAGCACCTACCGAACATTCAAACCCTATTTTTAGAAAAAGGAGACAGTATTTGGGTGCGAATCAATGCGTCAGATTTTCAGGAGTCCTTGGTCTTTTCCGGTGTAGGAGCCTCCAAAAATAATTTTTTAATTGAGTTGGAGTTGGAAATGGACCGCGAGAATCGTTTTCTGTCCAGCTACTACTCTGCTGCTCCGGAAAATTTTAAAAAAATTATTGATTCACTGACTATCTTAAAAAAAGAAAAACACAGGGTTTTAACCGCCCAAAACCAACTCAGTCCCGAAACGGCTTTGGTGACACAGGCAGCCTACCTATATCCCTATGCTACACGGCTGGAACGCTATGCCTTGTTGCGAGGAACCCATTGGACACAAGAGCAGCGCAAGTCTTTCTTCAAGTTCCGCGATTCTTTAGACTTAAAACAAAGCCGCTTGGCCTATTTTAGCCCTTATATTTCATATTTAATGAACTTTCTAAATCAAAGTGCTTTAGATAGCGGCCAAGCCTATTTTAAAACCAAAGACAAAACCGTATTTAATCTTCAACGACTCAATGTGATCGATCGCAGTATTCAGAATCAACAACTTCGAAATATTCTCGCCCGTGCCGTCGCATTTGAAGAAATTCTCCACTTTGACAATCATGAAAATCATGAAGTTTTTCTGCGTTACTATCTAGCCATCAACACACACCCTAAATATGCCACTGAAATTGTGGGCTTTCATGAGAACATTGAAAACCTTCAAATAGGTAAAATTTTACCTGAAGTACAACTTTCTAACCTCGATGGAAAGCAATTCAGTAGTAATATGTTGTTTTCGGACCAAACGACCGTTTTGTATTTTTGGTCGCAGAGTCAGATGCCTTACTTAAAGAAAAGTCAGGAGCGTATTCAATCCTTTCAAAAAATATATCCCGAGGTTCGTTTTGTTGGGATTTGTTTACAACCCCTTTCCCCCTTAGTCAAAGAGGTCTTTCAAATGATGGGAATCACCCCTGAAAATCAATATGCATTAAAAAGTTTTCAGCGAGCTTCCGAAAAATGGGTTATTACTTTACTCAATAAAGCCATACTGATCGATGGTGAGGGAAAAGTCATAAACGGATTTGCAAACTTTGCCTCAGACGATTGGACGCCTTTGCTTGAGACGCCTTAATTTCCTTTTTTGTGATCGGCTAAAAACTGGGCTAAGCCACTATCGGTTAAAGGATGTTTTAACAACCCTTTGATTGCGCTTAAAGGACCCGTCATCACGTCAGCTCCAATTTTTGCACATTCGATGATATGCATCGTATGGCGTACAGAAGCCGCTAAGATCTCGGTTTCATAAGCGTAGTTATCATAGATGTCTCGGATTTCCTCAATTAAGCTTAAACCATCAGAGGAAATATCGTCTAAACGACCGATAAAGGGAGACACATAAGTGGCGCCTGCTTTGGCTGCTAATAGGGCTTGCCCGGCAGAAAAAACTAAAGTACAGTTCGTTTTAATTCCTTGATCGGAAAAGTACCGTAAAGCCTTTACTCCATCTTCAATCATAGGAATCTTAACCACAATTTGAGGATGTAAAGCGGCCAAAGCCTCCCCCTCTTTTACCATACCTTCAAAGTCAACTGAGATGACTTCGGCAGAAACGTCACCGGATACGGCTTCACAGATCGCTTTGTAGTGGTTGATAATATTTTCCTGACCGGTAATTCCTTCTTTGGCCATCAAGGAGGGATTAGTGGTAACTCCATCCAGTACCCCTAATGCTTCGGCTTCTTTAATTTGATCGAGATTCGCAGTGTCAATAAAAAACTTCATGGTTTTAACTATAATTTATAATGGTTCATTAATAATTTCTCGTACCAGGTATCGGGCAATAATCGTTTGAGAACCACCGATAACTTTTGCATAAACGGCCCAACGCGATGATGAATACTCGGATTTTTTGCCTGGATCAAACGATAGATAGCCCGGGCAATTTCTTCTGGATTGTTGCCCTGGTCCACATGCGCATTCATCGTATCCAAACTCGCCTGATACACCTGTCTATAAGGCGAATGCTCATGGACGGGCTCGTGATATCTTCGACTGGCAATATCCGTGGCATAATCCCCAGGAGCCACTGTTACTACCCGAATCCCCTGTGATTTCACTTCCATTCGCAAGGCTTCGGTAATCAAATGAAAAGCCCCCTTAGATGCCGAATAGACCCCACGAAAGGGCAAGCCCATATATCCAGCAATAGAGGTCAGGTTGATAATTATGCCCTTTTGCTGACGTAAGTCCGGCAAAAAGGCTTGAGTTAAGGCTACTGGACCAAACAGATTCGTCTGAAAATGATCTTTTAAGGCCTGTGTGTCCAATTCTTCCACGGGGCCGGTAATGCCTACTCCTGCATTGTTAATCAAAACATCAATGGGACCTGCTTCGCTTAAAACCGCTTGACGAAACGGTTCTATCGTCTCGGGCTGATTCAGGTCTAATGCTAAAAGTGTATATCCCTCTGGTGTTGGGTACTTTTGGGGATTTCGACAACTGCCAAAAACGTGGTGCCCTTGGCGGGCGAGTAAATCGGCTGTGGCTTGTCCCAAACCTGAAGATGCACCCGTAACCACAATAACCCGTTTCATCTGTTAATATTTATTATTTTTCAATGGTTCGATAGAACATCCAAATAATCATAATGGTGTGTGATTTAAGCTTAATCATGGATGTTTCATACAAAGAAAAAAGGGCAAGTGATCTATATCACACCGCTACAACCGCCTACCCTTGCTGCGTTCCCGCCCTGGGGGGATTCGGCAGGAGCTGGTTGTACAGGACTTGCCCGGAACAAAAATAACATTTCTTCAGGCACCGAATCCAGTTGAAGCAAAAAAAGTATCTTTAATGGGAAAAATTTGACCTGGTTATGAAAGTCGTAATTTACACCTTGCTTTTCATTACTATTTATGCCTGTAATCCCAGTTCAGACAACGGTCTTCGCCTGCGTCTGAATCCAAAAGAAACTAAGTTTCGATGGGGAGACAGCCTCAAAATTGAACTGAAAAACAATCAAAATAAATCCTTAACCAACCTTAAGTATCGGTTGAACGACCAACCGATCGATCCGCTTTACATTTTTAAAGACGAAAGACTCGGAAATCATAAAATCAGCATTCAAGGAGAGGCCGATGGAAAAGCCTTTCGCCTGACCAAAAACATCAGCCTTTTGGCCGATAGTCCTCCAAAATTATACACCTATAAAATCCTCAGTACTTTTCCGCACGATATTAAAGCTTACACCCAGGGATTGGAGTTTTTTGGAGATGATCTCTATGAAAGTACCGGCCTTAAAGGGCAATCGAGTCTTCGAAAAGTGAACTTTCAAAACGGAGAAGTAGAAACCTTAAAACCACTTGCAGACGAATATTTCGGTGAGGGATTAACCCTGATGAATGATCAAATTTTTCAGTTGACCTGGTTGTCCAACTTTGGTTTTGTTTACGATCGGGAAAACATGGAAGTTACTCGTAAATTCGATTACGGTGCCAGTAAGCAAGGATGGGGATTGTGCAACGATGGAGAATTTCTCTATAAATCTGATGGCAGCAATCGTATCTACACGCTAGACTCCGACAACCTCCGCGAGATCGACTACATTGAAGTGATGACTCATAAATCAGCCTTGACAAAGATTAATGAACTGGAATGGGTCAACGGAAAAATTTATGCCAACACCTATCAATTTGAAAAGGAAGTTGGGGTGATCATTGATCCAAAATCCGGAAAAGTGGAGGGCGTCATCGATTTTTCCGGACTTAAAGATCAAGTAGACCAACATCCCAAATTAGACGTGTTGAACGGTATTGCCTACCACCCTAAGCGCAATAGTTTTTTTGTCACCGGAAAAAATTGGAGTACTCTTTTCGAAGTACAAATCTTTGAAAAAAAATGATCCGTCGCTACGAAAAGCGTATCCTAGTCGCTTCCGAACATTTAGATGCGCTCGCCCATGTCAATAATGTTCAGTATTTAAGTTGGGTACAAGACATCGCGCAAGAGCATTGGAATGTATTATCGCCCCAATTCGATTTGAACGGCTATTGGGTCGTTCGGGAGCATCATATCACCTATAAAAAACCCGCAGTTTTAGGGGATGTTTTAATCGTTCAAACGTATATCAATAATTTTAGAGGGCCCTTATCAGAACGCATCGTGACCTTTAGCCGAGAAGATGGGGAATCGGTTGTCGAATGTTCGACTCAGTGGTGCCTCTTGCATTCCAAAACCCATCGGCCCATGCGAATTCCTACAACTGTAGTTGAAAAAATATTGGATTAAATCAATTTATCTCTGAAACAACGGTCTTCCTTCCATAAGTTGGTGTACCGCTGCTCCGACGGCTTCTAAAGTGGCATCGTCTTCAGGGTTTTGTAAAACGCGATCAATCAACTCGACTACAGTTTCCATATCGGCTTCCACCAGACCACGGGTTGTGATTGCAGGAGTCCCAAAACGAATCCCGGAGGTTACAAACG
>JBMYNJ010000028.1:0-18014 GCA_049598145.1 Flavobacteriaceae bacterium | reverse complement strand
AGCTACATAACTGCCATAAATAGATTCATAACATATGATAGGAGCCGCTTTCACTTGGGAAGGATGATGCGAAAAAACTTCGGAAGATTCCTGAGTCGCTCGATCGCTGACCATTCCTCCAAAATCAAGAAGAATGTCCCCAAGTAGGGGCTCTAAAATCGACTTGAAAGGAGTTTTTTCTACCCCGACTACAAGTTTGGATTTATGATAAACCTGTGGACTTTGAGCGGCCTGAACCCCGGCAGCACTGTTGTAAACATCCACCCAGATATTTTTGCGAACCTCTTTGGCTGTGGGGGTAGGGGCTTCCGTTTCTCGATAGATGTCAAATAACTGAATTCCGGTTAATAACACCAATTTCGGATAGGGACTGAGATATTCTTGCAGAACTTTATGTAAAGGAGTATTTTCAAAATTTTTGTTGGGGGTACCGTAACCTACATCGATAAACCCTTCAGGAGCTAGAATCCAACGGGTGTTTGGGTTGATGCGATCGCCAATGAGTTGATCCAAAAAGCGTACATAAGATAAATTATCGTTTCTGGGGCTAGGTAAGTAGGGGTCTTCATTGGGTTGCACTAAAAGGACTTCCTGATCAGCCTCGTGCAAGTCGAATTGATGAAAAAGTATCAGGGAAAGTCCGATGGGGATTCCCAAGCCCAGCATTGCCAACAGGAGTATTTTTTTTCCAAGAGTTTGCAGTTGACCGTTATGGATGATTAGCCAGAAGGCAAAACAATTGATGAGTAAAACCCATAACGATCCTCCAAAGGCACCCGTATATTCATACCATTGAATCCAAAGAATTTTTTCGGAGAATACATTCCCCAGTTGGAGCCAAGGCCATGAAAAATCCCAATCCAAATCGAATTTTTCAAAACTCAACCACAAGGCTACCCAAAAAATTAAAGCTCCTTTTAGTGAGGTGAATTTTCGGGCCTTATGATACAACCAAAAAAGGATACTGTAAAAGCTGGAATTGGCCAGTACGGCAAAAATCATCCCGAAGGCCGTTGAGTTATAAATCCACCAGCTTGTCCAAAGATTCCAAATAAAAAAGCTGAGATAACTTCCCCAGAAGACTTTTAGCCCGGATTTTTTTGGCTGCTTTTCATGCAATTGTTGCTCAAAAATCAGCAGGGGCACCATCCCGAAGAAAATCAGTCCAGGAAAGCCACTTGTGGGCCAAGACAGTCCTAAAAGGAACCCCGAGAGTAACATCAATACGATGGGGTGTATACGAAGGAGAAAGTTTTTTTTTGTCATCTGCGGTTTCAAACTTATCTTTTCAGGCAAAATTATTCCCTTGAAAAAACACCTTCCAAATATACTCACAGGATTTAATATGTTCTTTGGTTGCTTAGGAGCACTTTTTGCCTTTATGCATCAGTTTGAACTCACTGCCATTTGCATCCTGATAAGTGCCGCTTTTGACTTGTTTGATGGTGCTTTCGCTCGAATGCTGAAAGTAACCTCTCCTTTGGGTGCCCAGTTAGATGCCATGGCCGATTTAATCAGTTTTGGATTTACCCCGGGAATTGTCATGTTTCAATATTTACAGATTTCAGGCCTATCAAGCCAACACTTCTTTTGGAGTTTTATGGGAATGGATACGCATTTTAGCCTGGTTATATGGGGATTGATCGCTTTTTTGATTCCAATCGCTTCAGCATTGCGCTTGGCGATTTTTGTGGTGACAGAGCATTTAAGACCCGATTTTAAGGGAGTACCTACTCCAGCAAATGCTTTACTTTTTGTGGGCTTTCCTCTTTTGTTAAATGCGGATGCTTCTTCGAGTTTACAAAATTTTCTGGGCCAACCTATGTTTATTGTCTCGTTGATTGTATTGATGTCTATCTTGATGAATGCTCCGATTCGACTTTTTTCCTTAAAGAGATACCCCCAACTTCAACCCACCTGGTACTATCAAATTGTCTTATTTGGGGGAGGGCTTATATTAATTTATTTTTTTCAACTGGCAGCCATGAGTCTGATTATGATTTTATATTTATTTCTGAATATCATTAGAAATTTGGGTTAATGATTTTAAAGAAGTTTAAAATTCAAGTTTAATTGTATTTTATTCTTGAAAAAGAATTTATTTTAATAATTATCCTGGGAGGATGCGTCTTTGCTCTATTTTAACTTTAATTTAAGCGATGTTACCGATCCAATTTATATTTTTGCTTGCTGTAACTGAACCACAATAGTTTACATCATGGTAAACAACCAAAATGAAAAAGTTAACCTTAAAATTTAATTCAAAATGATTACAAAAGAGCAAGTGTTAGAAGCACAGCAAAAATGGGGAAATGGTGTTGTGAAAATAGGTTCTTTAAAGGAACAAAGAACGGAATGCGAAGAATTTACAAATCAATTTCTAGATGAACGTTATGCATTTGACGCAGGTACTGTATTGTTTAAACCAACTAAATGTGAGTTAGAGCAATTTAGACCGACCAAAGCAGAAGCACTTTCTTACTTTATCGCTGGCGATGATCGTGCTTGCGATGAAGACAAAGGTTTTGCCATACAACCTTGGACGAAGGTTAGATTTGAAAACGCAGGTTTTATTTTAGAAGATAAAAGAGCGATTTCCATGGGAAATTACTTCTTCACCGACCTAGAGGGGAATGAAGCCAAAGTAGAATATACCTTTGGATATCAATTGATTGATGGAGAATTAAAAATTGATTTACATCACTCTTCTTTTCCATTTGCGAACTAAGATTTCTGCTTAAACAAAGCCGATCTAATCCATTCGTTTAAATTATAACCGAGCATTGCTCGGTTTTTTTATTCTACAGTGATGGGATAATTCCGTGGGTCGGTTATCCTTAGCCTCAACCTTTTTAATCAAAAATGTCTTTTTTATCGATACCCTTAATATTGTTTCTTTTTGATTTTAGGTAAAAAATCATGTGGATGGATAAAAATATTCCCCAAATTAACAGAGTAATATCTAAAATTTCTCTTGTTTCCGAAACTGACATGAATCCATTATAATACATAGTATAAGAAACAATAAAGAAGACTAAAAAAGTTGATAAATGAAACCTAAATCCAATATCTCCAATAGGTAAATACTCATATTCTTTAATTCCGAAATACCTTCCTGAAACAAACATTAAAATAATGTAAACTATTGGAGGAATGAATACAAAACTCCATAACTGTTCATTCAAAAATTGGGATAACGAAACTCTAAATAGAATTGTTAAAAGTGTTATTACTAAAACAAATTGAGTAAGTGATTTGGTTATTGTTGTTTTCATTACATTTTCTTTTTTAATAATTGTACTACCGTGTCCTCGAAAAACAAATTGATATTTCTATCAATGAATTGGTCGAGTAAATCATTGCCTAATTCAGTTAATTTGTAATACTTCCTTTCGGGTCCTTTATTACCTTTCTTAAAATCAAATTCTACTATTCCTAAATGAAGATATTTTCTTAAACTTCTGTAGATACTTTGTTCCTCACAGGAGAAAGTATTTCTTGAGATTTTTTCAATAAACGATTTTATTTCATCTACATATTTTTCTCCATCCCTCAGAGAAAGAAAAATCCACAAAGTTAATTGACCTTTTTTGTTGGTTTCTTCCCATGAGTGTAGTAATTCAGATGTCATAATTATGTATTATACAAATTGTATAATACAAACATACATATTATTATTTTTAATAATAGCTACAGAAACCTCAACGATATCCTGACGATTTATTCGTTCTTCTCTCACTTTTCCTTTCTTAATGGAATGATCTTGTGGGTTGGTAAACATACTCCCACGAGGTGTTTTTAACCCTTGTTCATTGAAGATTTGAGATATCTTTCTATACCCAATAGGGGTAAGAAAATCCTCTTTTAAACCCTTTATTTTGCTGTACAAAAACTCTTGATATTCCGAGTAATTTGACTCCCAAAGTTTGGTGGTAATTACTCTAAATCTGATAGTTACGAGTGTAATGGAGGGGTAAGAATAACGAAAACCTAATCCTACTCCACAGTAACCGACTTTGCCAAATTCCGAGGTTGATCTACATTACACCCCCGAAGGATAGCAATATAATAGGCTAAAAACTGTAAGGGAAGGGTCGCAAATATCGGACTAAAGCATTCCGAGGATAAAGGAATTTCGATCACATGATCGGCTAAAGCTCTAACTGCGGAATCGCCCGCACTCACGATCGCGATTATTTTCCCTTTTCGAGATTTTATTTCTTCAATATTGCTTACAATTTTCTCGTAATGTCCTTTCCGAGTAGCGATGACGATTACCGGCATGTTTTCATCGATCAGGGCGATGGGGCCGTGTTTCATTTCTGCGGCAGGATAGCCCTCAGCATGGATATAGGAAATTTCCTTGAGTTTTAAAGCGCCCTCGAGAGCTACAGGGAAATTATACCCTCTTCCTAAATACAGACAATTATCTGCTGTATGGTAGGCTTCAGCAATTTCCTTGATATGGTCGATGTCTTTAAGAAACCCTTCGATTTCCTTGGGAAGATTTTCAAGTTCAAACAAGTAATTGCGAAATTCTGCATCTGAAAGCTGCCCTTTCATCCGGGCCAGTTCCAATGCTATCAGCATAAATACAGTAATTTGAGAGGTAAAGGCTTTTGTTGAGGCGACTCCAATTTCGGGCCCCGCATGGGTAAAGGTTCCCGCATCTGCTAAGCGAGAAATAGAGGCGCCAACCACATTGCAAATTCCATAAATAAAGGCGCCCTGTTCTTGAGCAATTTTAAGGGCAGCTAGGGTATCGGCTGTTTCTCCTGACTGAGACACCCCAATAAAAATGTCGTCTTTGTAGATTACAGGGTTGCGGTAACGAAATTCTGAGGCATATTCTACTTCTACGGGAATGCGAGCAAAATTTTCAATTAAATACTCGCCTACCAGTCCGGCATGCCAAGAGGTGCCACAGGCTAAAATCACAATGCGTCGCGCATTGGTGAATTTATCTCGGTGTTGATTGAGCGAACTGATCTGAATTTTCCCTTCTTTAGTTAAAAGACGCCCCCTAAGAGTGTTCCGAATGGCTTCGGGTTGCTCATAGATTTCTTTGAGCATAAAATGTTCGTACCCTCCTTTTTGAATATTTTCGAGATTCCATTTGAGTTCTTCGACATAGGCATCCACTTTATGGTCCGTTTTTAGATTGCGAATTTGGAGGTCCTTGTGGATCCGCAGAATGGCCATTTCATAGTCTTCTAAGTAGATCACTTTACGGGTGTGTTCCAGAAAAGGCGTCGCATCTGAGCCCACAAAATAAGCATCTTCCGCAATCCCAATGGCTAATGGACTTCCCAAGCGAGCTACCACCAGTTCGTTGGGTTTTTTACGATCAAAAACGACCAAACCATAGGCCCCAATCACTTGTTGAAGGGCTACTTGAACTGCTTTTCCCAGCTTTAAATCTTCCCGGTTTTGCACATCTTCAATTAAGTTTAGCAATACCTCGGAATCAGTCTCGGACTGAAAGCTATAGCCTCGATTGGTGAGTTCTTCCCGTAAACTATTGTAATTCTCGATAATTCCGTTGTGGACGAGCACCAAGTCTCCATTTTGGGACACATGCGGGTGGGCATTTCCTTCAGTAGGTTTCCCATGGGTAGCCCAGCGGGTATGCCCCATCCCGATTTGCATATTTGAGGTTGCCTTTTCTCGTAAGGCTTCTTTTAGAGTATCTACCTTTCCGGCGACTTTGGTAATCGAATATTCATCAGTATTAGCCAGCATGATTCCCGCACTGTCGTAACCCCGATATTCTAGGCGCTGCAAGCCTTCAATGATTAAATTTTCCGGATGTTCTTTTCCGATATAAGCAACAATTCCACACATAATTAATGACGAATTACTAATTGATTCTGCTCTACACGAAATCCTAATGTATTGTAAAATGGGATATTTTCGTCTGTAGCATTTAAGATAGTTTTATAACACCCTTGATCTGCTGAAACTTGAAGCAAGTGCGTTACAATTGTTTTTCCAAGTCCCTTCCCACGTTGAGATTGGGCTACTACGACATCTTCTATTTGCCCCAGTTTTCGATTAACTTTTTGAAGTATGTGGAGGGCTGCAGTAGCGACTATAGTATTATCGATTTCCAACACAAAACAGTGAATATTCGAATCAGCAATGTAAGCAGGGTTAATGGGTAATTGAGCGCTAGCTCCAAAGGCCTCCTCCATCAGGAGTGCAACCGTGGGTAGATCAGCTGCATCGGAGAGCCGAATGTTGTTGGTGTTTGTCATGAATGAAAATCAAGTTTCTTTTTTCGAAGCTCAAAGTTTTTTCCAAGATAGACTTTTCGAACCATCTCATCGGCGGCCAAATCTTCGGGTAAGCCCGCTTTAAGAATACTTCCTTCAAACATAAGATAAGTTTTATCCGTTATGGCAAGGGTTTCCTGCACATTGTGATCGGTGATTAAAATACCGATATTCTTGTTTTTTAAGTGGGCTACAATCCTTTGTATGTCTTCTACCGCTACCGGGTCTACACCTGCAAAGGGTTCATCAAGCAGCACAAATTTTGGGTCAGTAGCCAAGGCCCGAGCGATCTCGGTACGTCTGCGTTCTCCACCCGAGAGAAGATCCCCACGATTTTTTCGAATATGGATTAACCCAAATTCTTCCAGAAGGGCTTCGGTTTTTTCTTTTTGTTCGGCTTTGGTTTTAGAGGTGAGTTGCAACACACTTTTGATATTGTCTTCCACACTTAATTTTCGGAACACTGAAGCTTCTTGTGCCAAATACCCAATTCCTTTTTGGGCTCGGCGATACATCGGATATTGGGTGATGTTTTCCTGATCCAGAAAAATATTTCCCCCATTGGGTTTAATAAGGCCAACAATCATGTAAAACGAAGTAGTTTTCCCAGCTCCGTTGGGTCCGAGCAGCCCTACAATTTGGCCCTGTTCCACCTCTAAAGAGATGCCCTTAACCACGGTTCGACCTTTATAAGATTTTTCAATAAATTCCGCTCTTAATCTCATGTGTTTAGCTGCTGTTTTCTTTGGATATATCGGGCTATGAAGATACTTATTTCATACAATATAAGGATGGGAATGCTCACGATTATTTGACTGGCAATATCCGGTGGCGTGATGATCGCCGACAAGCTTAAGACCAAAACCAAAGCAATTTTTCTGTTTTTCCGAAGAAACTCCGGACTCACCAAGCCTACTTGAGCCAGAAAATAAATTAGGATGGGCAATTCAAAAATCAATCCGGAGGCTAAAACAGAAGCCCGAACCAGACCGATATAGCTGCTTAAGTCAAAATCGTTAAAGATTTCAGAGCTTACCGAATAAGTGCCTAAAAAATTAATGGATAAAGGAGTAACGATATAATATCCAAAAAGGACTCCCGTGAAAAATAAGAGAGAAGCAAAGAAGATAAATCCTCTGGCAGTGCGTCTTTCGGTTTTTAAAAGTCCCGGTTTAATAAATCGCCAAAATTCATACAGTACATAGGGAAATGCTACAATAAATCCGGCGAGGACGGAAGTCCAAAGGTGGGCCGAAAATTGCCCAGCCACTGTACGGGATTGAACCCGGAACGGAAGATCGTTGGTGCAAAAATCGGTACTTCCCCCAAGCGATTCTGCCAGGGCACAAAACAGCCGATAGGTCAAAAAATCTTTTCGTTTGGGTCCAAATAAAAGTTCGTCGAAAATAAAGTCTTTAAAAAAGAAAGCTACACAGCCCATCAAAACAATTGCTAGAGTCGCACGAATCAGATGCCAGCGCAGTTCCTCTAAATGTTCCAAAAAGGACATATTGTCGGTCGGATTTTCCATCAATTAATCCCCTGCTTTAAAAAGTCCAACACATGGACTACCCCCAGGTAGTTCACTTCCGCATCGGTGACTACGATATGATTGAATTTACGTTCTTCAATCATGCGAAGAGCTTCCACCGCCAAAGTATTACCTTCTAAAGTAGTGGGATTCGGAGTCATGATATCTCGGGCAATTAATTCATTAATTTGATACTGCTCATTTAACATGCGTCTTAAATCCCCGTCGGTGATTAATCCAACAATCGTTTGTTGGTCTAGCACAACTACCGCTCCTAAGCGTTTGGTAGTCATTTCATGAATCACCTCATTAATACTTGCATTCTCTTGTACTGCAGGCTTTTCGTGAGCTCCCACCATATCGGCAAGAGTGAGATAGAGTTTTTTCCCTAAACTTCCCCCGGGGTGGTAACGCGCAAAATCGGCTGGGGAAAATTCTTTCATTTCCAATAGGCAAACCGCTAGGGCGTCTCCTAAAGCTAATTGTAGCGTGGTACTGGTGGTCGGAGCGAGATTATTGGGACAGGCTTCCTCCGCAACAGGGGTGTTAAGAAAATAGTTGGAATTTTGAGCTAAAAACGATTCAGAATCTGCCGTCATTCCAACTACAGGATTTCCTCCTTTTTGAATGAATGGGATTAAAGCTTTGATTTCCGGAGAGTTTCCGCTCTTAGAAATGCAAAGGACGATATCATCCCGTTGAACCATCCCTAAATCCCCGTGAATCGCATCGGCTGCATGTAAAAAAATGGCGGGGGTCCCGGTAGAATTCAGGGTGGCCACAATTTTTTGAGCAATGATTCCACTTTTTCCGATCCCCGTAATCACTAAACGACCCGATCCTTGATGAATCAGTTCGACTACCTTGGAAAATTGATCGTCTATGAGGTGGGCTAAATTCGTGAGGGCCTCAGCTTCCGCTAAAAGGGTGTGTTGAGCGCTTTTCTTTATGTCTGGGTTTAATTTCAAACTATTGTTTAAAATTTTTAGAGAAAGTCTTATATTGTAAGTTACAAAGTTAGATAAATAAACAACACTTTTTTTAATGGTTGATGGGGAACTTAAAGGAGCTCTTAAGCAGTTTTTTGGTTTCGATGATTTCAAGGGTCTACAAAAACCCGTCGTTCAAAATTTATTAGCAGGAGAAAACACATTTGTGATCATGCCTACCGGGGGAGGGAAGTCGCTTTGTTATCAACTTCCAGCCCTGATCCAGCAAGGGACAGCCATTGTAGTTTCACCTTTGATTGCATTGATGAAAAACCAAGTTGATTTTCTTCAAGGGATTTCGACTACTCCAGGAATAGCCCATGTATTAAATTCTTCTTTAAATAAAACAGCTACTAAGCAAGTGAAGGACGATATTCGTTCGGGAAACACTAAACTGGTTTATGTAGCTCCAGAATCCTTGGTTAAGGAAGAAATGATTAAATTTTTTAAATCTATAAAAATTTCATTCTTAGCCGTCGACGAAGCCCATTGCATTTCCGAATGGGGGCACGATTTTCGCCCGGAATACCGCAACCTACGTAGAATCCTTTCTCAGATTGATGATTCTATTCCTGTGATTGCCCTTACAGCTACTGCAACTCCGAAAGTACAGGAAGATATTCTTAAAAATTTACAGATCACAGATGCCAAGGTGTTTAAAGCTTCGTTTAATCGGCCCAATCTCTATTATGAAGTCCGTTCCAAAACCGATGCAGTAGATTCGGATATCATTCGATTTGTTAAAGAGCGCCCGGGTAAGTCGGGGATTATTTACTGTCTTTCCCGTAAACGAGTAGAAGAATTGGCTCAAATACTTCAGGTCAATGGTGTCAAAGCCTTGCCTTATCATGCGGGTTTGGACAGCAAATCACGGGTAAGCCATCAGGATCAGTTTCTCAAAGAAGATTGTGATGTGATTGTGGCCACCATTGCTTTTGGCATGGGGATCGATAAACCCAATGTTCGTTTTGTGATTCATCACGATATTCCTAAGAGTATTGAAAGTTATTATCAAGAAACTGGTCGTGCAGGACGAGACGATGGGGAAGGCCATTGTTTGGCCTTCTATTCCTATAAAGACATCGAAAAACTGGAGAAGTTTATGTCTGGTAAACCGGTGGCCGAACAAGAAATCGGTATGGCACTTTTACAAGAAATGGTCTCTTATGCAGAAACTACCGTATCACGTCGGAAGTTTATCCTCCATTATTTTGGAGAAAGCTTTGATGAGAAAACCGACCCTGGGGGCGATATGGACGATAATGTGCGTTTCCCCAAACAACAAATCGAAGTTCAACAGGAATTACAGTTACTCCTGCGCATAGTGGATCAAACCAATCAGAAATATAAAGCCAAAGAAATAGTATTCACCTTGGTGGCTAAATCCAATGCGCTTATTGCCTCGCATCGGACCCATGAAAAGGAATTTTTCGGTGCTGGAAAATCGCAGGATCAAAAATTTTGGCGCGCGCTGATTCGTCATGCTTTGATTCACGGCTATTTAAGCAAAAACATTGAAACCTATGGAATTCTTCAATTGACTACTAAAGGCCGTGACTTTATTGAAAGTCCTCAAAGCTTTCAAATGGCTAAAGATCACGATTTTGAAGCCACATTAGCTCCAACAGCCATCAATAAAATGGCAGCTTCAGATGAACAACTGTTGAAATTACTTCAGGCCGAAACCAAAAAAGTAGCCGATCAACATCAGGTACCACCCTATGTCGTTTTTCAAGATTTTTCTTTAGAAGATATGTCTTTAAAATACCCAACTTCTGTTGAAGAACTCAA
Source organism: Flavobacteriaceae bacterium (assembly GCA_049598145.1). Lineage (GTDB taxonomy): Bacteria > Bacteroidota > Bacteroidia > Flavobacteriales > Flavobacteriaceae > WTJH01. The sequence continues at coordinate 7,428 of JBMYNJ010000028.1, read as the reverse complement.
ACAAATTAATGGAGTTGGTGAGGGAAAGGCGATTAAGTATGGGTCAAGTTTTGTTGAGATTATACAAAAGTATGTTCAGGAAAATTCAATTGAGAGAGCTCAAGATATGGTGGTACGTTCTACGGGAACCAATTCAGCTATTAAGCTCTTTTTGATTCAGAGTGTCGACCGCAAGCTGCCCTTAGACGATATGGCTGCTGCCAAAGGGATGGATATGGATCAACTCTTATCAGAAATGGAAACCATTGTCGTTTCCGGAACCAAATTGGATATCGATTATTGGATTCATGAAATTCTGGATGAAGACGATCAAGAGGAATTACGAGAGTATTTTATGGATGCTGAAAATGATAAAATCACGGATGCTGTTGAAGAATTTGACGGAGCTTATGATGAAGAGGAAATCCGTTTGTTCCGACTCAAATTTTTAAGCGAAGTCGCGAATTAATTCCAAGAATTGAAGCACGTTGTCTTATCTTCGTGCCAAAATTTTAATATGGAAACTGGACTTTTCGCACGAATCAAAGCCACCAAAGGCGATATAATCATTCAATTACATCACGACAAGACACCGGGTACGGTGGCCAATTTTGTCGGTTTGGTAGAAGGAACCATCAAAAATGAGGTCAAACCCGCTGGTGAACCTTACTACGACGGACTTAAATTTCATCGGGTGATTGCTGATTTTATGATTCAGGGAGGATGCCCCAAGGGCTCTGGGGTCGGAGGTCCGGGCTACCAGTTTGACGATGAAATTCACCCGGAATTAAAGCACGACAAAGCCGGAATTCTTTCGATGGCCAATGCAGGACCGGGCACTAATGGGAGTCAATTCTTTATTACCCATAATGCCACCCCTTGGTTGGACGGAAAACACACGGTTTTCGGTACGGTGATTGAAGGGCAAAACGTGGTGGATAGTACCGCACAAGGCGACACCATTAGCTCCATTCGCATTGAGCGGGTGGGAGCAGCAGCAGAAGCATTTGATGCCGCTGAAACTTTTCAAAAGTTCGTAAGTGAAAAAGAGGAGCGTGAAGCCGCACAAAGAGAAGCTCAGGCGCAGGCATTAGCGGAGCACACCCAAGGCATGGAACAAACCGATTCGGGTTTGTTTTACCTTATTAATCAAGCTAAAGGAGCGGACAAACCCACCAAAGGGAATCAGGTCAAAGTTCATTATCGTGGAATGTTGCTAGACGGAACTGTTTTTGATTCTTCCTATCAGCGTGGAAATCCCATTGATTTTCCATTAGGGATGGGCCAAGTGATTCCGGGATGGGATGAAGGGATTGGTTTACTCGGTAAAGGGGATCAGGCGAAATTGGTCATTCCTAGCCATTTGGCATATGGGAGTCAAGGCGCTGGAGGAGTAATTCCTCCCGATGCAACTCTAATTTTTGAGGTCGAGCTGGTGGACTTTAGTTAATAGTGATCTGGCGGACGATTTTCGGCCTTCCACTTAATGTTACATCCCAAGCTGGGGTGCTGATTTGACAAAGGACTTTTTCCCTGGATTAGATTTTCCAGCGCTTCTTGAAGACTTTTTCCACTCACGGGGATTTCGTTGCCCGGACGCGAGTCGTCGAACTGACCCCGATAAACCAATCGGTCTTTGGGATCAAATAAATAGAAATCGGGCGTACAGGCGGCATCATAGGATTGAGCAACCGATTGACTTTCGTCATAGAGATATGGAAATTCAAATTGGTGCTCTTGTCCAAAATCATACATCTGTTCCGGGCCGTCCTGAGGGTAGTTTTCGACATCATTACTGGAAATAAAAGCCACTCCAATCCCCTTTTTTAAATAGGTGTTTGCCAGTTGTGCCAAGGGTTCAATTAGATGGATTACAAAAGGACAATGATTACAGATAAACACAATCAAAGTGCCTTGTTCTCCTCGAATATCAGATAGTTGAACGACTTGATTGGTTTGAGTGTCGGGAAGTTCAAAATTAGGAGCCACCGTTCCCAGCGCCAACATACTTGAAGGAGTTCTAGCCATTGATTTCAGTTTTACATAAACGAAGATAGGAAAACGGCATTGGCCAAAAGCCGATTGGTGCCATACCAAAAGGCTCTAAATTGGGTATTGTCTGTAAATAACAATATTTTTCCTTGTCCCAATCGCTGAATTTTAAATGGAACACTTCCTTGGATTAATTTTAAGTTGTCTTTCGAAATATAGCCACTTAAGAGTGGATTTTTAGAATATTGTATGGGATTGTTGAACCGGTCCTTATCCGCTTCCATAAAAAGAGTAGTGTTGCGGAACATCGGGAGTTTATCCGAAGGAATTCCAAAATTAATGGGATGACTTCGATCGAGCTGTGTTTCAAAAATTGCTCCGCCGATCCGTTGTGCACCAAAATAGTTTTCCCGCTCTTCGAAGCGAACAGGGCTTGCTTTGTCTTCTTTTTCGATAAAATTGATATCAATGAGTTGTTTTTTTTGCAGCCACCGGATACTGGAGCGGAAGGCGATCAAAGTACCGCCTGCCTGGACATATTTTTTTAGGATTTTTGGGTCTACATCACTTCCCCCGTAGCTGGGTAAAAACAGATGCGAGTAGGAACTTAAGTCGATTTGTGAGAGTCGAGTCACATCCAACTTCACGGGAGGGTTTTCCCACCGGTAATCCCATAAATGCCAAATTTCTCCTGCATCGTAGGCATTAATCCCTGAACCGACCAATAGTCCTGTTCGGATTTTTGGAAGAGTTCTGAAATTGCGGGAGCCCAAATCGATTCCTTGAGTTAATCCTCCTTGGACACCATTGATCTGAAGCGCATTTTCTTCGGCTAATTGTTCTAAGACACGGTGAAGCTCTGGTGCTGAAATCGATTGATTCTGCACAGGAATAAAGGTAGTTCCATACGAATATTGGACGCCTTCATGCGCAAAACGCTTCATACTGATTTTCGCTCGTATCCCCTTTTTTTGCAGTTGCCCCCAAGCTTTTGGCAAGAGATAACTATGATTTTGGATCAAATAACCATAGGAAGAGGGTGCGCTGATAGCCCCTTTGGGAGAATTTATAGGAGACGTAATTTCTGCTCCAAGAACCGCTTTGGCTGATTTTTTTTCTAAGGGTAAATTAAACGCTAAGGGAAAACTCCAAGCCGAAATATCGTAAAACAAACTGTCCTGAAACTGCGTCTGTTGATTAAACATCGCTTGCAACAATTTAATTTTTTTCTGATTTAAGGGTACTGCATAAGCGTTCGCACTGAATTTTCCACTGTTGCGAGCTTTGTGAATCTTGATGCCATGTCTTTGAAGGGTTTGTGCTAAAGCCGTGGCTCGAACCGGATCGCTTTCTGAACCAAAGACATAAGCTTCCGCCTTCTTTTTTTCCGCTAATTTCCGACTGTCTATATAAAACTGTCTAAAATATTGCAATAGTTCAACTCGCATTTCACTGGCGGCTTGCAGTGTTGAAAAAGCGGTAGTCAGTTGGTTTCGGATACTAAATGGAAAACTCAGTAAACCATTGTCGCTTTTTTGCAAATGTCCACGGGAGCTCGCCTGTTCAAATAAAATTCCAATTCCTCCGTTGACATCCGGATAAGTGGAGCCTTTGCCGTAATAGAAATCGTCAAAACTTTCTTCGGTATAATACAAAGAACCAATGGCATCCAAAGCCTTGGCATGATAGGTTCCCATTTTACGAGTCAATTCCTGATTCATGGCGGGAGTCAGTGGATTGACTCGAGACTGAATTCCCGGTTGAAAGAAAAAGGTAGCATTGGTTCCCATTTCATGATGATCGGTTAACACATTGGGCATCCACTGCCCAAAAGTTTTAATCCGGGCTTGGGATTCCGGCAGCTGAGCAGGGAGCCAGTCCCGATTCAAGTCAAACCAATAATGATTGGTGCGACCGCGTGGCCAGGGTTCGTGATATTCCCGGTCTTCGTTTTCTGAGGTGAGATGAGTATTTCGGTTGCTGTTTACCCAGTTGGCAAAACGTTGGAAACCATCCGGGTTTAAACAGGGGTCTATTAAGACAACGGCATTGTTGAGCTGTTCCAAAATTTCGGTCGCCTGACTGGCAGCTAAGTGGTAGGCCAATAGCACACTGGCATTAGCACCACTAGGCTCGTTTCCGTGGATTGAGAACCCTTGATATACAACTACAGGAAGAGATTCTAAGTCAAGCGATTCCCCAGAGGCCTCACTGAGTTGTTGGTGGGCTTTTTGAATGCTTGTGATGCGTTCTAAATTTTGTGGACTACTCACCGTCAGTAACCAAAGTGGACGGCCTTCAAAAGTTTCTCCTCGTCGCTCCAATTGAACACGATCGGATTCTTGCGCTAAGAGTTGTACGTAAGCACTGAGTTGGTCGTGGCTGAGATGCCATTCGCCCACCGGGTAGCCCAGAAATTCGGCAGGAGTAGTAATTTTGGGATTATACGAATGGTTGGGTAAATAATAATCAGAGGGTTCCTCTTGTGCTACAGCCCAAAAGCATCCCAAAAACAAAAGGGTAAGGAAAAATTTTTTCATGAGAAAGATTTTCTCACTCAAGATAAGAAAAGAAAGATGGACTTAAATGTCTTCGAAGTTCAAGTCTGAAAAATTAGAGCTTTCTTCAACAGACGACTCAATGGTATTTTCGTCCGGGTTGTAATTTTTCTTGTGTCTTTCACTAATAACCTCTTCACCTCGTTCTTCAATGATAAAGTTCATCGTTTCTTCCAGTAAACTTTTAAAGTCGCTAAAGTCTTCTTTATACAAATAAAGCTTGTGCTTTTTGTAGTAATAACTTCCGTCTTCGTTGGTGAATTTTTTGCTTTCAGTGATGGTTAAATAATAATCACTTGCTTTGGTTTCCCGCACGTCGAAGAAATACGTTCTACGTCCTGCACGTAAAACTTTGGAATAAATTTCTTCCGCACCTCCATCTTCCTGGTACATAGTTTTGTTTAATTGGTTTCTTTCTTAAAACCAAAATTAAAAAAAAAAGTTAAACAAAACTTAAATTAGTTGGAATTCCCCTGTTGTTTCTTGTAAAGATTCTGATAATAGCCTTCCTCTTGAATTAAAGATTGATGACTGCCGGATTGGATAATTTTCCCTTCGTCTAAAACCAAAATCAGATCGGCATCAATCACAGAGGAGATACGATGGCTCACAATACAGGTGGTTTTATGTCGACTCATTCGCCTGAGATGCTGTAAGATAAGTTCTTCGGTATCGGTATCTACGGCAGACAAACAATCGTCTAATAGGAGAATAGGCGCATCTTTTATCAAAGCGCGAGCAATAGAAATTCGCTGAATTTGCCCCCCGGAAAGCGTCACTCCTCGTTCGCCCAAAAGGGTGTCGTATCCCTCTTTAAAGTCGATGATATTTTCGTGTACGGCAGCCGCTTTAGCCGCGTCTTGAATTTCTTCCAATGTTGCTTCGGGTTTGCCGAAACGAATATTTTGTTGGATGGTCTCCGAAAAGAGGAAGGGATTTTGAGGAACGCAGGCAATCATTTTTCGAAGTTCGGGAAGGGAGAACTCCTGAAGTGGCACCCCTCCAATAGTGATGCTTCCCTTGTTGGGGTCATAAATACGAGTAATCAGGTCTAAAAGGGTAGATTTTCCACTTCCGACCCCTCCAATGATCCCGAGAGTTTTTCCTTCCTCGATAGAAAAACTTAAACTCTGAAGAGCTTGAATGCCACTTTCGGGATAGGTCATTGAGACGTTTTCGAATCGGATCGAAAAATCTTGCGTTAAAGCGGTGCGATTTCCTCCGATCAATTCGGGCTGCTCATCTAAAAAATTATTGATCCGTTGTTGGGATGCAGCGGCCTGTTGTATGATAGAACTGACCCATCCCACAACAGCGACTGGCCAGGTGAGCATGTTGATGTAGATAATAAACTCCGCTAAAACACCAATTTCTATCTGCCCCGTCATGTATTGTTTCCCTCCAATAAAAATGACCAAAAGGTTACTTAAGCCAATCAATAAAATCATCAAGGGAAAAAACCAAGCTTGCACTTTGGCTAGCTCCATGTTTTTGTCGTACCCTTGTTGGGCCAACCCAGTAAAATTATGAGACGAATCCAATTCAAGGCCGTAAGATTTAATCACAGCAATACCACTGTAACGCTCTTGAGTAAAAGAAGATAGGTTGGATAAAAACTCTTGTACCGCCGTACTTTTTTGATTGATGATCCGGCTGAGTTTGTAGATAATGTAGGACAAAAATGGGAGGGGAAGCACTGTATAAAAGGTCAGTTCAGGAGCAATACTCACCATATAACTGATGACAATGATGAATAAGGCGATGGTATTGGTACTGTACATAATGGCCGGCCCCACATACATGCGCACTTTTCCGACATCCTCAGAGATGCGATTCATTAAATCGCCTGTACGATTGTTTTTGTAGAATTTTTGACCCAATCGTTGATAATGGGCGAAAATGTCGTTTTTAAGATCGAATTCAATATATCTGGATACATTGATGATGGTTTGCCGCATCAAAAAAGTAAAAACTCCTGAAATGATTGAGGCACCTAAAATGATTAAGATATTGATTAGTAAAGCCTCCTTTACGACTGCCAAATCGGAAGTGACTTCCGTCAGATATTGCTCTACTGTGGTCAAGGAATTCCCAATGAGTCTTGGAGCAAATAAGGAAAATATACGCGAGACGATGGTAATCAAAAAACCCAACAGGAGTTTTAATCGATATCGATAAAGGTATTTGTTGAGATATTTAAGGGAATTCATCGACTCTTTTCAGCGTTCCAAATGTAACTAAATTCAAGAGTTTAAGCACATTTTAAAAAAGTGTATTTGAACAGACGATTACTTCTGCATTTCTGGATTAATACCGTATTTTTGGGCAAATTCTAGGTATGATTACGCGCCGTCATGTTCGAGTCAAAGTTGCACAGTCTATTTATGCATTGCTCAACGACGTAGAACGAGATTTGATAGAAGAAATTAAGTTCTTTCAAAATAGCGTCCAACAATCTCAGGAGTTATTTCTTTTGAGTTTTGATTTTCTTCGGGCTACCTATCGACATGCGGAGGCTTTGCTCAAAAGCCTTAAGATGTTACGCACTCCGGATTTGGAAGCCCAAAAAAAGCTGGAAACCATTCTTGATAATTCTTATTTCAATTTTTTAATGGATCACCCGATCGGTCAAAAAAAAGGGATGAGTCGGAAACTCAAACACTGGGAATTGGAATTCGATTATGTTCAAAAAGTGTTCAAAAACTGGGAAACTAGTGATTCGTTTCAAGAACATATGGCCCAGGATAACCCTTCCATTGAGCAACAAAAAACCTTGCTAGTAGACTATTTTAAATCTTTTGTGGCGACCTCTGACACCCTTGCCGAGCACTATGAAGATATTCAGATCACCTGGTCCGACGATTTACCGCTGATTAACACCTATTTGCTGAGACAGCTC
>JBMYNJ010000027.1:0-18200 GCA_049598145.1 Flavobacteriaceae bacterium | reverse complement strand
GTCTCTTCCTATCGTGATAATCAAAGTAAAAGCGCTCGTTTTTCTTTTGGAGACCTGATCGAAGAAATGCCCCAGGAAGCTTCCAAAGCCCGCCGAGGAACTTTGGTTCAGTTTACTCCCGATGCGCAAATATTTAAGAATTACAAGTTTCGCTTTGAGTATATCGAAAAAATGCTTCGAAACTATGTATATCTCAATCCGGGACTGACGATTGTCTTTAACGGCCAAAAGTTTTTTTCAGAAAATGGATTAAAAGACCTTTTGGAAGATCAAACCAATGCATCCGATCTTCTATATCCGATTATTCATCTACGAGGCGAAGATATTGAAATAGCCTTGACTCATAGCCGCACTCAATACAGCGAGGAGTACCACTCCTTTGTCAATGGGCAGCACACCACCCAAGGGGGAACCCATCAGGCTGCATTTCGGGAAGCTTTAGTGAAAACTGTTCGGGAACACTTTGGAAAAAACTACGATGCCTCAGATATTCGGAAGTCTGTTATAGCAGCCATCAGCATAAAAGTGATGGAGCCTGTATTCGAATCCCAAACGAAAACAAAGTTGGGTTCTACGGATATGGGCGGCGATTTTCCGACCGTTCGTACCTATATTAACGATTATGTCAGTACCCAACTGGATAATTATTTGCACAAAAATGGGGAAGTTGCTGAGGCTCTTCAAAAAAAGATTATTCAGGCAGAGAAAGAACGTAAAGAACTCTCTGGTATTCGCAAACTGGCTCGTGAACGGGCCAAAAAAGCCAGTTTGCACAACAAAAAGCTTCGAGACTGCCGAGTTCATTTGAATGATTTAAAAAAAGACCGACGCTTGGAAACGACCCTATTCATTACGGAGGGGGATAGCGCAAGTGGCTCGATTACTAAATCGAGAGATGTCAATACTCAGGCCGTTTTTAGCTTACGCGGAAAACCCCTGAACAGTTATGGAATGCACAAAAAAGTGGTCTACGAAAATGAAGAGTTTAACTTGCTCCAAGCCGCTTTAAATATTGAAGAAAGCCTCGAAAACCTTCGTTACAACAATATTATCATAGCGACCGATGCCGATGTAGATGGGATGCATATCCGTTTATTATTAATTACCTTCTTTTTGCAGTTTTTCCCTGAATTGATCAAAGAGGGACATATATATATTTTACAAACACCTTTATTTCGGGTCCGAAATCGCAAAAAAACAATCTATTGTTATTCGGTAGATGAAAAAATAAAGGCTATGCAAGAGCTTGGAAACCAGCCAGAAATAACCCGGTTCAAGGGTTTAGGAGAAATATCTCCTGACGAATTCAAGTATTTTATTGGAGAAGATATGCGAATTGATCCTGTGCTGATGGATAAGCACACCACCGTGGATGAATTATTGGCCTTTTATATGGGAAAAAACACCCAGGATCGACAAAATTTTATCATCGACAACCTTAAAGTTGAATTAGACCTTATCGAAGAAAAGACAAACTAAATGGAACCAATCGGGGAGAATGCTCAGGCCAATGAAAGTTTGGTGAAAGTTTCAGGCATGTATGAAGGCTGGTTTTTAGACTATGCCTCTTATGTGATTCTGGAACGCGCCGTACCCGCAATTTTTGATGGGTTTAAACCCGTGCAACGCCGTATTCTCCATTCCATGAAGGACTTGGATGATGGGCGTTATAATAAAGTGGCCAATATTGTAGGGCATACCATGCAATATCATCCCCATGGCGATGCCAGTATTGCTGATGCAATGGTGCAAATGGGGCAAAAAGAATTGCTCATTGATATGCAGGGAAATTGGGGAAATATCCTCACAGGCGATCGGGCTGCTGCATCTCGTTATATTGAAGCGCGTTTGTCCAAATTTGCCTTAGAGGTAGTGTTTAGCCCTAAAGTGACTTCCTGGCAATTGTCTTACGACGGGCGTAAAAAAGAACCGGTTCATTTACCCGTAAAATTCCCACTTCTACTGGCACAAGGGGCCGAAGGCATAGCTGTGGGGCTTTCTACAAAGATTCTGCCGCACAATTTTCAGGAACTACTTAAGGCCAGTATTCAATATTTAAAAGGAAAGAGTTTTCAAATATATCCCGATTTTTTAACCGGCGGAATTGCCGACGTTCAGAATTATAATGATGGCCAGCGCGGTGGAAAAATTCGGGTACGTGCCAAAATTGAAACCTTGGACAAAAACACCTTGGTTATTCGGGAAATACCTTACAGTACCACGACCACTTCCTTGATCGAAAGTATTTTAAAAGCCAACGAAAAAGGAAAGATCAAGATTAAAAAAATTGAAGACAATACAGCTTCTGAAGTAGAAATTTTGGTGCATTTACCTCCTGGAACTTCCCCCGATAAGACCATCGATGCACTTTATGCATTTACGGCATGTGAAACTTCAATTTCTCCTTTGGGTTGTATCATTCAGGACAACAAGCCTCTATTTTTAGGGGTTAGCGACATGCTGAAAATTTCCACAGATCATACGGTCCAGTTGCTAAAATTGGAACTGGAAGTACAGTTGCAAGAGCTTGAAAATCAGTGGCATTTTGCTTCTTTAGAACGTATTTTTATTGAGAATAGAATCTATCGTGATATCGAAGAAGAGGAAAGCTGGGAAGGGGTTTTGGCTGCTATTCAGAAGGGATTGAACCCCCACGTCAAGCATTTGAAACGAGAAGTTACCGAGGCGGATATTGTTCGACTGACCGAAATCCGGATCAAGCGAATTTCAAAATTCGATATTGATAAAGCTCAGCAAAAAATTGAAGCGCTTGAAGGGGATATAGCCGAAGTCAAAAACAATCTTAATCATCTAATCGATTATGCGATACGATTTTTTACTCACCTCCAAAAAACCTATGGTAAAGGGAAGGAGCGTAAAACAGAAATTCGAATTTTTGATGATGTCGATGCCAAAAAAGTGGTGGTCCGCAATCAAAAACTCTACGTCAATCGTGCGGAAGGCTTTATAGGTACAGGGCTTCGAAAGGATGAGTATATCTGTGATTGTTCCGATATAGATGATATTATCGTCTTTACTAAGGATGGAAATATGCAGGTAGTCCCGGTCGACAGTAAGGTGTTTGTGGGCAAGGATATTATCCATACAGCGATTTTTAAGAAAAAAGACAGCCGTACCATCTACAACATGATCTATCGAGATGGAAAGCCCGGAACTTCTTATATCAAACGTTTCTCCGTGACGGGGGTCACTCGGGATCGCAAATACGATCTTACTCAGGGCAAACCCAAATCGGAGGTACTTTATTTTACAGCCAATCCCAACGGAGAAGCCGAGATTGTTCAGATTTTATTAAGAAATACAGGGTCCATCAAAAAATTAAAGTGGGATTTAGATTTTGCGGATTTGCAAATTAAAGGGCGATCGGTTCGTGGAAATATTGTCACTAAATACCCCATCCGAAAAGTGCAATTAAAAGAGAAAGGGATTTCAACCCTTCAAGCGCGTGATATTTGGTTTGACACCACCATTCGAAGAATCAACTTTGAAGGTCGGGGCGAATTATTAGGGGCATTTAAAGGAGATGAGAAATTATTGGTGGTTTCCCAAAAGGGAACTGTCCGAGTTTTGGACCCCGATCCCAGTTTGCATTTTCGAGACGAAGATAAAACCATTGAAAAATGGACTCCGTCTAAACCCCTGACAGCTATATACTTCGATCCAACAAAAAAGCGATACTTTATTAAACGATTTTTAGTAGAGAACGAGAAAAAAGAAGATTCTTTTATTAGGGAAGACAGCGATTTGTTGTTTATCACTACTGAAGGGCGGCCCCAAATTGAGGCCCAATTTGTGAAACCGGCAGGCAAGGAAACCCCCGATCCTTTAGTTTTTTGGGCGGAGGAGTTTATAGCGGTTAAAGGAATTGCCGCCATGGGGAATCAGTTGACAGATAAACGTATCCGAAAAATTCAAGTTGTAAACACCCAAGAATTTTACACTGAAATTCCCACTTCGGAAATAGAGGTCAATTCTGAAGAACTTCAGCCTGATGATTCGGATCAGGATGCCCAAATCCGAATGGATCTCTAGGGATTAACGCTTTCGCACTTTCATATTGAGAAACTCAACACCTAACGAAAAAGCGATGGCGAAGTAGAGATAGCCCTTGGGAACCGCCCCCACAGCTTGATCCCAAATCACTAGGTGGGATAGGTGAGCTGCTTCGGCCAGGAGCATAAATCCGATTAATAATAAAAAGGACAATCCCAGTACCTGCAAGGAGGGATGCTCATTAATAAATTCGCCTACAGGTTTGGCAAATATCATCATGATAACAACCGAAACGATAACGGCTATGGCCATGATAGGCAAAGCACCTGTTAAACCATTTGTCATCCCAATGGCGGTCAAAATAGAATCAAAAGAAAAAACCAGATTAATCGCAATAATCTGGACTAAAGCTCGATTAAAGGAATAAGTGTTTTTTTGACCATTGATCAAATGTTGGGAGTGACCTTCCACCTTTTCATAAATTTCTTTGGTGCTTTTGTAGAGCAGAAAAATACCACCAATCGCAAGAATAATCGACTGTCCGTTTAAAGCAACAGATAAAAATTGATTGTCTACCGCAAAAAATGTTTGTTGCATCTGTAGGAATACAGATATCCCCATTAACAAACCTAATCGTAACAACATTGCCAGCAGCAAACCCCATTGAGTAGCCTTTTTGCGTTGGTGTGCGTCCACTTTATTTGCGACAACCGAAATGAATAAGATATTGTCGATTCCTAAAACAATTTCTAAAAAGGTAAGGGTGAGTAAAGCACTTAGGGCTTCAGTATTCATTAAGGCTTCCATGTATTGCTAATTTTGGTGGCGGTACCGCGCTGGCTGTTCCCGGGTTGGTTCACATAGCTGTATTCAAAAGTATAGGTGTCAGCGGTGGTACTTAAAATTTTAATTTTAAGTGGACGTTTTTCCTGATTGTTCTGCGGGTTAATCTTAGTTAAGATACATTCACAAGGATTCACCCATCGAATATGAGCGGAGTCTATGCGATTCTGATAGTTTTCTATTTCTAAGCTTTTCGAACGATAGAAGGTTGTGGTCTGAATTTGATTTTCCACGATACTTTCAAAGGTGAAGGTACCGGTTTGAAAGGCTTCACAATTTCTTTCTGGGGTATAACAACTCCCGCACAACAATGAAAATAGGATTGAATAATTCCAGCGCATGCGCAAAATTAGGGCTTTTTCAATACAAAAGTTTCAAAAGTGCCATCAGGATAAAGTGCAATGATCCGTTCAGGATTCTTAGAATCGGTATGAAAGTTTGTACTCGGAATATCTTTTTGAGGTGTTGAGGGAGAATCAAACAAAGAAGGCGTCCCGGGAGAAATTTTTTCGGGAGCTTCTGAAAATTTAGAAACGGGTTGGGTAGGGGATGTTTCTCCATAGAGCAATTCGTGAAGGCTGGTGTCTTCAAAAGCATCGACAACTTTAATGATGAATTCCAGGCTGGGTTTGTTCCGTCCGGAAAGTATGTGGGAAATAGATGAGCGGGGAACTCCAATTCGATCTGCAAAAGCAGATGCATTGAGTTGATGTCTTTTCCGTAATTCCTCTATCCGAGAAACCAATTCAGAATAGTTTAACATTGTAAACAAAATTGTGATTTACAATTGTAATATACGGATAATTCATCAACGAAAAACACTAAACACTCATTAAATTATATAAATTAACACTTTAAATAATAGCATTAAAATACTGATTAATAAATATATATATTAAACTAACCAAAATTTGAATACATTTGTGATAAATAAAGCTTACAATTGTAAAATTCAAAGGTCTTGAATACGTAACAATTGTAAACAAAAGGATATTTACATTTGTAAAATGAAATCGGATAAAAGATATTTTCCCCCAAAGAAATGGGAGCAACATTCAGGGTCTTTTCGTTCATTATTTACATTTGAAACACTCGGTTATTCGGTCCAAGGGAATCCTATTGAAGTGATTCGTATAGGACAAGGGTCTATTAAAGTGCTGATGTGGTCTCAAATGCATGGCAATGAAAGCTCTACAACAAGGGCTTTAGTAAGCCTTTTAGAGGACTTTATTACCCCAGAAGCCGACTCATATTTCAATCAATTTCAGTTGGCCATTCTTCCTCAATTAAACCCCGACGGCGCTCAGGCATATACTCGTTTAAACGCCAACAATATTGATTTAAATCGGGATGCTCAAACACTCAGTCAGCCCGAAAGTCTTATTTTAAAGGAGTTTTGTGATTCTTTTCAACCCGATTATGCGTTTAATCTTCACGGACAACGGACTATTTTTGGAGCGGGAATCTACGGAAATCCCGCGACTCTGTCTTTTTTAGCTCCGGCAGGAGATTCCCAAAAATCTATTACCCAACCCCGTATTAAAGCCATGCATCTTATCGCCGATATTCATCAGGACATCATTCGTGATTTGCCCAAAGGAATTGGTCGTTATGAAGACACCTTCAATATTAATTGTGTAGGCGATTCCCTAACAAGCCTGGGTATTCCCACGGTTTTATTTGAATCGGGTCATTATCCTCTGGATTACGACCGGGATCGTACGGTAGAATTTACCCATCAAGCCCTTCGATCGGCACTGCATCGCATCCAGAATCCGATCCCTAGAAATGACCCAGCGGCGGATTATCACCAAATTCCTCAAAACACCAAAAACTGGGTAGATATACTGTTGGATTCGGTAGATGTAGAAGTCCAGGGGGAATTATTTCCAAACCAGCAATTGGCCTTACAATATGAAGAACATTTGGAAGGAGAATCCATTGTTTTTAATCCAATTTTCCATGCTTTTGCGAAAAAAGTTGATTTACAGGCGCATCAGACCCTCCAATTGAAGTCAATGGCTAAAGCCCCTATATTTAGAGTAGAAGATCAAAAAAGTTTGGATTATAACATTTTGTTAATGGATTATTCTTAATAAAACAACTGTCTAATTAAGTATTTTTCAAAAAAACTTTACTTTTGTAACAAATAATATGTTATGTCTAAAATTAAATTGGACGAAGTTGATCACCAAATCCTGGATATCTTAATTGATAACACTCGTATTCCTTTTACGGAAATTTCCAAGAGACTTCTTATATCTGCGGGTACAGTACATGTCCGAGTCAAAAAAATGGAAGAATCCGGAATCATTAAGGGTTCTTCACTTACTTTGGATTACGTCAAGTTGGGTTATGCTTTTATCGCTTATGTTGGCATCTTTCTCCATCAGACCAAGCGAACTTCAGAAGTCATTCAGGCCCTTGAGGCGATTCCTTCGGTAACGGTCGCACATATTACCACAGGGAAATTTAATATTTTCTGTAAGGTACGGGCCCGTGATACCCAACATGCGAAAGAAATCATCTTCAGCATAGACGAGATTGATGGAGTATCGCGAACAGAAACGATGATTTCCTTGGAGGAAAGCATCAACGACAAAAAACGCTTGATGCACAGCATTTTTAACGACTTATAAATTTTCCTACATCAATGGCTAGAAAACCAAAGCTTGAGCGCTTTAACGAGCGTGTATTGTCCAAATTTCAACTCTACAACAACTTATTTTTATCACTGCCCTATGAAAACATACACGATACTGGTGTTTTCGTTTCATTATTCTCGGACTACTGTCGCAAACAGTTTGAAGCAAATGTCGATCCTAAAACCATCGTTGAGTCGTTTTTTGCCCTGCATTTACCTGATTTAAGCGAAAAAGAACGGATAAACACCCTTTTTCGATTCATACAATACATTGAACGCCAGGTCGTATTATTTGATGCCATTGAAGATGCTGCTTATCCCTACGTCAACAATATGCACGGACGTGGAACACTACGTCATTTGAAGGAAGCTTCTTTTGGCGAGGGCAGAGGAAACGAACTGATCAATTATCTCAATGAATTTAAAGTTCGGATTGTTTTAACGGCTCATCCCACTCAATTTTATCCCGACAGCGTGCTGGGGATTATTAACGATCTTTCCAAAGCTTTGCAAAAGGATGAGTTGGATCAGATCAAGACCCTTTTATCTCAGTTGGGAAAAACGCCCTTTTATCAAAAGAAAAAACCTACACCATTTGATGAAGCCGTAAGCTTAATCTGGTATCTGGAAAATGTTTTTTACCACAGTGCCAGTTCCATTGTTAATTACATCGATCAAAATTTACTTCCTAAAGACAGTTTTGAAAACCCCATTTTTGACTTCGGTTTTTGGCCGGGAGGTGATCGAGACGGAAATCCTTTTGTGACCTCGGAAACCACTCTCAAAACAGCTGAACGCCTCCGATTTTCAGTTGTGAGAAACTACTATCGAGATCTGCGAAAACTTAAACGCAAACTCACCTTCGACGGGATAGATGAAAAACTAGAAGTACTGACCTCTAAGGTTTTTGATGTTTTGTTTCAACCCCAAAAACATTTAGACTTCACCCTTCAATGGTTTGAACAAGAGTTGGATGAAATTTATCAACTTGTTGTGGCCTCCGGGGGTTTATACGCAGAACAAGTAAAAGACCTGATCAACAAAGTCAAACTCTTTGGGTTCCACTTTGCCAGTTTAGATATTCGTCAGGATTCGCGGGTGCATAACGAATTGTTTTTGGAAATTATGGCGCATCCAGACCTATCCAAGTATGCCAAAAACGTCCCTGAAAATTACCAGGCACTTTCCTTGGAAGAACGGTATGAGGCCTTGTTGTCACTGGAAGGAGATGTTCCTCCAGAGCTTTTTGATACTCCCATTACCCGACAGACCTTGGGCTCTATTCGCGCCATGCAATCCATTCAGCAAAACAATGGGGAACGGGGGTGCAATCGATACATCATAAGCAACTGCCAGTCTTTAGAAAATTTATTGCAACTCTTTGCATTGCACCGACTTTCCGGTTGGGATCGACCAACGGTTGATTTTATCCCACTTTTCGAAACTATTACCGACTTGCAGGAAGCTCCCGGAATCATGCGCGCTCTTTACAGCAATCCCTCCTATAGAAATCACTTAATCACTCGTAGAGATAAACAAACGATCATGTTAGGTTTTTCTGATGGAACCAAAGACGGAGGCTATTTTATGGCCAATTGGAGTATTTATCTCGCTAAAGAGCAGCTTTCTGAAGTGGCGCAGGAATTTGGAATTCAATTAGCTTTTTTCGATGGGAGGGGAGGACCACCAGCCCGAGGCGGAGGAAATACGCATCAGTTTTACGCTTCTTTAGGACCTAAAATTCAAGCCGACGATATACAACTCACTATTCAAGGGCAAACGATCAGCTCAAATTTTGGAACGCTCGACTCCTCCCAGTTTAACTTAGAACAACTTTTAAGTGCAGGGGTAATCAATCGAGTGTTACAACCCGATGCACATCAGTTCCAGGACAATGACCGGAATGTCATGCAGGAACTAGCCAATTTGAGTTATCAGGCTTATCAGGACTTTAAAGCACATCCATCATTCATTCCCTATTTAGAGCGGATGTCCACTTTACCCTATTACGCTAAAACGAATATTGGAAGCCGCCCCAGTAAAAGGGGGAAATCATCTGAATTAGTCTTTTCGGATTTGCGCGCTATTCCTTTTGTAGGCAGTTGGAGTTTATTAAAGCAAAATGTTCCGGGTTTTTTTGGGGTAGGTACAGCAATTTACGCCTTTAAAAAAGCCAATCGAATCGGCGAAGTCCAGCAGTTGTTTGAAAACAGTCTGTTCTTTAGAACTTTAGTGTTTAACAGTATGATGAGTCTTACCAAATCTTTCTTCCAATTGACTTCCTATATGGCTAAGGATAAAGAGTTTGGTCCTTTTTGGAATTTAATATTTGAAGAGTATAAACTCACCAAATCCATGCTGTTGGAGATTTCGAACTTCAGTGAACTGATGGAACATGAGGAGGCAGGAAAAGCATCCATACAGGTTCGTGACAGCATCGTTCAACCCCTATTAACGATTCAGCAATATGCGCTGATGCAGGTACAACAATCCAAAGACGAAAATGTGTCTGATCTTGAAGTCTATGAAAAAATGATTACCCGTGCACTCTTTGGAAATATAAATGCAAGCAGAAATTCTGCCTAAGCCCTGTAAAAATCAAAGGCCTGTTGCAAGAGTTCCTCAGGAACTTCTACATCAAGCATGGGCTTGCCGATGGCCTCTAACAAGGCAAATTTTATTCTGCCGTGACTATTTTTCTTATCAAACTTTAACAAGTCTACTATTTTCGATTGAGCTTCGGGGAGGATATCAACTCTTGGGTAAATCTGTTTAAAAACCAATTTAATCTGTTCCATGGTTTCTGCGGATAGTCCACAAAGTTTGTGTGAAAGAAAAGCTTCTGTGATCATTCCAATGGCGATCGCCTCTCCGTGAAGTAAGGTTTTATCTGCTTCACTTTCCAGAAAATAAGATTCTATTGCATGGCCTAAGGTGTGCCCATAGTTCAGGATTTTACGAAGACCGTTCTCATTAGGGTCTTTTTCAACGACGCTAGCCTTGATGCCTACCGAATGTTGAATAAGGGGTTGCATATCTTCAGTATTGATTTGAGCATAATCCGATAATTTTTTCCAATAAAAGGCATCTGCAATTAGCCCGTGTTTCAGCATTTCTGCATAACCTGAACGGTATTCTTCCGAAGGCAGTGTATTTAAAAATTCAGGATCAATTAGAACCCATGCCGGGGGGACAATTACCCCAATTTGATTTTTGAGCCCTTGAAAATCAACGCCAGTTTTCCCACCCACAGAGGCATCTACCATGGCCAGGAGGCTCGTCGGGATATTTACAAAGGAGATCCCTCTCTTAAAGGTGGCTGCCACAAAACCGCCCAGGTCGGTAACGACTCCACCCCCTAGGTTAATGATCAAACTCTTTCGATCTCCACCATAATCGCTTATTGTTTCCCAAATGCTTTGGCAGGTCCCTAAATGTTTATGAATCTCGCCAGCAGGCATTTCAATGACTTCCTCTATGCTTATTCCGGATAACTTCGCTTGAAATCGAGCCGCACAGTGCTCTAAAGTATTGGAATCTACCAATAAAAAAATTTTGGAAAAATCCTGATCCTTGATCCATTGGGAAAGTATTGGGTAGCCTCTATCTCCATAAAGAATAGTGTCAAGGGTATTGTTGCGATCCATTCGGTAAAAATAGTTCTTTGCTTTATATTTGATATAAAATTTACGGTGTTGTTTGATAATACTAGGATAGCATTTCAATCCAAAACAAATTTAGAATTAAGAAGGGCACAATTGCTTTTTCGCTTGGTAGCCCAGAAATCTTTAGTTCGTTTTGGTAAGTGGGCAACCGAATTCTTCTTAAAATTAGGCTTGCCGGTTTCCAGTCTTTTTCGCTGGACGATATTCGATCAATTTTGTGGAGGCGAAACAGTTGAAGAGTCTGAAAAGGTCGTGCAATCGCTTAATCAACAGGGGGTAGCTTCTATTTTACATTATTCTATTGAGGGGTCTAACGATGAAGCTTTCTATGATTTCACCTTAAGCAAAACCCTTGAAACAATCAGCTTTGCTGCAAAACACGCTGCAGTTCCTTTCGCTGTTTTTAAGCCTACAGCTTATGGAAGTTCTGAACTATTTGAAAAGGTCTCGCAAGGGGAGAAGCTGACCGAAACAGAACTTTCTGCCTGGAGACGTGTTGAAGAACGATATGACCAAACCTGTGCTCATGCGGTTCGGCTACAAATACGGCTGTTTATCGATGCTGAAGAAAGCTGGTTACAACCTGCGATGGATCGATTAACTGAACAGATGATGGCACGCTATAACCAAGAAAAGGTTTGGATCTATCATACGGTTCAAATGTACCGGCACGATCGCTATGCTTATTTAGAAGAGTTAATCAAAAGCGCTGCTCAAGAAGGATATTACATTGGAATTAAGCTTGTGCGGGGAGCCTATATCGAAAAAGAAAACGCTCGTGCCAAGCGCTTAAAATATCCCACCCCTGTGTGTGCAAATAAGGCTGCGACCGATCAAAATTTTGATGCTGGCGTTGAATTAATTCTTGAAAATTTAGACCGTGTAGCTCTGTTTTATGGCAGTCATAATGAAGCCAGTGCCTACAAACTGATCAGGCAAATGAAAGCAATGAAAATCGATTCTAAACATCCTCATCTGTGGTTTGGCCAATTGTATGGGATGAGCGATCATATTTCATTTAATCTGGCAAATGAAGGCTTTTCTGTTGCTAAATATGTGCCCTACGGCCCTGTAAAAGAAGTTATTCCGTATCTGTTACGACGTGCCGATGAAAATACTTCCGTCGGAGGACAAACCACCAAAGAGTTGGCCTTAATTGAAAAAGAAATCAGCCGAAGAAAGCTTAAGGCTTCGGTCGAAGCGTAACTATTTTAATTTCTTTTGTGCAATTTTCCACAGTGATTTCATAGGCCTGTTGCCGAAAATAACTGTCGATATGATAGCGTTTACAGCTGTCTAATCGGGTTTCACTTTTTGAAAAATCAACAGTTGCACGCTCAAGCATGATTGAAAATTGCAGGGAATCTATAAGGGTATTTTGAATTTTAATCTGAGGATTAATCACAAATTGTTTTTTTTCAAAATCAGCTAATACTCGCGCTTGCGGGCCATAGTTACAGCTGGTTTTTTTTCCTGAAAGAAAAAATGCGACAAATACCAAGCCTATAGAAAGTCCAAAGAGGTAGTACCCGATTCTATGCAGAAGTTTCATGTGATTATTTTAAGAATTTGATAGCTGTAAATAACGTGTCTTTTCATTCAAGACTTCAATCGTAACTGTGGAGTATTGATCGGGCAATAGCTTGGCAATACGTTCGCTCCACTCCAAAAAACACCAGCAACCACTATCAAAATATTCTTCCACCCCAAAATCTAAGGTTTCATTCTCGCTTTCGATACGGTAAAAATCAAAGTGATAAAAGATTTCTTGATCTTTATTTAAATAGGTGTTTACTACAGAAAAAGTAGGACTTGTTACGGAATCAATAAGATTGAGTTGTCGTCCTAAGGCTTGGATCAGAGTGGTTTTACCGGCCCCCATTGCTCCCTCCATTCGAACAATCCGATGTTTAAGCTCAGGCGCTATTTTTGCGGCAACGGCATCGATTTCATCAAGTGTAAAGCGAATCTCCATCGATTAATTTTTCGAAAGGTCGAATTGTACAAACGGAATAATCATTTCTTCTAAGGATACCCCGCCGTGCTGGAAGCTGTTGTGAAAAAATTGGGCGTAGTGCGCATGATTGTTAGGGTAGATAAAATAGTGGCGTTCTTTGGCAAAAATATAACGGCTGTTAAGATATGGAGCCGGGAGTCCAAAGCTTGAAGGATCTTCACAAGCGATTACGTGTTTTTCTTGATAGGTAAGACTTTTACCAGCTTTATAACGAAGGTTTAAACTGGTGTTTTTATCCCCAATTACATCGCTGGGGTTTTCTACATTTACGGTTCCATGATCGGTGGTCAGTAGGAGTTGATATCCAAGAGTTTTGGCTTTTTGTATAATTTCAAGTAGAGGCGAATTCTCAAACCAGGTGCGCGTGAGTGAACGGTAGGCTTTTTCATCGGGCGCCAATTCTTTTATGAGCTCCATCTCGGTTTTGGCATGGGACAGCATGTCTACAAAATTGTAAACAATGACCGTGAGTTTTTCATGCTTATGATTGCCCAAAGTTTTTAATAGTTGTTGACTTTGCTTGGGTTGAATAATTTTGTGGTAGGATAGATCTCCCGCAATTTTTAACCGCTTCCATTGCTCGTTTAACAGTGCTTCTTCGTGTAAATTTTTTCCCCCTTCATCGAAATCGTGTTTCCAGTATTGCGGATATTGTTTGTGAATTTCGGATGGGAGCAATCCTGCAAAGAGTGCATTTCTAGCATATTGAGTGGCTGTAGGTAGCAAACTGAAATAGGATTGTTCCTGTTTTTTAGTATAATGCTGTTGAATATAAGGTTCTAAGCGCTTCCATTGATCATATCTGAGGTTGTCGATCACCACCAACAGGGTGGGTTGGTGGTCTTTTAAGCAAGGCAGCACCGCTTTTTGAAAGAGCTGGTGGGAGAGCAGAGGCCCTTCTGGTGTTCTGATCCAATCGGAATAGTGTCGCCCTATGAATTTGGCGAAGAGTTGATTGGCTTCCTTTTTCTGATGTTGGAGAATTTCGTGTAGAGCGGGATCGTCTGTTTGTTCGAGTTCGAGTTCCCAAAACAGAAGTTTTTGGAAATACGTTTGCCAATCCTCAGCCAAATTTAATTGATTTAATTCCTGACTCAATACGCCAAATTCTTGCTGATAGCGCCGCTGAGTTTTTTCGGCAATGATGTGATGCGGGGCAATATTTTTCTTTAGGCTGAGAAGAATCTGATTGGGATTGACCGGTTTGATTAAATAGTCCGATATTTTTGAACCAATAGCCTCTTCCATGATGTGTTCCTCCTCGTTTTTGGTGATCATGATAACCGGTAGTTCACGGTTTTTCTTCTTGATTTCTTCAAGGGTCTCCAAACCGTTTAAGCCGGGCATATTTTCATCGAGTAATACCGCATCAAATGGACTCTCTTCTAAAAGCCCTAAGGCGTCCCTCCCGTTGGAGCAAGGGGTAATAAAATATCCCTTAGCCTTAAGAAAAAGGATATGCGATTGCAAGTGATCTACTTCATCATCGACCCATAAAATTTGGTAGGATTCCATTTTCGTATCTTTGAAAAAACTAAGGAGTATTGAACAACAAACCCTTCAAATATACACTTATAAACGATCCTGTTTACGGATTTATTACGGTTCAATCTTCCTTAATTTTTGATCTTATCCAGCATCCTTATTTTCAGCGACTTCGACGAATACGTCAGATGGGTTGCTCTGCTTTAGTTTTTCCTGGAGCTCGCCACAGCCGTTTTGAACACGCTTTGGGCGCCCTGCATCTTATGCAAAAAGCTTTGACGAGTCTTCAAGAAAAAGGAATTGAAATTAGTCCAGATGAGATGGAAGCAGCCCAGGTAGCGATCCTTTTGCACGATATCGGACACGGTCCCTTTTCACATGCGTTGGAAAAAACTATAGTGGAACACTTAAATCACGAAAAAATATCTCTAAAAATTATGCGTCGGTTAAATGAGGAGTTTAATGGGCGTTTAAATCTGGCGATTCAAATTTTCACCAACAAGCATCCAAAAAAATTTTTGTATCAATTGGTGTCGGGCCCCATTGATATGGACCGAATGGATTACTTGCGACGGGATAGTTTTTATTCCGGGATGCAAGAGGGAAATATCAATATCGATCGTATTCTCGCCGTTATTAATGTACGCGAAAATCAGCTGGTCTTTGGTGAAAAAGGAGTACTTTCTTTAGAAAAATTTTTAATGGCACGCCGCCTGATGTATTGGCAGGTCTATTTGCACAAAACCAGTCTGGTGGCAGAATTAATGATGACTCAGTCGCTTCAGCGCGCTCAAGAATTATTGACTTTGGGGGATACGGTTGAAGGCTCAGAGGGGCTTCTGGAATTTCTGAAATCGCCAAAACTCCAAGAATTTGAGAACCCTTTTGCACTTGAAAAATATTTGGAATTAGACGATACCGACGTTTTGTATAGCCTCAAACGATGGAAATCCCACAGCGATCCTGCTTTGCAACTTTTGGCAACGGGTTTAATTCATCGCAAACTCTTTAGAATTAATATGCAAAACACATCCTATTCTAAAGATATACTATTGGCTAAAAGGCAACAACTCAGTTCTGAATATCCTGATATTCCGGTGCATTATTTGATGTTTTACGGAGAGGTTTCTAATGAAATTTACGGGGTAAAAAATGCCATTCACTTACTTAAAAGCGATCAATCGGTGATTCGATTTGATGAACATCCAAGCTCTTTAATGAATCAATTACCCAATCCTACACAGAAATTATATTATCTGGCCTATCCCAAAGAGAGTCGTTAAGCTAATTTTACTAATTTTGCACCAATGATTTTTACTGCTAAAGAAATCGCAAACCAATTGGGAGGAACCATTGTTGGTGATCCCCAAACAGAGGTTTCCACATTATCCAAAATTGAAGAAGCCGACAAGGGTTCCATTACTTTTTTGGCAAACCCAAAGTACACACCTCATATTTACACCACAAAAGCCTCAATTACGATAGTTAATAAATCTTTTGAACCCGATTCAAATTTAGACACGGTTCTAATTCTAGTAGAGGATGCTTATTCTGCATTTACACAACTTTTAAACTTTTATCAGGAATCTCAACTGCAGCCTCCACAAATCTCTGATAGGGCACTAGTGGATGCTCATGCAGTACTGGGAGAAAATATTTCGATTGGAGCCCAAACCATTATCGAAGCCGGAGTACGTATTGGAGCCAATGGACGGATATCTCCTCAGGTGTATATTGGAACAGACGTGAGTATTGGTGAAAATTGCGTGATCTATCCTGGAGTCCAGATCCTTCAGGGGAGTCAAATTGGGGACAATTGCATTATTCATAGCGGCACCGTTATAGGCTCCGATGGTTTTGGTTTTGCTCCGCGGAAAGATGACTCCTATCAAAAAATTCCGCAGACCGGAAATGTATGGATTGGAAATGATGTTGAAATTGGAGCCAACTGCACAATAGACCGTGCCACCTTGGGAACCACTAAAATTGGTACTGGCGTTAAATTGGATAATCAAATTCAAATCGCTCATAATGCTGAAATTGGAGATCATACTGTGATTGCTGCCCAATCGGGTGTGGCCGGTTCAGCCAAAGTTGGTAAATATTGTGTGATTGGGGGGCAAGTGGGAATCGTTGGACATATAGTAATCGGGGATTATGTTCAAATCCAAGGCCAATCCGGAGTTTCCAGTAATGTTCCTTCCAAAACCGCTATTCAAGGAACCCCCGCATTTTCTTATAAAGATTACAGCAGATCATATATCTATTTCAAAAAATTTCCAGAAATCGTTAAAAAACTGGAATCATTAGAAAAGAAAAGTACCCCATGATTCAAAAGTTAGTCTCTCAAAAAACCATTGCTAAACCAATTTCCTTAGAAGGGGTGGGTCTACATACAGGTGCACAAGTGACTCTTACGTTTATTCCAGCACCTGAGGATACCGGATTTATTTTTCGTAGAGCCGATTTAACCCCCCCTGTCGATATACCTGCCGATGCAGCTCTGGTTACCAATACGGATCGCGGAACAAACTTGGAAAAAGATGGGGTAAAGATTCAAACCTCTGAACATGTTCTGGCGGCTTTAGTGGGGATGGAAGTCGATAATTGTATTATAGAAATTAATGCTCCCGAACCACCTATAATGGACGGTTCATCCAAGTTTTTTGTTCAGGCACTTGAGGAAGCTTCTATCGTAGAACAAGAATCATTAAGAGAAGAATTTGTCGTTCAAGACGTGATCACTTATCGAGATGAAGCTTCGGGGAGCGAAATGATGTTGATCCCATCTGAAAAGTATCAGGTAACAGCTATGGTCGATTTTGGCACCAAAATTTTGGGTACCCAAAATGCCACCTTGGATTCGGTTAAAGATTTTAAAACTGAAATAGCCAATTCACGCACTTTTAGTTTTTTACATGAGTTGGAAATGCTTTTGGAACACGGTTTAATCAAAGGAGGTGATTTAAACAATGCCATTGTTTATGTAGACAAACCCCTTTCGGAAGAAACCATGAATCGTCTTAAACAGGCTTTTAACAAAGATAAAATTACAGTAAAGCCCAATGGGATATTAGACAATCTTACATTACATTATCCCAATGAAGCAGCACGTCATAAACTGTTGGATGTCGTCGGAGACTTGGCCCTGATTGGTACTCCTATTCGGGGGAAGGTCATCGCCACCAAACCGGGGCATAAAGTCAACACAACTTTTGCCAAAAAAATTGCTCAGCACATCAAAAATGAACGCCGTAAAAAGGAGCCTAAAATCGATTTGTCTAAGCCCCCGTTAATGGATGTGGTACAAATTCAAGAAATCCTTCCCCATCGCCCGCCATTTCTTTTGGTGGATAAAATTTATGAGCTTTCGGATCAGCATGTAGTTGGGCTCAAGAACGTTACCATGAACGAGCCCTACTTTGTCGGACATTTCCCCGGAGCTCCAGTAATGCCTGGGGTATTACAGATTGAAGCAATGGCCCAAGCCGGAGGCGTTTTATTATTGAATACAGTTCCCGATCCAGAGAAC
>JBMYNJ010000026.1:0-18827 GCA_049598145.1 Flavobacteriaceae bacterium | reverse complement strand
TCCCGCCATCAGGGCAACCAGAGGGGGGGTTTTGCGAACGATGAGCAGCACCACAGCTAGGGGGACGAAAAACAAACTCCAATGGATGTTAAATTTTTGCTCTATAGCGCCCAACAAGTCTTTCGAATCGGTCAATCCAGAGACATCTTGTCCCAGACCTAAGAAAATAAAAACGATCATGGTGAGAATTATACTGGGCGTCGTAGTTAAACTCATATAACGAATATGCGTAAACAGGTCGGTTCCTGCCATGGCCGGTGCCAAATTTGTGGTATCGCTTAGAGGCGAGAGTTTATCTCCAAAATAAGCCCCTGAAATTACTGCCCCTGCAATCATTCCGGCGGGTAGGCCTAAGGCTTTTCCGATCCCTATCAAGGCGATTCCTACGGTTGCTGAAGTAGTCCAACTACTTCCAGTGGCTAATGAAATAATGGCACAGATCACAATGGTAGCGGGTAAAAAGATACTCGGATTTAAGATTTGTAAACCGTAATAAATCATGGCTGGAATAATCCCGCTTACCAACCAACTCCCAGCCAGAGCCCCCACAAACAATAGTATCAGGATGGCATTGGTTACCGATTTTAAATTTTCGGCTACTTTATCCACCATCGCTGCAAATGCAATTTTTCGAAAAGCACCAACTACCGCTGCAAATCCAGCACCCACGAGTAGAATAAATTGATTGGATCCGGAAAGGGCATCATCACCAAATACAAATACATTATAAGCCAATAGAATTACTAACCCGATGACTGGAATAAAAGCTTGTAAAAGGGAAATGGGTTTGTTGGAATTCATGTCTCTACAATATAATCAATCGTAATGATAGTACATTTTAAGCATTCACAAAAGAGATTCAGGCGGCTATTTTTGTTGCTTTTTATCCAAGCGTATTTTTCGATAATGCATATAAACCGTATTGATAAACCCTAAAATCACACAAATACCAATCAGGATGTAAAAAATGGTAAATACTTTTCCTGCACTGGTTTGGGGAGAAAAATCTCCGTAGCCGATTGTGGTTAAGGTGATGATCGAAAAGTAGGCAGAATCGATCCAACTCCACCCTTCGAGATAGTGATATACCACAGTTCCCATAAGGATAAACATAAAGGTTACTTTAAGTAGGTTGCGGTATTCTTTGTCTTTTAAAAAAGAAATAACAGTATCAAAAAACATCATACGATTTGAGGATTTACAAATAAAAGTTACAAAAAAGCTGCCGGATGCCCCGCCTGAGGCTCATAAAACATTTGTACATTCGTAAATAGAAACCTAAACCCTTTACATGAAAACTTTTGATGTTGCCATTATTGGCTCTGGCCCTGGAGGATATGTAGCTGCTATTCGTTGTGCTCAGTTGGGCATGAAAACAGCCTTAATCGAAAAATACGAGACCCTAGGAGGAACCTGTCTCAATGTGGGGTGTATTCCTTCTAAATCCTTATTAGATTCGTCGCATCACTTCGAAGACGCCCAAAAGCACTTTGCTACTCATGGGATCGAAATCGAAGGTGAAGTCAAAGTGAATTTTAAACAAATGATTGCCCGAAAGGCTGCTGTTGTGGAGCAAACGACCAAGGGAATTGATTATTTAATGGATAAAAATAAAATTGAGGTATTTCAAGGATTAGGACGATTTAAAGATGCGCAAACCATTGAGATCGCAGGAGAAAAAACCCAAGAAATCCAAGCCAAAAACACCATTATTGCCACAGGTTCGAAGCCGGCAACCTTACCGTTTATTACCCTGGATAAAGAACGAGTAATTACCTCTACTGAGGCACTTTCGCTGTCTGAAATACCCAAACATTTGGTTGTTATTGGGGGAGGTGTGATTGGTTTAGAACTTGGACAAGTTTATCGCAGACTTGGGGCTGAGGTTTCCGTGGTAGAGTACGCCGATCGGATTGCTTCGGTCATGGATGCCTCCCTTTCAAAGGAACTCACTAAAGTGATGAAAAAACAAGGGGTGAAATTCTATACGTCTCATCAAGTACAAAAAGTCAGTCGAAAAGGAAAAGAAGTATCTGTGGAAGCCCTCAATAAAAAAGGAGATACGGTCTCTTTTGTGGGGGATTATTGTCTGGTTTCTGTGGGGCGTCGTCCTTATACCGATGGGCTTAATGCCGAAGCCGCAGGCGTTACCCTAGACGATCGCGGTCGGGTTCAAGTTAACGACCACTTACAAACCACAGCCGAAAATATCTATGCCATTGGCGATGTAGTTCGTGGAGCTATGTTGGCCCATAAGGCAGAAGAAGAAGGAGTTATGGTCGCTGAATATTTAGCCGGGCAAAAACCTCATATCGATTATAATTTAATCCCGAATGTCATCTATACATGGCCTGAAGTGGCCGCCGTAGGAAAAACAGAAGAAGAATTGAAAGCGGCCGGAACAGCCTACAAAGTTGGTCAGTTCCCAATGCGAGCCTTGGGACGTGCCCGAGCCAGTATGGATACCGATGGATTTATCAAAATTTTGGCCGATCAACAAACGGACGAGGTCTTAGGAGTACATATGATTGGTGCCCGAGCAGCCGATCTGATCGCAGAGGCGGTAACAGCAATGGAATTCCGGGCTTCGGCTGAAGATATTTCACGGATGAGCCACTCGCATCCCACCTATGCCGAAGCGATTAAGGAAGCCGCCTTAGCGGCTACTGAAAATCGTGCCCTTCACGTCTAATTTTGCGCGAAAATTCCGATAGGTGAGCACTACCACCGTGATCACCAACATAAACCCTAAAGCTCCTGCAATAACTTCGGCGGGAGCTAAACTTTTTTTATAAAACTTATAAAGCCCTATCCCAGTGAGGCTTCCGTACAGGATAAAATAATGGAGAATGTAGATGGAGAGTGTATTGGAACCGATTTTTTGCCAAAGTTGGTTTTTGAATACGGGTTCAATAAAAATAAATAGGGCTAATAGGACCAAGACATTCCCCAAGCGGATAAACAAAAAGTTGTTGTAAGCCACTTGTTTAAAAAGGTCGCCCGGGAAAATAGCGTGTAAGTGCATCCACCAACTACTAGATAAAGACACCAATAGATATCCCAAACCTAAAAATCCAAGCCCCCAAAATCCAAACTGCTCTTTATCTGTTGTTTTAAAAATATGGGCGATAAATGCCCCAGTAGCTACATATCCAAGCCAAGGAAATAAATAGAAAACACCTCCGTTTCCTTTAACCCAATAGCCCTCAATTCCTTTAGGCATAAAACTTAAATCTGCCCCGCTATAAAGTGGTTGAGTGAAAAAAATGAGTAGCGCAAGTCCCAAATAAATAGATGCTCTTATTTGATGGTTTTTAGGGATTAAAGTGTAAATCAACAAGATAAATAAGATTCCCAAGCCAATGATATGCAATACATCGGGTTGCCAAAAGGAGGCATTAATTTTTCCTTGTAAAAGCATGGGAATGTTTAATCGGAGTAAATAGCCCCATAGAATTAGTTCGATACTGCGCTTAATGCCTTTTCGAATCCGTGGATTTCTCTCGGGATGAGATTCGCCTTTAATCAATAAAAAGGTAAAGACCCAGCCGGTGATCGTAAAAAAAACCGGAGCAGTAAAGCCCCGACAATAATCCCACCAATAATAGAGGGTACTGGCTTGAATTTCTGGGGTAGCTTCCAAGAGTCCACTGATAAAATGTCCTTGGAGCATCATCAGGATAGCAAAGGCCCGAAGGGCATCCAGAAAATACAGCCGATTAGTTGCCATTGCTGATTAAACCTTGATAAATTTCCTCAAATTTTTGCTGAATTTCCGGCAGGCATAAGTTCCCCAAACTTCCCTCATGGGTGTGTTGTAGTCCCTCAGGTGCCTGAAATGTTCCCTGATTTACGGCCTCGCCCACTTCCTGATAGGCATCTCTGAAGGGAATTCCTTCTTGTATTTTGGTATTAATCGCATCCACAGTAAACAAATGTTCATACATAGGATCTTTCAAGATGTCACTTCGTACTTGGATGCCTTCTAAACTGTAATGCAAGATTTGCAAACAGTCCAGAATTTGATCGATCCCTGCTAAAATAGGCCCCTTAAATAATTGCATTTCCCTGTGATAACCACTGGGAAGATTGGTTTTCATAAGGCTTAACCGATTGGGCAGGGCTTGAAGGGCATTGCATTTCCCACGAATGAGTTCAAAAACATCGGGATTTTTTTTGTGGGGCATAATACTTGAGCCCGTAGTGATTTTCTCAGGAAAGCGGATAAAATCCATATTCTGACTCATGTAGAGGCAGACATCTGCCGAAAACCGAGCAAGGGTTTCGGCTATGTTTGCAATCCCTTGCGCCAGAATTTTTTCAATTTTCCCACGACTCATTTGCGCAGCAACCACATTGTATTTTAATGTTTTGAATTGTAACTGTTCTGTGGTTTGACTCCGGTTGATGGGAAACGAACTCCCATAACCTGCTGCACTACCCAAAGGATTCTGATCATTGATTTTTTGGGCAGCAACAAGAATTTGAAGATCGTCGATTAAGCTTTCGGCATAGGCTGAAAACCACAGCCCAAAGGAGGAAGGCATGGCAATTTGCAAATGAGTATAACCAGGTAAAAAAACGTTTTGATGCTTTTGAGCCAGTTCCATCAGGCGAGTAAAAAGTTGGGCGGTTGCTGCCCCGATTTCTTGTAAAGCATCTTTAAAGTAGAGTTGTAAAGCTACTAAAACTTGATCGTTTCGCGAACGAGCCAGATGAATTTTCTTTCCCACATCTCCCAGCCGTTGGATGAGTTCATATTCAATTTTGGAATGCATGTCCTCAAAGTTAGACTCAATTACAAAATTCCCGTTTCGATATTCTTGCTGAAAAATGGCTAAAGTATCTACTAACTGTTGCGCTTCTTTAGGAGTAATTAACCCTACTTCTCCTAACATTTGAGCGTGTGCAGCCGAAGCTTTAAGATCGTAAGGAATCAGTCGTTGGTCCCAATGTCGATCGTCCCCAACGGTAAAGGCTTCAACCTTTTGGTCAATGCTACTCGATTTTTTTTGCCAAAGTTTCATGGGAATTAAAGTATTGAATTTAACATTTCTATATAAAGCGGGATGGCTTCTTCAATTTCATTCAAATAAATAAATTCATCTGCAGTATGGGACCGCGTAGAATCGCCCGGTCCCATTTTTAAGGAGGGACAACTCAGGGCTGCTTGATCGGAAAGGGTAGGAGACCCATAGGTTGTTTTCCCCAAGCGGAGCCCTGCTTGCACGAGCGGATGTTCAGAAGGGATGGCGGATGAGTTTAAGTCTAAAGATCGGTAGTGAACTTCACAGGGAGCATTCCCTAAAATTTCAACAATTTCTGCATTGGTATACCGATCGTTCACCCGTACGTCGATCACCAGATGAACTTTTTCCGGGACCGCATTGTGTTGCTTTCCTGCATGGAGCTCCGTAAGGGTGAGTTTCACTTCGCCTAATGTTTCCGAAATCCGGTCAAATTTTAGCGACTCGAACCATTGAATTACTTCGGGCACTTTGGCAATTGGATTATCCTTATTCGGGTGTGCGGCATGGCTGGGAGTTCCGTTAATGTATGCGTCAAAAACTACCAGACCTTTTTCCGCAATGGCAAGCTGCATTAGGGTGGGTTCTCCAACGATCGCAAATGAAAAGTCAGGAAGCTCTGAAAGAATCCCCTTAAGCCCGTTGGGACCCGAATTTTCTTCTTCTCCGGTGGCAGCTATTACAAGGTTGTAATTCAGATTTTCAGCTTCGTAAAAATGAACAAAAAGTGCCATTAGACTCACCAGGGCTCCTCCGGCATCATTACTGCCTAAGCCAAAAAGTTTTCCCTCTTCTATAATCGGTTTAAAAGGATCCTTGGTGTAGGCTTTATTGGGACGTACCGTGTCGTGATGGGAGTTTAAAAGGATATAGGGTTTACTGGGATCTTGGTGCTTATTAAAAGCGATAATGTTGTTCTGAATTCTCCGGGTAGTAATATCCCGTCCTTCCAACCAGTTTTGGATCAGGTCCCCGGTGTTATTTTCTTCTCTGGAAAAAGAGGGGGTTTGAATTAATTCCTGTAAAAGATTAATGGCGTTTTGGGTAAGGGTTTTCATGATCTAAATGATTTGAGTTTTGGGCTGATTGGGATCTATTAAGCCTTGAATATTGGATATAAATACTTTAGTGACTCCAGTAGCAAGGGTCTGAAAAGCGGTATCCATTTTGGGAATCATCCCTT
This sequence comes from Flavobacteriaceae bacterium, assembly GCA_049598145.1. GTDB lineage: Bacteria > Bacteroidota > Bacteroidia > Flavobacteriales > Flavobacteriaceae > WTJH01. The sequence goes on along the minus strand of JBMYNJ010000026.1, from coordinate 12,617 downwards.
GATCGATAGCTCCTTTCAACACCAAAGTGTCGTAAACTTCTTTTGAAATCTGTGGGAGGACACTTTCCGGACGACGTAGATCTTTCATCACTCCGGGCAGATCCATACACATCCACAACTCTATCGAATAAAAAGGGTGCAGGGCTTGTGCAATTTGGGTGGCCATCGTATCGGCATTGGTGTTTAGCATTTGACCTTCACCGTCGTGGGTAAGTGCACATACAACCGGGCTAAAACCCGTCTGAAGCAGTTGTTGAAAGGTTTTTGCCTGAACGGATACGACATCACCTACATATCCAAAATCTATAGGGTCTACGGGCCGTTTAACGGCTCGAATAAGATTGGCGTCGGCTCCAGTCACTCCAATGGCTTGGGCTCCCTTGGCATTGATTTGAGCCACGAGTTTTTTGTTTAATAAACCGGCATAAGTCATTAAGGCGATATCCAACATAGGGGCATCTGTAATCCGACGACCGTCTATCATTTGTGCCTGATATCCCATCCGACCGGCCAACTCAGTGGCTTGTTTTCCACCGCCATGGACCACTATTTTGGGATGGGGGTAAGCACCGAAAAAGTCAGCAAATTCTTGCATCAAATCCGGTTGTTCCAGCAGCTTGCCTCCGAGTTTAACGATAAGTAGTTTATCCATGATCGATTAATAGTTTTAATACCGCCATGGCAGAGTAGGTTCGATTATTGGCTTGCTCAATCACGATCGAATTGGGATGGTCTAAAACTCCATCGGCCACCACTACATTTCTGCGAATGGGCAGGCAGTGCATAAACTTTGCATCTTTGGTGAGCTGCATTTTTTCAGGCGTAAGCATCCAAGAGTCGTCCTTCAACAATATTTTCCCATATTCTTCATAGGAGCACCAGTTTTTGGCATAGACGATATCGGCTCCATGAAGGGCTTCTTCTTGGTTATGCAAGACAGGTATTCCTGCCGTAATTTCAGAATTTAAGTTGTATCCTTTAGGGTTGGCGATCACAAATTCGGCATTGGTTCTTTGCATCATCCGGACAAAGGAATTGGGAACGGCATGGGGCAATGCTTTAGGGTGCGGGGCCCAACTAAGAACCACTTTTGGACGTTTGGGTAATTTTAATTCCGAAAGCGTTAAAGCATCGGCTAAGGCTTGAAGCGGGTGCGCGGTCGCACTTTCCATATTCACGATCGGGATCGATGCAAAAGTGGCAAATTTTCGTAGGACCACTTCGGCTTCGTCGGCTGCTTTATCGGTCAGGCTGGCAAAGGCCCGAATGGCAATCAGATCGCAATATTGAGACATGACCTGAGCCGCTTCACGTACATGTTCGGAACGGATACCTTCCATCTGGGTACCGTCCTTATATTCAATGGCCCAAGCTTCGTTACTGAAATTCATAACCATCACCTCAAAGCCCAAAAGCTTAGCTGCCTTCTGGGTGCTTAAACGCGTCCGCAAGCTGGGGTTAAAAAAGATTAAACCAATTGTTTTTCCCTGGCCTATGGATGAATATGCGTTTGGGAGGGCTTTTAATTCTTGCATTAAATCCAAGGTGTCTTCCCAATGGGGCAGATCGTCTAAGGTGATGAAGTTTTTCATATTATAGCCATTGCTGTAAAGTGGAGATCAATCGATCCAGATGTTTGGGTTGAACGGTGAGGGAAGGTAATATTCGAATCAGGTTTTTATTGCTACTTCCTCCCGTAAAGATTTGCGCCTCATAAACTAAGCGCTTTCTAAGGTCGGCGACCGGAAAATCAAATTCCATTCCCAACATCAGCCCCCTCCCTTTGATTTGTTTCAATTGTGGAATTCCCTGAGCTTGAGTTATAAAATATTCGCCCATGTTTTGGGCGTTTTCTTGTAAACGTTCTCTTTTGAGGACTTCACAGACGGCAAGGGCAGCACGGCAAGCGAGGTGATTCCCGCCAAAAGTAGTACCCAACAGACCGTATTGGGCTTCAATATCGGGACGGATTAATATTCCGCCCACGGGAAAACCATTTCCCATTCCTTTGGCCATAGAGATGATATGGGGATGGATTTTAGTAGTTTGAAATCCAAAAAAAGTACCCGTTCGGGCAAAGCCCGATTGTACTTCGTCGGCAATTAGACAGCTTCCAAATTCTTCACAGGCCTGTTCCAGCCCTTCTAAAAAAGTGGTTTCAGCTTGGTCTAAGCCACCCACCCCTTGGATGGCTTCCACAATGACTCCGCAGACATCTCCCTTGGCCAATTCTTTCCGAACCGCTTCCAAATCATTTAAGGGCAAAAAGCTAACTTCTTGCTGGGCGTTTAAGGGAGCCACGATTTTGGGATTATCCGTAGCCGCTACACAAGCCGAAGTTCGGCCGTGAAATCCATTTTTAAAGGCGATGATTCGTTTTTTTCCTGTGTGAAAGGAGGCCAGTTTAAGGGCGTTTTCGTTCGCTTCAGCACCGGAGCTGCACAAAAACAATTCGTAGTCGTCTAGACAACTTTGTTCCCCAATGGCATCTGCCAATTGTTGTTGTAAAGGATTTTGAACGGCATTGGAATAGAAACCAATCCGATTAATTTGTTGTTTTAAGGCTCGATTATACCGACGATGTCGGTGACCAATCGAAATTACAGCATGCCCTCCATAGAGGTCCAAATATTTTTTCCCATCCACTCCATACACATACACATCTTTGGCGCGTACTGGACTAACGTCGTAAAGGGGATATACGTCAAAAAGTTTCATGTCTTTCGAATTTGATTAATCTTATGAAACGAGGCCATTAATCCTTGGATTAGAGAAGAACTCAACCCTTGGTGCTCCATCTGGTTTAATCCCTCAATGGTACATCCTTGGGGGGTGGTCACCCGGTCGATCTCTTCTTCAGGGTGGTTGCCGGACTCAATCAAGAGTTTTGCGGCTCCCAAGGCGGTGTGCATAGACATTTCCATGGCTTCTTTGGCATCAAATCCCATCTGAACTCCCCCTTGAGTCGTCGCTCGAATCAGCCGCATCCAAAAAGCAATACCACTGGCACACAAAACGGTGGCTGCTTGCATATGCTCTTCTGCAATGGGCAGTGTATGTCCCAAATGTTTAAAGATAGCTTCAGCGATCTGATGACTTTTGGTTCCGGCACTATTGTGGCAAAGGGTGGTCATGGAAGCTCCTACGGCTATGGCGGTGTTGGGCATAGCCCGAACGATGGGAGTGTGAGCTCCTACAATCCGCTCCATGCGTTCGATTTTAAATCCGGTGATGGCCGAGATCAGATGATGTTTTTCAGTTAAATGGGGTTTGATTTGTTCCAAAACCCCTTCAAAATGTCCCGGCTGAACTGTAAAAATCAGAATATCAGAGGCCCGGATGGCTTCAATATTATCGTTGGTAACAAACACATTCTTGTAAGCTTTCCAGCTCTCAAGAGAAGCCGTATTTCTTTTGGTGAGATAGAGTTGGGTGTAATTGTTGTGCATCAGCAAGCCTTTGGCAATGCTTAAGCCCAAATTTCCGGTTCCGATGATGGCAATTTTCATAGGTTTAAAATATGCTGGCCTTGAGTTGTAAACCGAGGTCTTCTTCAAGGCCTAAAATGAGATTTAAATTTTGGAGGGCTTGACCGGCTGCTCCTTTTAAAAGGTTGTCAATGGCTGAAGTAACCAAAATGAGGTCTTCGTGTTTGTGTAAATGCACATGGGCCATATTCGTATTCACGACCTGTTTCAGATGAATAGGTTGCTCCACTCGTTGCGTAAAGGGGTGGTCGGTATAAAAGTCATCGTAAAGCATTTTAAAATACTCCAGCTCTTGAGCACTTTTGATGTAGGCTGTTGCAAAGATTCCTCGGCTGAAATCCCCGCGATGGGGAAGAAAATGCAATGTAGGAGGGCTTTTTTGCAGCGTGCTTAGCGTTTCTTTGATTTCGTTTAAGTGTTGGTGATTAAAGGGTTTGTACCAAGACAGGTTGTTGTTGCGCCAACTGAAATGTCCTGTAGCCGAAGGTTGAATGCCTGCTCCAGTACTTCCGGTAGTGGCGTTTATATGCACCTCTGTATTCAAAAGTTTAGCTTTTGCCAAAGGCAACAACGCTAATTGAATGGCTGTTGCAAAGCAACCGGGATTGGCGATATTGGTAGAGATTTCGATCGCTGTTTTTTGAAATTCAGGAAGTCCATACGTAAAGCTTCGATCCCCCAATTTTTGAGTTTCTGCCAAACGAAAATCTTGGCTTAGATCGATGACAATGGTCTCGTCTCGTAGCTCATGATTTTCCATAAACACCCTTGAAAGCCCATGTCCCAAACAGAGGAAAAGTACATCTACCTCAGGATCAAAAGTGTTTTTAAAATGCATCGTTGTCCGGCCGTTTAGATCGGGATGTATTTCACTAATAGCTTTTCCGGCTTGAGAATTGCTCACAGCATAATGGAGTTTCAATGCCGGGTGATTGAGCACCAAGCGGAGGAGTTCGCCTCCCGTATAGCCGGTACCTCCGATAATTCCTACGCTTTTCATGTTTTGGATTTTGATTTATGGACCTGTTGGTAGATTCGGTTGGGAACGCTTAACAGCTTAATAAACCCTTTGGCTTCTTCTGCGGTCCAAGCGGCATTTTCTTCGCCATAAGCCCCAAATTCTGGATTCATGAGATCGTTCTCAGAGGTTATTCCTTCGAGTTCAAAGCGGTAGGGGTGGAGTTTAAGAAACACTTTCCCACTGACTTGCGCTTGACTTTGTTTGAGATAGGCTTCCATGTCCCGCATCACAGGATCCAGATATTGGCCCTCGTGAAGCAACATGCCATAGAGTTGCCCGACTTGTTCTTTTTGAAATTGTTGCCACTTGCTTAAGGTGTGTTTTTCGAGCAGGTGATGGGCTTTGATGATCACTAAAGCGGCAGCGGCTTCAAAGCCCACACGCCCTTTAATCCCTACAATAGTATCCCCCACATGAATGTCTCGCCCGATGGCAAATGTACGGGCTAAGTCTTGTACTTCTTGCATTGCGACTACCGGAGAGAGGGGTTTTCCGTTTACTCCCTTAAGTTCTCCTTGTAGAAATTCGAGTTCCAAAGCCTCAGGAGTCTCTTTTTCTAATGGAGAAGGATAAGCCGCATCGGGGAGACTTTTGTGGGAGGTTAGCGTTTCTGCTCCACCCACGCTGGTTCCCCATAAACCCGCATTAATAGAATATTGGGCTTTTTCCCAAGCCCAGTCGATGCCTTGCGATTTTAGATAGTCCACTTCCTGCTGTCGGGTCAACTGCTGATCCCGAATCGGGGTAATTATTTTGATTTCAGGAGCCAACACCTGAAAAATTAAATCGAAGCGCACTTGATCGTTTCCGGCTCCTGTGCTTCCATGGGCAATCGCTTGGGCTCCCTTGGCTTTGGCATAGGTGATTAATTCCAAGGCTTGAACAATTCGCTCCGCACTTACCGATAGGGGGTAGGTGTTATTTTTTAAGACATTGCCATAGATTAAGTATTGAATAACCGTCTCGTAGTAGCGTTCCAAAGCATCGATAACAACGGCTTCTTTGGCTCCTAAATCCATAGCTTTTTGCTGAATGGTTTGAAGGGTTTGCGTATCAAATCCACCGGTATTGACTGCCACTGCGTGCACGTCATAGCCTTCTTGACTCATCTTTTTGATGCAGTAGGAGGTGTCTAATCCGCCACTGTAAGCCAATACTAGCGGGATGTTTTGGTTTGAATTCATTTGGTCTTTTTCTTGAGGTATAAATATTCTTTGATCGACTTTAAGCGTTCGGCCACTTTGGGCTTAAAAACGGTTTTTCCGTTGACTTGCTTTTTTGGGTCGTAGAGCATTCCGGTACACAAACACATGCTCCGTTCTGTTCGGGTCAGGACATCGTAGTTTTTGCAGGTTTGGCATCCGTTCCAAAATTCTGGATCGTCAGTTAACTCTGAAAAATGAACGGGTTTATACCCCAATTCATAATTGATTTTCATCACCGCCATTCCTGTGGTGATCCCAAAAACTTTTGCTTCAGGGTATTTTTTTAAGGACAAATCAAACACCAATTTCTTAATTTTTTTAGCCACCCCTTTGCCTCTAAATTCCGGGGATACAATTAATCCCGAATGGGCGACATATTTTCCGTGTCCCCAGATCTCGATATAGCAAAAACCGGCGAATTGTTCTCCTTCAAGGGCAATAACGGCATTTCCGTTTTCAATTTTTTGAGCAATATATTGTGGAGTCCGCCGAGCAATCCCCGTGCCCCGTACTTGGGCGGAGGCGTCGATGGTCTCGCTGATCGTATTGGCGTAAATGATGTGATGCTTTTGGGCAACCAAAAAGTCCACTGGAATAGGAAATTTTAAATGAGTTGAAAATTGAGTTGAGATCAAAAAGAATCGGCCACACCGGATTCCATGCTAAAATAACACCCACAAGGGGCGGCGAAAAATTGGGCGAGGAAATAAAGAAGTAGTGCCTATTTTTTGCATGCCCCAAAATTGCAACTTTTTTTAAGACCCACAAAATCTGCTCTCTTTTTTAGGGACTTGTTCACAAAAGGGTCATTCCCGGTCAATATTTTACTTTTGTAGGGTGAAAAAGGATTTTTTTTTAACATTCCAACAATCCATGGGGCAAGCCCCTCCCGGAAAACACCTTCTTGCCGTCAGTGGTGGAGTGGACAGTATGGTTCTGGCAACGCTCTATCACCAGGCCGGAATTCGGATGGGGATTGCTCATTGCAATTTTCAATTGCGAGGTTTGGAAAGTGCTGCCGATCAGGCTTTTGTTTCGAATTGGGCTCACGAAAGAGGCATCCCTTTTTTTACGATAAACTTTGCCACCAGAGCCTATCAAAAAAATAAAGGACTCTCGCTGCAAATGGCTGCTCGAGAATTGCGCTACTCTTGGTTCGATGCTTTACTCCAATTGTGGGGATTCAGCACGGTCGTAACGGCACATCATTTAGACGATCAGTTGGAAACTTTTTTAATCCAGTTGGGGCGTGGCCAAGGAATGGAAGGATTGGGTGGAATTCCACAAAAAAAAGAAATGCGTTGGCGCCCTCTTTTAGATATCCCTCGAGAGCAAATCCTGACCTATGCCTATACCCACCAAATTCCTTGGCGTGAAGATTCCAGCAACCGATCGAAGGAATATCAGCGGAATGCTCTCAGACATCAGGTTATTCCTGCACTCAAATCGGTGCACCCGCAATTTTTAGAGACCTTCCAATCGAGTTTGGGCTATATCCAACAAGCCCAAGCTTATCTCGTCCATCAGGCAGAACAATTTAAGCTCCAATGGTTTAAGGAAACCCCCCAAGGCTTCCGAATTCCGAACAAAGCTTTTGTCTCAGGCGCGTTCCAAGAGCCCCTTTGGCACCATCTTTTTTACCCCTTTGGATTTAAAGCAAATGAGGTCCGTGATCTTTTACAATCCCCGGCAGGAAAATTTTTAGAGCATTCATCCACTCGTCTGATACGCGAACGGGAAGGCTTGTTTTTAGAAACTCTTTTCCAATCCCCAATTCCCGAATCCATCCCCAATTGGGAAGCACTCATCGCAGTAGAAGAACCTTTTGTTGTTTTGTCCGATAGCCATTGGCCTGAAAAGATCGAATCTCATGAGGCTTATCTGGACAAAGAAATGTTAAAATTTCCACTGACCTTACGAACCTGGCAGAAAGGAGACTATTTTTATCCTACGGCTATGCAAGGCCGCAAACTTGTCAGTAAATATTTTAAAGATTTAAAATTCAATACAACCCAAAAACAAACCCAACTCTTATTGTTGTCTCAAGACAAAATTGTGTGGGTGGTAGGCCACCGTTGCGACCGACGCTTTGTCGCAACTCCCGAAACGCCCTCTATCCTCGCCCTTAAAACCTCAAGCTTATGAAATCTCTTTTTTCCTCCATTTTACTGATTGTTTCTATTGGAATCCCCTCTTTGGCAACAGCCCAGATAGACGAGGTGGTTCAGTGGACCCATCGGGTCGAGCAAGTGAACGACTCCGTTTATCGCTTGCATTTTAAAGCCACCATTGCCCCGAAATGGCACCTGTATTCCCAATATTCTCCTGAAGACGGAGCAATCCCCACCGAATTTCAGTTTACCGAAAATTCAGAAGCCTTGAAGAGAATTGGGAATGTAAAAGAAAGTGAAGCCATCACCGCTTTTGATAAGGTGTTTGAAATGGACCTGGTCTTTTTTGATTCACAAGCGGAGTTTATGCAAGAAGTAGTGGTTTATGATCCGGATCATGTAATCCAAGGATCTGTTATATATCAGGCCTGTGACGATAAGCTTTGTATTTTCCGGGAAGACCCCTTTGAATTTCGTTTTTCCGAAAGTGCAAAAGCCAGCCCACAAAAGCAGCTTTCTACTCAGGACAATGAAAAAGCGGCAGCCCTGCAATTAAACTTAAAAAACACTGAGCTACTCACCTCATCGGCTAGCTCTGACGGCCAGGGGAATAGCTATTTCAATATTTTTCTCTTAGGCTTTTTGGGAGGCTTTTTAGCCTTACTTACTCCCTGTGTGTTTCCCATGATTCCACTGACGGTTTCCTATTTTATCAAGCAATCGGATAACCGCAAGCGCGGGGTTTTTCAGGCAATCATGTACGGGTTTTTTATTGTATTGATCTATGGCCTGTTGAGTACTCCTTTTCACTTTATCGATTCTATTGATCCTGAAATTTTGAATACCATTTCCACCAATGTGGTGCTCAATATTTTCTTTTTTGCGGTCTTTGTATTTTTTGCCTTCTCATTCTTTGGTTTTTATGAGCTTACGCTGCCTAGTTCCTGGGGGGCCAATACCGACAAAGCCTCCCAATGGAAAGGTTTGTTAGGGGTCTTTTTTATGGCCCTCACCTTGGCTATTGTTTCATTTTCATGTACGGGTCCTATTTTGGGGTCGCTCTTGGCAAGTTCGATCACTAGCAGTGGCGGAGCCATGCAGCTGACTGCCGGAATGCTCGGTTTTGGTTTGGCTTTGGGCCTGCCGTTTGCCCTTTTTGCGCTCTTTCCTACGACTTTGGATGCGCTGCCCAAATCCGGGGGATGGCTCAATACTGTCAAAGTAGTCTTAGGATTTATAGAGTTAGGGCTGGCCCTTAAGTTTTTGTCCAATGCCGACTTGGTGGCCCACTGGGGACTGCTCAAGCGGGAAGTTTTTGTAGGCATTTGGTTTTTGATCACTTTTTTAACGACACTTTACCTCTTCGGGATTATTCGTTTTCCTCACGACGGCCCCAAAGCGCGTCTGGGGAAGGTCAGAGGAATTTTTGCCACGGTCGCCTTGGCTTTTTCGGCCTATTTATTTTTGGGGTTGGTAGCTGAAGACAACAAACTGAAGGCTCTGAGTGGTTTCCCACCTCCGGAGTTTTACAGCATCTATGCCGTGGAGAGCGAGTGCCCCTTAAACCTGAATTGTTATAAAGATTTTGAAACGGGAAAGCAAGCGGCTCTGGCGGCACAAAAACCGATTTTACTTGATTTTACGGGCTGGGCTTGTGTAAACTGTCGCAAAATGGAGGAAAATGTCTGGTCCGATCCCAAGGTATATTCGCTGCTTAAAGACGAGTATGTTTTAATTTCGCTCTATGTAGACGACCGAGCAGCCCTCCCCACAGGCGAAAATTTTCAGTTTAAACTTCCTGACGGGCGCATTAAAGCGATTGAAACCATCGGCCAAAAATGGGCCACTTTTCAGGCGATCAATTTCCAAACGGCTTCGCAACCTTATTATGTATTGATCCATCCGGATGGAACCCTTTTAAATACCCCTATCCAATATACGGATACCCAAACCTATACCCAATGGTTACAACAGGGGTTAGAAGGGTTTAGCGGGTTATGATCTTGTTGGATTCAAACAAGGATCCGTACCTTCGTAAAAAGCTCCATGCCCCATGTTGGTCTCCGTTTTTGGAAGTGCGGTGGTTGGGATTTCGGCTCAACCCATTATTATCGAAGTCAATATCGATGCCGGGATTGGCTATCATTTGGTAGGTCTGCCGGACAATGCCGTCAAAGAAAGCAACTACCGGATTGCAGCTGCCCTCCATAACAGTGGTTTTAAACTGCCCGGGAAGAAAATTACCATCAATATGGCTCCGGCTGATCTTCGCAAAGAGGGTTCCGCCTACGACTTGCCCATTGCTCTTGGGATCTTAACCGCATCCGAACAGATCAAAGCCCCGGAATTGGACCGCTATATAGTGATGGGCGAAATTGCCTTAGACGGGAGTCTACGCCCCATCAAAGTGGCTTTGCCTATTGCTATTCAAGGGTTAAACGAAGGGTTTAAAGGGTTTATCCTCCCGCAGGAAAATGCTGCCGAAGCCGGGATGGTTAAGGGAATTGAAGTTTATGAGGTGCGGCACTTACAGGAGGTAGTCGATTTTTTTGATCAAGGCACCCCTTAGTCCCCACCCGAATCGATACGCGTGCCCTTTTTGCGCAACAAGCCAAATTTGATGGAATAGACTTTTCGGATGTCAAAGGACAGGAAACCATCAAGCGGTGTATGGAAATTGCGGCGGCTGGTGGGCATAATATTATTTTAATCGGTCCTCCCGGAGCCGGAAAAACGATGCTGGCCAAACGCCTGCCTACCATTTTGCCCCCCATGGACCTATCGGAAGCCCTCGAGACCACTAAAATCCACAGTGTAGTGGGACGATTGGATGCTCAAGTACTGGTGGCCAGTCGGCCGTTTCGGGCGCCCCATCACACGATTTCAGATGTGGCTTTGGTGGGCGGAGGACAATATCCCCAACCCGGAGAAATCTCCCTGGCCCACAACGGGGTTTTGTTTTTGGATGAACTCCCGGAATTTAAACGTACGGTATTGGAAGTTTTACGGCAGCCTTTAGAAGACCGCCAAGTGACCATTTCCCGGGCCCGGTTTACGGTGACCTATCCGTGTTCGTTTATGTTGGTGGCCAGCATGAATCCCAGTCCTTCGGGTTTCTTTAACGACCACCAGAAAGGTATTCAGCATTCGGCTCAAGAAATGCAACGCTATTTGGGAAAAATATCCGGGCCACTTTTGGACCAGATCGATTTGCATTTGGAAGTCAGCCCGGTACCCTTTTCGGAATTGGCAGAAAAACCTTTAGGGGAAAGTTCCGCTGAGATCCGCAAACGGGTGGTTGCTGCACGCGCCCGACAAAAACAGCGTTTTCAGGCACAAAAGCAAATTCATTACAATGCCCAGATGACCACTCCGCTGTTGCGGGAGCATTGTGCACTACGTCCGGAAAGTCAACAATTGTTAAAGGAAGCTATGAAACGCCTTTCGCTCAGTGCACGGGCCTTTGATCGGATTCTTAAAGTCTCCCGTACCATAGCCGACCTGGAAGGGAGTTCCACCCTTCAGAGTGCTCATGTAGCCGAAGCCATCCAATACCGCAGTTTGGATCGGGAAGGTTGGCTGGGCTAAGGCGATTATTCGTTCGCTTTTGTGTATTTTGCCCCAAAAAAATAAATGTCCATAAATCCAATCATTCGCCAAAGACGCTCTATTTTTCCGGCCCAGTATAGCGCAAAACCCATTGCCAAAGCCACCCTTAAAAAACTTTTAGAAGCGGCCAATTGGGCGCCCACCCATCGGAAAACGGAACCTTGGCGGTTTCAGGTGATTCAGGGGGAGTTTCGTTCCCAATTGGGAAGGTTTTTGGCGGAGCAATACAAATCTCGAGCGGTCAAATATTCGGAGTTTAAATACAAAAAAACACTGGAAAAACCCCAGCAGGCCGCCGCAGTGATAGTGATCAATATGCAAAGAGACCCTGAAGAACGAGTCCCCGAATGGGAAGAAGTTGCCGCCACGGCCATGGCAGTTCAAAATCTGTGGTTACAAGCGACCGAATTGGGTCTGGGAGGCTATTGGAGTTCTCCGGCTTCGGTAGCCGATATGGGTGAGCTCCTGGAAATGGCTCCCGGAGAAAAGTGTTTGGGGCTTTTTTATCTGGGGCATTTTGATGGTCCCCCTCCGGAGCGAACTCCGGAATCGATTGCGGATAAAGTTAAATGGTTGGGGGAATAATCCTTATTTTACCCCGATGAAGACACTTTCCAGACCTCTTGGATACAATAGAATCATCCTCTTGATCTTGGCTGGGGAATCCGTTTTTATGTTACCATTTTTACTGACTCGTATTTTTCGACCGACTTTTTTAAGCGCCTTTCAGATCAATAATTTTGAGTTGGGCACCTGCTTTACGGTGTATGGAATCGTGGCGTTGTTGTCCTATCTCTATGGGGGGGCAATAACCGATCATTATCCTCCGCGAAAACTCTTGGCTGCTGCACTCTTGGCTACGGCTTTGGGCGGCGTATATATGGGTACTTTTCCCGAGCTGTTGGGCTTGCAGATTCTTTTCGGCTATTGGGGATTTACGACCATTTTTTTGTTTTGGGGCGCAATGATTAAAGCCACTCGCAGTTGGGGAGGAAATTCCCGTCAGGGGCAGGCTTTTGGTTTTCTGGAAGGTGGGAGGGGTCTTTTGGCTGCCTTTTTAGGGATGTTTGGGGTCATGATTTTTGCTCGGTTGCTACCAGCAGAATTGGATCAGTTTCCTGTAGAAGATCGGCAAACTGCTTTTCGTGTAGTCATTTGGAGCACTTCTGCTTGGGTGGCTGGA
>JBMYNJ010000025.1:0-19591 GCA_049598145.1 Flavobacteriaceae bacterium | reverse complement strand
CCACCCTTGTTGTAAATACTCAAACCAGCTACTTTACCTTGAAGAAGTTGAGTCGGGTCGTTGATAGGACCTTTGTTGAAGTCCTCAACACCTACACTAACTACTGCAGAAGTAATTTCTTTTTCCTTTTGAGTTCCGTAACCCGTCACTACAATTTCATCAAGTTCGTTATCGGCTTCAAGGACAATATTCAAGGAATCCTGTCCGCCCACTGCAACTTCTTGGGTTGTAAAACCTACAAAGGAAACTACGAGAACATCGTCAGCACCTGCTTCAATGGTAAAGTTCCCATCAAAATCTGTAGTTGTACCAACATTAGTTCCTTTCACTTGTACAGTGGCGCCCGGGAGCGGTCCGTCTGCACTGGTCACAAGACCGCTAACGGTCTGTGCATACATTCCAAAACTGAAAACTGTAAACAGAACAGTCAGAAATGATTGAATCAGATTGTTTTTCATTCTTTGTTAATTTAAATTTATAAGTCAAATGCTATAAGAGCAGATCCAATAATAACGATAAAAAATTAACATAATATTTACGTTTAATTAAAACTGCTAAAAAAGCCATCGAAAACGTTTTCGAAATGCTAACTTAGCAAACAAAAGCCCACAAAATGTCCAATTTGAAATTAACTGATATCGCAAATGCCCTCAAGCTCTCTCCTGCTACTATTTCAAAAGCCTTAAAAGGATATACGGATGTAAATCCCCAGACTCGAAAAAAGATTTTGGCATACACCCAAAAAGTAGGTTACAAACCTCAATATAAAGCCAGTAGTTTACGGACAGGTAAATCGGGGGTCATTGGAGTAATTCTGCCCGCATTCAACAATTTATATTTTTCAACCGTTTTAGAAACTTTGATCGAACAAGCCAGTCAAAAAAATGTATTAATAATTCCACAGAATAGTAAAGAAAGTATTGCTTTAGAAAAAAAACACTTAGAGACCTTAATGCACTTCGGGGTGGATGCCATTTTTATGAGTTTAACGCAGGAAACTGCTGGTTCAGAACATTTACAAAACCTAAAGCAATCCAAAATTCCCATTTTTTTATTCGATAAAATCTCCAAACAGTTGAAGTGTCCCATGTTTTACATCGACGATCGAAAAGCTGCTTTTAATGCGACCAATCATCTTATCGAGCAGGGATGTCGAAATATTGCGCATTTTCGCGTATCCCTATTAGCTCAAACTTCTATCGACCGATTTTTGGGCTATCGAGAAGCTTTAGATGCAGCCAAAATCCCTTTCCAAAAATCATTAGTATACGTTACCTCTCATGGGACAGTGGAGCAAGGAAAGGCCTTTGTACAATCCCTAAGACAGCAGAAAATTCCATTCGATGGGATTTTTGCCATTAACGATAATTTAGCCATTGGAGCAATTGATGCATTGAAGGGCGCCGGTATTGATGTCCCTCGAGAGGTCGCAGTGATGGGTTTTAGTAACTCAGTCTTATCTGAAAATGTCAGTCCGAGTTTGAGTTCCGTAGATCAAGGACCCAAAAGAATAGCCATGGCAATGTTCGAAGCATTCCAAAATTTAGACAAGGCTCCGTATAACCAAGAAAGCTTTAAAGAAATCATTCCTGCAACCTTAGTCATTCGGGAAAGCTCTCAACGCCTTAGCGCTTTAAAAACTTGATATTCCGTTTTAATCCCTGATATTGGGTTCTTTTGACAGCACTTTTTTGAAAGAGTTTCTCAAATACTTCCTCCGTGAGCTCCTCCCATTGCGAAGCTTTGAGTTCTAGCAAATCTTGATGCGGATCGAATGCAGATTCGTTATGGGGTTTGGCAAAGCGATTCCAGGGACAAACCGTCTGGCAAACATCACATCCAAACATCCAATTATCCATATGCCCCTGAAATTCTTGGGGCAATTCTTCTTTTAATTCAATGGTAAAATAGGAAATGCACTTGCTCGCATCGATTTGATAAGGTGCTGTTAAGGCCTCTGTTGGACAAGCATCTAAACAAGCCGTACATTGGCCGCAATGATCGGTTGTCGGCGGGTCGGGGGTTAGTTCTAAATCGATAATTAGTTCAGCTATAAAGAAAAAAGAACCCGTTTGCTTAGAAATCAAGTTGGTGTTTTTCCCGATCCAACCCAAACCACTTTTAGCTGCCCAAGCCTTATCCATCACCGGAGCCGAATCCACAAAACACCTCCCCTGGACTTCCCCAATTGCTGCATTGATTTTTTGCATCAGTACTTTCAGCTTTTTTTTCAAGACCTTATGATAATCTTGTCCATAGGCATATTTAGAAATCTTGGGAGCCTTGGGGTCTTTTTGTTCCAGCGGGGTATAATAATTAAACAAAAGCGATACCACACTTTTGGCACCCGGGACTAAAAGGCGTGGATCCAAACGCTTGTCAAAGTTGCGTTCCATATAACCCATTTGGCCGTGACGTCCCTCCCGTAGCCATTGTTCCAATCGTGGTGCTTCTTCTTCTAAAAAAGTCGCCTCTGAGATTCCGCAAGACAAAAATCCCAAAGCAGCTGCTTCACGCTTAATCCAGGCGGTATAATCTGTAGGGCCCCTAAGCATAATCGAAATGAATATTAACGGCCTCCGATGGCTGAAGGGTAATCAGTGCCATCTGATTTAAATCCTTCTGAGAGGTGCTTAATTGAAAACGCAGGGCCAATTGCCTTAAAACTTCAATCATTTCGAATAAAGCAAAGTGATTCCCGATACACATTCTCGGGCCAATCCCGAAAGGAATATAAACCGGCGGGGGTGGACTTAAAAATCGATCGGGATCAAATTTTTCGGGAAGCTTCCAATAGTTGGGGTTATGATGCAATTCGATAATGGAAATTGCGATTAAAGTTTCGGCAGGAATATAGGTTTCTCCCACCTGATCTAGTTTTAAGGCTTTGCGATCTATGATCCAAGCCGGCGGATATTTCCGAAGAGTTTCCTGCACGACTGCCCTTCCATAATTCATCTGACTGAGCTGTTCGTAAGGACTCAGGTGTTCGTGTGCAACCGCCTGAACTTCCTCTTTAACTTTATGAAGAATTTTAGGTTTCTGGGCCAATTGGTGCACCATGAAATTCAATCCGTTAGCTGTAGTCTCATGTCCTGCTACAATTAAAATAATCAACTCATCAATGATGCGTTCCCGTTCCATGGGAGACCCATCTTCATAACTGGAATTTAACATGAGGTCTAACAAGTCTTCATGAACGGTATCGGATTGAAGTCTGGCCTCGATTAAACCATTCATTATCTGACGTATACGTTTAACCTGCCTAAAAACTTTAGCTTGCCTTCCCAGCAGTATCCTAAAAATATTCCATTGGGGTTGACGAACTTCTTTTACAAAATACAACTGTACCGAATCGATGATCTCGCGAATTTCACGGAGCAATAGCTCGTCAATTTGAACATCAAACAACGCATTGGTGACGACTTCAAAAGCCAATTCATTCATAAAAGAACGGATATCGACGGTTTTCCCAACAGGAATTCGGTCTAAGGTAGTAGCGACCGTTTTAGGGATTGTATGATTGTAAAGTTGTTCGATTCGTTTTTTATAAAAGCCGGGTTGTAGCAATCGTCGATCCTCTCGCCATTCATTGCCATTTAAAGTCAATAATCCATAACCAATATACTTTCCTAAATGATGCGAAGTGATGTCAGATTTGAAATAATTCCGATGGTTTTTTCGAAGGATATGAGCCGCTACCTCAGGATCTCGGGTGAGCATAACCTTGGTTCCTGTCAGGAATTTTATTCCTAAAGTATTTCCATATTTTGAAAACCATTTATGATGAAAAGGGATGGGATTTTTGGCCAATTTATTACTGTTTCTTAACAGTTCCCACGCGGGAAGATTGTGATGAAAAACAGACTTTCCCATCCTTAAAATAAACCGCCCTGATTGCCTTTAATTCGTCCCAGGTGCCGATAGGCCTGTTCGGTAACTTCCCGCCCACGTGGTGTTCGAACGATAAAACCCTGTTGAATGAGAAAAGGTTCGTATACCTCTTCAATGGTTTCCCCGTTTTCGGCAACAGCTGTAGCTAAGGTCGTAATCCCTACGGGCCCCCCCTTAAACTTGTCGATTAAGGTGGTTAAAATTTTATTGTCCATCTCATCCAGCCCGTGAGCATCTACATTAAGTGCTTTTAAAGCGTACTGGGTGATATTTAGATCGATATCACCATCGCCCTTGATTTGCGCAAAATCTCGAACCCTGCGCAACAATCCATTTGCAATTCTCGGAGTTCCTCGGCTTCGTCCAGCAATTTCTACGGCTGCATCGGGGGCTATAGGAACCTTTAATATGGCTGCGCTTCTTTCCAGGATAGTTCCTAGAAGCTCAGTAGAATAGTATTCCAGCCGATTGCTGATCCCAAATCGGGCACGCATAGGAGCCGTCAATAACCCCGACCGAGTCGTAGCACCGACCAAAGTAAACGGGTTTAATTGAATTTGAACTGCTCGAGCATTCGGCCCGGTTTCGATCATAATGTCGATTTTATAGTCCTCCATGGCAGAATACAAATATTCTTCCACCACCGGACTTAGCCGATGAATTTCGTCAATAAATAAAATGTCTCGGGGCTGCAAATTTGTAAGTAGTCCCGCCAAGTCCCCGGGTTTATCCAGCACTGGTCCAGAGGTCAGTTTAATCCCTGCACCAAGTTCGTTTGCCAAGATATGCGCCAAAGTTGTTTTTCCCAGACCTGGAGGGCCATGAAATAAGGTGTGATCCAAGGCTTCCTCCCGTTGGTTGGCAGCAGCTACAAAAATTTGTAGGTTTTCAAGAATTGCTGCTTGCCCGGCAAAATCATCAAAACTCAGGGGACGTAAAGCCCGATCGATATCGTGTTCTTCACTCGAAAAATGCTCCCCGTTAGGGTCTAAATTTTCATTCATCCTTTCAAAGATACATTTATTGAACGGCACTTTAAAACCACAAAAAAAGCGACCCGAAGGTCGCTTTTAATAATTTGTGTCAGGAAAGTTAATGTTGTAACTCTTCTTCCCCTTCTTTGAGAGGAACATTTTGTGGAACGAAATCATCTTCTTGTCCAGGTTTCGAATAATCATATGCCCAACGATATACCTCTGGGATTTTTCCTTCCCAGTTCCCGTGAATATGTTTAATGGGAGCTGTCCACTCCAGAGTATTCGAACGCCAGGGATTTTGTTCGGTCGGTTTTCCGTAAAAAATGCTGTGAATAAAATTGTAAAGGAAAACGATTTGAGCTGCCCCTGCGATTAGAGCGAATACAGTAATCAACACATTAATATTGGCTAAATCATCGAAATATGGGAAAGCTGTGTTCGTATAATAACGTCTCGGGAGTCCGGCCATTCCGATAAAGTGCATGGGGAAGAAAACTCCGTAAGCGGAAATTGCCGTCACCCAAAAATGTACATATCCTAAGTTTTTATTCATCATTCGACGAAACATCTTAGGGAACCAGTGATACACCCCAGCAAAGAGTCCGTAAAGAGCCGAAATTCCCATCACTAAATGGAAGTGAGCTACTACGAAATAAGTGTCGTGTACATTGATATCTAAGGTACTATCCCCGAGAATAATTCCTGTTAATCCACCGGTGATGAAGGTTGAAACCAATCCGATAGAAAACAACATCGCAGGATTTAACTGTAAATTTCCTTTCCAAAGCGTAGTGATATAATTGAACGCTTTTACCGCCGATGGAATAGCAATTAATAAAGTTGTAAAGGTAAATACCGACCCTAAGAAAGGGTTCATTCCGGAAATAAACATATGGTGCCCCCAAACAATAGTAGAAAGAAAAGCAATCGCCAAAATGGAGGCTACCATCGCTCGATACCCAAAAATAGGTTTACGGGCGTTCGTAGCTATGATTTCTGAGGTGATGCCAAGAGCTGGTAATAATACAATATAAACTTCCGGATGTCCTAAAAACCAGAAAAGGTGCTCATACAATACAGGAGACCCCCCTTGGTAATGGAGCACTTCCCCCTGAATAAAGATATCCGAAAGGAAGAAAGAAGTTCCAAAACTTCGATCCATAATTAATAGTAAAGCTGCCGAAAGCAATACCGGGAAAGAAACTACTCCAATGATTGCTGTGACAAAAAATGCCCAAATAGTCAAGGGCAAACGAGTCATAGTCATTCCCTTGGTTCGCAAGTTGATAACGGTCACAATGTAGTTCAACGAACCTAAAAGGGAAGAAGCAATAAAAATGGCCATAGAGACCAACCATAAAGTCATTCCCATTCCGGAACCCGGCTGTGCTTGTGGAATTGCACTCAAAGGTGGATAAATGGTCCAACCGGCTGCAGCAGGACCCGCTTCCACAAAAAGAGACATCACCATAATTACACTGGACAGGAAGAATAACCAAAAGGAAATCATATTTAAAAGTCCGGAAGCCATATCGCGTGCGCCAATCTGTAATGGAATTAACAGGTTACTAAAGGTTCCACTCAAACCGGCCGTCAATACGAAGAATACCATGATGGTCCCGTGGATGGTTACCAAGGCCAAATAAACATTGGGGTCCATTACCCCATCGGGAGCCCATTTTCCTAAAAGAACTTCAAAAATTCCAAAAGGTTGTTCGGGCCAGGCCAACTGCAAACGAAATAACAAAGACATCGCAATCCCAATGATTCCCATAAACAATCCTGTGATCAGGTATTGTTTCGCAATCATCTTATGGTCTTGGCTAAAGATGTATTTGGTGATAAACGTTTCTTTGTGATGATGCCCGTGATCCTCCTCGTGTGCGTGCGCTGCTACTGTTGACATATCGATATAGTGTTATATTGTTTTACTGAATGACTTGTGCGAAAGTTTGCTGATTTTTAATCCACTTTTCATATTCCTCCGGCGAATCCACCACAATTTTCATTTGCATATTGTAGTGAGACGCTCCGCAAATTTTGTTGCAAAGTAATAAATAATCAAATACATAAGGTTCCAAAGGCTCTTCTCCTTTGGCGATTAATTCTTTACTGTTCTCGACTCGAATCTTGTTAATTTTTTTGACCTTAGCGACCATTTCCGGAGTTTGGCGCATTTGCTCGGTAGTCATGTTAGGGGTAAATGCAAACTCAGTAATCATTCCCGGAACACAGTTCATCTGTGCTCTGAAGTGCGGCATATAAGCCGAGTGTAATACATCTTGTGAACGCATTTTAAAGATAACTTCGCGGCCCACAGGTAAGTGCAATTCCTGAACGACTATATCGTCAAGTCCGTTGGGGTCTGTCGCATCGATTCCAACGAGATTTTTTCCGTCAAAATCCTGTAAGAAACGGACATTGGCATCACCCAAAACTCCATCAGCACCTGCATAACGAGCCTTCCAGTTAAACTGCTGTGCATAAAGCTCTACCACCAGGGCATCCTCGTTTTCTTCGATATTCATGATGGTCGTCCAGGTGTAGAGGCCGTACAGGATTAATCCTGCCAAAACAATCACAGGAATAATGGTCCAGATAGCCTCTAGGGTGTTGTTATCTGCATAAAATAGGGCTTTCTTTCCTTTTTCCCCTCTATACTTATATGAGTAGTAATGCAATAAGGCCTGCGTTATCGTCTGAACAATAAAGATGATTACAAAAGAAATGTACATCAGATTGTCGTACTCAGAACCGTGTTCAGAGGCAGCCACAGGAAGGAGTACATCGCTATATGCCCAAAAGGAAAAAATGGTGATCCCATAAATAAAGAAAAGAAAGGCTAACATGAACTTTCCGTTCCAATCGTTATCGTTGTCATCTGCAATCTGTGTGGGTTCTTTACGTGCTTGAGAGAGCTCAAAAATCTTGGATATTTGCCAAATGGAAACGGCAATCAATAAAAGAACAATAAAAAATAGTGCTGACGTCATTTAAGCTTGTTTTGAAATTTAATAGACAAATCGCTTGCTTTCTTCAATATAAGGGTCGCCACTGGCTAGAAGTGGTGCTTTAGTCAATTCTTTAAAGACGACGAATATAAACAGTCCTAAAAAGAATACAAATCCTCCAATTTCAGGGATTCCAATAAACCATTGGTCTCCCACAGCGGAAGGCATGATCATATTGAAAATATCCATATAGTGTCCTAAAACGATTACAATACCCGCCATTACAATAAAATAGTTCGTGCGTTTGTAATCGCTGTTCATTAAAATCAACAAAGGGAAGATAAAATTCATCACTAACATGCCAAAGAAAGGCAAGTTGTAGTCTTCAATTCGGGTAATGAAATAGGTGACCTCTTCGGGAATATTGGAATACCATATCAACATAAACTGTGAAAACCACAAATAGGTCCAAAAAATGCTAATCCCGAACATAAACTTCCCTAAATCGTGAATGTGATTGTCGTTAACAAAATCGAGATACCCTTTAGATTTAAGATAAATAGTCACCAGCGCGATCGTGGTGATCCCGGTCACAAACATACTGGCAAATACATACCAGCCAAACAGGGTACTGAACCAGTGGGGATCAATAGACATGATCCAATCCCAAGACATGATCGATTCGGTAACGATATAGAATACCAAGAACCCAGCCGAAATACGGAAGTTTTTTTTGTGATTCCTATTATCGGAGGCCTGATCTTGTGCCAAAGAAAACTTCCGAGAGAAAAAGCGATAAAGCCCCCACCCGGCAATAAAGAACAATGCTCTCCCTAAAAAGAAAGGGACGTTGAGATAAGATACTTTTCCTTGAATTAATTTGTCATGTGCAACCACTTCGGGGTCCATCCAAATAAACAAATGGTTAAAGTGCATGCCTGATAGCAATAAGATTACAAAGACAATAAGCGCTCCTGGAACCAAATAGGCTGTGATGCCTTCCATTACACGAAACAATACAATCGACCATCCGGCCTGTGCTACGCGATTAATCGCATAAAATGCCAATACACCGAGGGCAATCATCATAAAAAAGAAGGCCGCGACATACAAAGCAGCCCAGGGTCTGTTTTGTAATTGATGTAAAAGGTGTTCTCCGTGGTCGTCGTGCCCTTCGCCATGGACCGCTTCTGCCGAAGCGTGTTCATCTCCATGGGTGCTCTCTTCTGCGTGATGTTTTTCCGAAGCCTCGGAAGCATGATCGCTATGCTCAGCATGAGTATTGTGTTCAGTTGCCTCACCATGGCCTCCGTGGTGCGCATCTGCGACCATCGCTTGGGCTTCTGAAACTGTGTGAGGGGCTGCTAAAAATCCATAGGCCAATCCTAGAAAACCTACGACCATCAGAACGATGCTAAATATTTTTAAACGGGCAGGAAAAGTGTAATTCATCTTAAACTTCCTTCAATTATTTAATCAATTTTTCACGCAATTGCATCACGTGCTGTGCAATTTGCCAACGCTCTTTGGCGTTCACTTGTCCGGCATGGGACCCCATGGCATTTTTACCATACATCAGTACGTGGTAAATACTTCCGGGGGTAATCTCACGATCGGCATAGCTGGGAATCCCTAAAAACTTTTCTCTTGTCATTAAGATGCCTTGGCCATCGCCTTTTTTTCCATGACAAACGGCACAATAGATCCCATACAATTCTTTCCCATTAGCCAAATGCTCTTCTGTATTGGCTAAAGGAGATATCAGCCCTACTTTGGCCGCTTCGTAACCCTCATTTGTGTCGGGGTAGTCATAGGGTTGCCAACCCCGTGCAATAGAGCCTTCCACAGGAATTTGTGCTTCAATTCCGTTGGCAAAAGCATCGGAATCGGCATAGGTTTCATACCCCACCGGCTCATACATATTAGGAAAATACTGATAGTTAGGCCTTGAGGGATCAAAGCACGAGCTGGTTGAGATTCCTAAAATCAATAAGGTTCCAAAAAGTAGAAATTTTTTCATCCGTTCCTATTTTTCGAGAAGGCTCACTTCGATAGCCCCTGTTTTTTGTAATAATTCTTTTAATGCTTTCGCGTCTTTTCCTACAGCTACTTCCATCAAAAATTTGTCATCTGTAGTTAAAGGATTTGGATTTTCAGCTTTCTTAAATGGCCAAAGGCGACTTCTGAGGTAAAATGTGATTACCATCAAATGGGCCGAAAAAAACACGGTCATTTCAAACATCACAGGAACAAAAGCCGGCATGTTTTCCAAAAAGGAAAAACTGGGCTTCCCTCCGATATTTTGGGGCCAGTCCACAATCATGATGTAGTTGATCATAATCACGGCAACTGAAAAGCCGATTATCCCATAAATAAAAGCCATGATCGCAATTCGGGTTTCCGCCATTCCCATGGCGTGGTCTAAGCCGTGAACTGGAAAAGGGGTATAGACCTCTTCGATATGATGTTTCTCAGCACGAACCTCTTTTACGGCTTTTAGCAATACGTCGTCGTCGTCGTATAATGCGTGTATTACTTGACTACTCATTTGCTTCTCTTAATTTTTTATAATTATCCCCAGAGGATTTTAATATGGTCTTGACCTCTGCCTGAGCGATTACCGGGAAGGTTCTCGCATAAAGAAGGAATAAGACAAAGAAAAATCCGATCGTTCCAATAAAGATTCCAATATCTACAAAGGTGGGTGAAAACATGGTCCACGATGAGGGTAAATAGTCTCGGTGTAAGGAAGTTACGATAATCACGAAACGCTCAAACCACATCCCAATATTGACCACAATTGAAATAATAAAAGAGAACATAATTGATGTTCTAAGTTTTTTAAACCACATAAACTGTGGGGAAAATACATTACAAGTCATCATCGAACAGTAGGCCCACCAATAAGGTCCGGTGGCACGATTTAAGAAGGCATATTGCTCATACTCCACACCAGAATACCAGGCAATAAATAATTCTGTAATGTATGCAACTCCCACAATAGAGCCCGTAATCATAATCACGATATTCATCAACTCTATGTGCTGGATCGTGATATAGTTTTCCATATTCACTACTTTACGCATGATGATCAAAAGTGTATTTACCATGGCAAATCCGGAAAATATGGCCCCAGCCACAAAGTAAGGTGGGAAAATAGTCGTGTGCCATCCGGGAATAACCGAGGTGGCAAAGTCAAAAGATACAATCGTGTGTACAGAAAGTACTAGAGGAGTTGCCAAACCGGCTAAAACAAGAGACACCTCTTCGAAACGTTGCCAATCTTTAGCTCGTCCAGACCAGCCGAAGCTCAACAAACTGTAAATTTTCTTTTGAAATGGTTTGACTGCTCGATCGCGGATCATTGCGAAGTCTGGCAAGAGACCGGTCCACCAGAATACCAAAGAGACCGACAAATAGGTTGAAATGGCAAATACATCCCACAACAGAGGAGAGTTAAAGTTCACCCATAGCGAACCAAAACCGTTTGGAATAGGCAATACCCAATATGCTAACCAAGGACGCCCCATATGAATAATGGGAAACAATCCTGCTTGAATAACAGAGAAAATCGTCATCGCCTCAGCAGAACGGTTGATCGCCATTCTCCACTTTTGTCGGAATAACAAAAGTACTGCAGAAATGAGCGTTCCTGCGTGACCAATACCTACCCACCAAACAAAATTGGTGATATCCCAGGCCCATCCGACTGTTTTATTTAAACCCCAGGTTCCAATTCCGGTGGAAATGGTGTAAATGATACATCCCAGCCCCCATAAGAAAGCTGTTAATGCGATTCCAAAAACAATCCACCACTGACGATTGGCTTTGCCCTCCACGGGTGCGGCAATATCAACCGTCACATCGTGATAGCTCTTATTCCCTGTCACTAGGGGTTTTCGAATCGGTGCTTCGTAATGCGATGCCATAGTTTAAATTATACTGTATTATGCTTCTGTGTTACGTACTTTGACTTGATACATCACATTGGGCTTCGTGCCGATTTGCTCGAGCAAGTGATACATTCGGTCATCTTCTTTTAGGGCAGCCACTTGGCTGTCTTTATCGTTAATGTCTCCAAAAACTATAGCCCCAGAGTCACATGCATTGCTACATGCGGTCTGGAATTCCCCGTCTTTGATCTGGCGTCCTTCAAGTTTTGCGTCTAAAATGGACTTCTGCGTCATTTGGATGCACATGGAACATTTCTCCATAACTCCTCGGGAGCGAACCACTACATCAGGGTTGAGTACCATACGACCAAGGTCGTTGTTCATATGGAAGTCAAACTCATCATTTTTGTTATACAAGAACCAGTTGAAACGACGTACTTTATAAGGACAGTTGTTAGCACAATAACGTGTTCCAACACAACGGTTGTAGGCCATGTGATTTTGTCCTTGGCGCCCGTGAGAACTCGCCGCCACCGGGCACACCGTTTCACAAGGAGCATGGTTGCAATGTTGGCACATCACGGGTTGGAAAACTACTTGAGGATTCTCAGAGGCCAATTCCATTTCCCCAAAAGTGGTTAGAGAGTCGCCTAGACCTGCAATATTTTCTTTGGTTTCGATATCCCCCTTAAAGGAGGTCTCAGATGAATAGTAGCGATCGATCCGAAGCCAGTGCATATCTCTAGATTTGCGAATCTCGGTCTTCCCAACTACCGGGACATTATTTTCTGCATGACAAGCAATTACACAAGCGCCACAACCCGTACAAGCATTTAAGTCGATTGAAAGATTAAAGTGGTGCCCAATGGAACGATCGAATTCTTGCCACATATCCACATCCGGAGTAGTAACCTCCATCTCGATGTGGTTTTTGGACACTTTTGGAATCGCATTCCAATAGTTTTTGTCTTTAGTATTGAATATTTCGAGCGTTGTTTCTTTTACAATATCCCCACGTCCCATAAGGGTATTGTGGAGCTGAACACAAGCAAATTCATGGGTTCCGGAGGCCGCTGTGATACGGACTTGCTGTACTGGATTAAACCCTTGAAACAACGGGTAGGCATTAACGC
The DNA here is from genome assembly GCA_049598145.1 of Flavobacteriaceae bacterium. Taxonomy (GTDB): domain Bacteria; phylum Bacteroidota; class Bacteroidia; order Flavobacteriales; family Flavobacteriaceae; genus WTJH01. The sequence continues at coordinate 6,743 of JBMYNJ010000025.1, read as the reverse complement.
CCACCTGCATTTGTTCTTGGAGGCCTAAACGCTCTCCAAATCCTAAGGCAAGTCCTGCGGTACCGACAGCCTGTCCCGGCTGGATTAATACAGGTGCCGTCAGTTTTCTATCTCCTACTTGTATGGTCGCATAACTTCCGTTAAGCGCTCCATTGGAAGTGTTTTCATTAATTAAATTTAATCGCTTAGCATCTGTATGAGAAACCGTCAAGTAGTTATCCCAAGACACTCGGGTGATTGGATCTGGAAATTCTTGTAACCAAGGGTTATTGCCCTGTTGCCCATCTCCCATACCTGTTTTGGTGTAGAGGACAAGAGACATCCCTTCCGTTGACTGAGAAAGACTCGCTAATTGAGCAGAAACCTCTGGAGTCTGAAGCGGTACTGCAGTTTCATTTGCCACAGTAAAATATCCGTCGTGTAAGGTCTGATTCCAAGAAGCACCGTTGAGAATATTGGCTTTCCAATAGCTCTGTATCGCTTCATAATAAGTAGTCTCTGAACCTATGAGATTTAAAAGGACATCCTGAAATTGTCGGGTATCAAATAATGGCTTTATAGTGGGCTGCGCTAGTGCATAATGCCCTACTTTAAATTCATAATCGCCCCAAGCTTCTAAATAATGGGGGGTCGCCGCCACGTATTTAACTTGAGAGGCTGTTTCATCTAATTTCATTGAAAATGCAACAGAAAGTTCAAGAGCAGCAACTGCCTTTGATATTTCAGCTGCGTCAGCCATCGTATAAAGAGGATTGATCCCAGCGGTGATCAGTCCCGCAATTTTTCCGGCTTTTAAATCCGCTGTTAAAGCATCAATTTCGCTGACTTTGGCCTGCCGAATTTTCCGTGGAGCAGTTACATCTATCAATTCAGATCCCAGAAGTCCATTAATGGCTAATGTTACTTCCTGAGCGGCGACATCTTCTAAACCACAAAGAACTACCGAATGCTTCGCGTGCTTGCGGAGTTTTTTGGCTGCGCTGGAAACGGCAGCTTTCATGGAATCATCCAAAGAAACCTTAACTCCAGTTCCGGATAGCTCAGCGTAGAGGGCTGCTAAAAAATTCATTTGCTGCCCTGGAGTACTGGGAATACGTTTATCCGCATTAGCCCCTGATAGGGACATATTCGACTCGACTTGCATGTGCCAAGACATCTGTGCTTTGCCGTGATCTTTATGAGGGATACGCGATTGGGCATATCCAGCTTCGTATCCGCCTCCTTGCCAATCTCCAAGAAAGTCGGCCCCAATAGCCACGATAGCTTTGGCTTGGCTTAAATCGTAATCGGGTAGAGCTCGTTGGCCGTAAATATTTTCGAAAGCCTGAATCGCAGCACTAGACGGAACAGCATCAAAAGTCAAATGTTCCACATTGGAGTATTTGGCTCGAAAGTCGTTAATTATATTTTGTGTTGTGGGGCTGGGAATTGTTTGGGTTAGAAGCACCACGCGCTTTTGACTAGCCGCCAAAGCCTCTAATTGAGCTTGAAGCTGTAAGGTAAAGTCGTCCCAACTGATTTCTGCTCCATTGGCTTGGGGTCCTTGAAGTCTTTGGGTGTCATACATCGATAATACCGAAGCATGTACCCGTGCATTGGCCGATCCTAAAACGGCAGCATCTTTATTACTTTCTACTTTAATCGGGCGGCCTTCACGAGTTTTAATTAAGATCGAAGCAAAATCAAAACCATCGGCTATCGCTGAGGCATAATAATTTGCCACTCCGGGACGAATTTGTTCCGGTTGCACGACATAAGGGACCGACTTGATCACAGGCCCTTCACAAGCCGCTAAAGTGGCCGCAGCCGTGCTAAAGCCCGCAAGTTTTAAAAAGTCTCTTCGGCTGGTGGCAGAAGAATCCTCTGATTCTGTTTGCTGTTCGTTTACGGATAATTGCTCAGCAAATTCTCGTTGTTCAAGCACCTGAAGGGAAGCATTTTCCGTATCCAGTTGCTCGATGTTTTTCCAATATTTTTTCTCTGATGCCATAGTTAAATTCTATAAACTGAGCATTTTTAATAGTGACACTTACCGCATTCTAAACCACCCATCTGTGCCACGGTAAGTTTTTCAACTCCATATTTTTTAGACAACTCCTCGTGGATTTTAGAGTAGTATTCATTACTCTCCACTTGTACATTGGTTTCTCGGTGACAGTTAATACACCAACCCATGGTCAATGTGGAGTGCTGATACATGATTTCCATTTCTTCCACGGGTCCGTGACATTTTTGACATTCGATTTGTCCGACCTGCACGTGCTGAGCGTGATTAAAGTATACAAAATCCGGCAAGTTGTGGATGCGAACCCATTTCACAGGTTTCGACTCGCCGGTATAGCTTTGGGTTTCTTCATCCCATCCTACAGCTGCGTATAGTTTTTTAATTTCATTGGTGTAGAAATCTTTGGTGTATCCATTTTCGAGGTCTTCTTCCCCGTTGTATTCAGCAATATTCTGATGACAGTTCATACAAACATTTAAGGATGGAATCCCAGAATGTTTCGAAACTCGTGCAGAGGAATGACAATATTTACATTCAATTTGGTTGGCGCCTGCATGGATTTTATGAGAATAGTGAATCGGCTGAATGGGTGCATAACCCTGATCTACCCCAACCTGCATCAAATAACCATAAACGAAGTAGGCGCTTGAAAGCAGCAAAAAGACCACAGTGCAGAATACTGCAAACTGATTCTGGACAAAAGCTTGCCAAATGGGGGTGCGTTTAGGTTTCTCGATTGGCGTAATATCTACTCCGCTGGCTGCTGCAATTTTAATAAGGGTCTTTTGAACCAACAAAAGCATGATGACCAAAATGGTGAATACCAAAGCAAGGGCGGCCAAGATAAACTGATCCCCAACAGAGCTCCCCTGAGTAGCAGCTTGGGGCGCAGCCACCGCTGCAACGGGTGCTGGTGGAATATAGTTCGTGTAGGCCAGAATATTGTCGATATCCTCATTGGAAAATTGTGGAAAAGCATTCATGGCTGAACGATTGTACTCTTCCCAAATGGCAACCGCCTGTGGGTCTCCATCTTTAATCATGGCCGAACTGTTTCTAATCCAGCTGTATAGCCATTCTTTTTCGTACTTGTCTGTTACCCCACGTAGTGCAGGTCCTACTGCTTTCTTGTTCAGTTTATGGCAGGCAGCGCAGTTGGCGTTAAATAGTTTTTTCCCTGCGGCAACGGCTGGATCATCTTGAGCTTGAAGCCCAGCTGAGATCATAAAACTGAAGAGTACTAATAGGGGATAACCGAAGGCTTTCACCTGAAGAATTACCCTAATCATTCGTCCTAAATATGTATTAGTTTGCAAACTATAAATTCTAAATCCTCGCACAAATTTACTGCATTGCGTCCGTAAGAAAAAAAGAGGCTTTGGGAAAAAATTAATTTATAATAATTCTAAATAGAAACTAGCGAAGAATTTATTTCTTTGTAAAAAATTAAGTTCATGCTGCGGCTATTTTGTTTAACTTTTTTTTGGGTAAGCGGTCTCTGTTCGGCACAACAGTCTAAACCACAAATAGTGCAAGATTCTGTCGTAAATCGTATGGTAGCCGAACGGATTTTAATCAATCAACAAAAATTTCAACGGCATTATTTTACCATACAATTATTCAATGGGGGACACCAAGCAGCGAAAGAAATTCAAATCTTAGCCGAAGAAAAATTTCCGGATTTACCTTCATTTTTCACTTTTGAAACTCCAAATTACAAAGTACAATTAGGCCGTTTTAAATTTAAGGGACAGGCCACAAAAGTGCTTTTACAAGTAAAAAAAGAATTTCCTGAGTCGTTTTTAATTGAACAACAATAAAGCGGTTAAAGCTTTTTCTTGACCGCTACTTCTTGGAAGCATTCCAAAACATCTTCAATCTGGATGTCGTTATAATTTTGGACCTGTAAACCACAGTCGTAGCCTTTCGACACTTCTTTAACATCGTCTTTAAAACGTTTAAGAGAGGCTAATTTTCCGGTATAGATTACCACCCCTTCTCGAATGATTCGAATTCCGGAATTTCGGTATATTTTTCCGGAAGTTACCATACAACCGGCGATCGTTCCCACTTTAGAAATCTTAAAAGTTTCGCGAATTTCTGCCGTTCCCGTAATTTCTTCTTTCATTTCTGGAGATAAAAGACCCTCCATAGCATCTTTTACATCGTTGATGGCATCGTAGATGATGGAATAGGAACGGATATCAATCTCTTCTTTTTCGGCAATGACACGCGCATTCCCCATTGGACGTACGTTAAACCCAATAACGATCGCATCAGATGCTGAAGCCAAAAGCACATCCGATTCTGTTATCGCTCCCACACCTTTATGGATAATATTCACTTGTATTTCTTCGGTAGATAATTTTTGGAAAGCATCTGTCAAGGCCTCAACTGATCCGTCTACATCCCCTTTGAGAATAATATTGAGTTCTTTAAAATCCCCTAAAGCAATACGTCGTCCAATTTCATCCAAAGTAATGTGACGTTGTGTTCGTACGTTTTGCTCTCGCTGCAGTTGGGTCCGTTTAGCGGCAATTTGTTTCGCCTCTCTTTCGTCTTCAAGCACACTGAATGAATCTCCGGCCTGGGGAGCACCGTCTAAACCTAGAATAGACACAGGAGTGGAGGGCGGAGCCTCATCTAAATTATTCCCCCGCTCATCGAACATCGCTTTTACTTTTCCGCTATTTTTTCCAGCCAAAAGATAGTCGCCTACCCTTAAGGTCCCGGTTTGCACCAATACAGTGGATACATAGCCGCGTCCTTTATCCAAAAATGCTTCTACCACAGTTCCTTTGGCACGGCGCTTGGGATTGGCCGTTAATTCCAATAGTTCTGCTTCGAGCAATACTTTTTCTAATAATTCTGTTACACCCGTTCCCTTGAGTGCGGAGATATCGTGGGACTGTACTTTTCCGCCCCAATCTTCCACCATTAGATTCATTCCTGCAAGGCCTTCTTTAATCTTATCGGGATTGGCCGTTGACTTATCTACTTTGTTGATCGCAAAAACTATGGGCACCTCAGCTGCTTGAGCATGAGAAATCGCTTCTTTGGTTTGCGGCATGATGTCGTCATCTGCAGCTACCACAATAATAGCAATATCAGTTACCTGTGCTCCACGGGCACGCATGGCCGTAAAAGCTTCGTGACCGGGAGTATCTAAGAATGTGATTTGTTGTCCTTTTTCAAGCGTAACAGAATAAGCTCCGATGTGCTGGGTGATTCCTCCCGACTCTCCTGCAATCACATTTTCTTTGCGAATAAAATCCAATAAAGAAGTTTTCCCGTGATCGACATGCCCCATAACAGTAACAATGGGAGCCCGAGACTGAAGATCGTCCTGAGTATCTTCTTCTTCTTGGATGTTTTCCTCAAGTTCAGTTTTGACAAAATCAACCGCATAGCCAAATTCATCCGCAACGATGCTCAAGGTTTCAGCATCCAAACGCTGGTTCATGGTCACCATAATCCCTAGGGACATACAAGCAGAAATAATTTCTGTACTACTGATGTCCATCAAAGTTGCGATTTCACCCACGGTTACAAATTCTGTCACTTGGAGGGTTTTACTGGCTGCTTCGGCTTGTGCAATTTCCTCCTCACTCTTTTGTCGGTGTTGAGAACGTTTATCACGGCGATATTTGGCTCCTTTGGATTTGCTTGACTTTCCCTGAAGTTTTTCAAGAGTTTCCCGGATTTGCTTTTGGACGTCTTCTTCAGAGGGTTCCACCTTCTTTAGCGGCTCCTTACGTTGACTTTTATTTTGTTGACGATTGCCCTGAGGTTTGGCACCACTTCCCGTGTTTTTGCTGATCCGTTTACGCTTTCGCTTCCTCGCTTCCTGAACATTGTCTTCTTTTTCCTTTAAGACGTCCAAATTAATCACTTGGCCGGTTTTTTTTGGGCCACTTAATTTTTGATATTGGGTCTTAATCGCTTCGTTTTCTTCAGTTTTTTCAGCAGTTTCTGCATTACCAGCTTTGGGCTCAGCAGGAACTGAAGAAGTTTCAGGCTCAGCTGGGGGTATTGTAGTTGCTTCTTTTAGAGTTTCTAGCGCAGGAGCTGGACTTTCTTTTTCGGTTTGTTCAGTTTCCTGAGGTTTGGGAGCCGCTTTGGGTTCTAAATCAATTTTTCCAACAGGTTTGGGTTTTTCCAATGTGCGATTGGCTTTTATAACCTCTTGTTGCTGTTGGATTTGAGTCTGACGCTGACGTTCTTTCTCTTCCTGTTTCAGGCGAATTTCTTCTTTTTCTTTCCGCTTTTCTTCACTGATTTCCTGGGAAGCATCCTTTTTGGATTTATCCGTTTCAAACTCATCAAGCAACACCTGATAAACTTCTTGAGAAATCTTAGTCGTTGGTCGGGCATCAATTTTGTGGCCTTCCGCATGGAGATGTTCCACAGCACGATCCAAAGAAATATTCAATTCTCGAAGGACTTTGTTGAGTCGTATGCTAGGTATATCAGGCATAAATTGTTTTTATTCGTGGCAAAAGTATAAAAATTCTGATGGGCTTAATCTTCAAATTCCTCGCTCAGAATCTTTTTAATGTTTTTAATCGTTTCCTCTTCAAGATCGGTGCGTTTTATTAATTCTTCATCTGTGAGTTCCAAGACGCTCTTGGCCGTATCCAGACCTACCTTATTAAATTCTTCAATCACCCAAGCCTCAATTTCATCGCTAAACTCAGACAATTCCACATCTTCCTCCATTCCCTCGCGATAAACGTCG
>JBMYNJ010000024.1:10724-19784 GCA_049598145.1 Flavobacteriaceae bacterium | reverse complement strand
AGCCATACATACTTTTATCGTAAGTTTTCCACTCGATCGCTTGCCATGTAATTAATAAAATGGACGCCAAGCCTATAACAAAATACAAGCTTGAATTACGCGACAAATCGGCTTTCGGATTTTTCTTCGGCTGCATATGCGATTAGTAATTTTTTTTAATTCAAAACTGGACTAAACTACAAAAATAACCGAAATCCTCCCGAATTAATCGAGATGAATTCTCCCGGCAACTCTTGGGGCTTATTGCAACCGAAAAGTAATGGGGACGCTAAAGGGCACTCGAACCGCTTTTCCTCTTTGTTTTCCGGGGATCATTTTTGGGAGTGCCTGGATAATTAGCTCGGCTTCCTTTGTCAAATTTTTGTCTGGTCCTCGTGAGTTGATATTGATAATCGAACCGTCTTTATCGATCACAAAAGTGACATATACCTTCCCCTGGATCCCCATATCCTGAGCAATCTCGGGATATCGAAAGGTTTTACGAATGTGCTGGTCGATTTTTTTTTGGAAACAATCGCGCCGCTCGCTTTTCTTTACTTTTTCGCAGCCCGGGAAAATAGGCACATCTTCGATCACGGCAAAAGGAACGTCTTCCATTACAATTTCTTCGGCCACATCTACTTCCTCAACGTCAATGATCTCTTCCTGATCGGTCTCCGTTGATTCAATTACAGTTTCTTCTATTTCTTCTTCATCCTCCACAATTTGAATTACCTCAGGAGCCGGAGGCGGGGGTGGGGGCGTTTTGATTTGTTCAGTGATGGGAATTTCTTCATCCTCTTCCTCTAAGACATTAAGGGTTTCCAAATCGTAGTTGGTGCGCTCATATTTTTTCCATTCAATGGCTTGCCAGCTAATAAAAAGTGTCAGGACCAGACCAAACGAAAAAAAAAGACCGGAATAGCGATTAAGGTCGTGTTTGGGATTTTTTTTGGGATTCATAAGTAGGCAATTTTGGGGTTGTGTGGACTACCGAAGTAATCGCACCCCAAAATATACAAAAAAAATACCAAAGCTGTTGGCAACAAAATCCCAAAAGTCTCCTTCTCGCCCCAAATCCATCCAACTCTGGAGTACTTCCAAACTCCCACTGTAGAAACAAATTCCAAGGGCAAGTGGTAAGCTGTGGTGTTTTTTATTTGGACTGATAAATCCATACCAGTAGGCCCCATACAAACTGGCATATGCTCCCAGATGAATCAGTTTATCCAAATGGGGAATGGTAGAAATTTTGGTAGGATCGCCTGGAGTTAAACTCAACGCCAACGAAGCCAAGGTTAAAAAAATTGCTACTATGCGATAAAGCTTAGGCTCCGATAAGCTCTTGGTAAGCTGCTGCATTCAAAAGGCTACTGGTATCGGCATCGTCGGCCAATTTGATTTTAATCATCCAACCCTTTTCGTAGGGACTTTCGTTTACATCCTCAGGAGTTTCTTCCAATGCCGTATTAAATTCGATAATTTCTCCCGCTAAGGGCATGAAGAGATCGGAAACGGTCTTAACGGCTTCCACCGTCCCAAAAACTTCTTCGGCCTCCAAAGTTTCGCCTTCCGTATCTACCTCGACATAAACAATATCGCCCAATTCGCCTTGAGCGAAGTCAGTGATTCCAACGGTGGCTTGGCTGCCTTCGATTTTTACCCATTCGTGGTCTTTGGTGTAGAATAAGTCTTCAGGATAGTGCATCGTTCTTTTTTTTACGAAAGTAGTAGATTTTCGGAAAGCGAAAAACTCTAGTTTCCGAAGTTATAGCGAATTGTAAATCCAGAACGGATACTGGTTTGTGGAAAAGCTGTGGACACGGCGAATTCAGAAAAATTATGATCGTAAAAAAACAAGGCCGTTAAGTTTTTGGACAAGGCGTAGTCGGCTGTAAATTTAATTGACATTTGCGTTTGTCCGGCGGTCACTTGATTGTTGTCGTATTCCAAATTTCGAAGGACGGTTAAATTGGTGCGATAGCTGACATCGGCTTTTAAATTGAGGTCTCCACTCAAAGTCACCCTTCGACCCCCAAAACGAGTGCGCCAACGCAGGTCTTGCAAGCGATAGCCAGCTCCTAAGATAAACTCGTTTCCGCTGGTTTCGGTTAACAGACTATTGTCTAAACTCAACGAAAGAGCGCGGTCTCTTTTCATTTCCATGAGTAAGTTCAGGGAGTTTTTTAATTCAAAATCAACCCTTACCAACGGATTGAATTGCTCTACCAAATTTACATTAGCGTAGATGCGTTCCGATAAAAAGTTCCCTGCGGGGTCTTTCTGATTTAATGCTGCAAGGTCATAATCCAAATTCGTCCGGAAACTGTTAAGGGTAATGCTGGATCGATAACCGTGACTTAACGAAAAACGATTGAATATTTTTTGCAAGGACTTGATTTGCATTAAGCCGGTATATTTTAAATTCCAATTCGGTAAGGGAGTTTTACGGACTGGATTTAAATCCATCGTCTTCGGATCCCCTCCCGTATAGGCAGCAAGGAATGCCCCGATCATCACTTCTTGCTGGTTAGGGCCATAGCCTTCGGGGAAATCATTGGCCGCTTCTCCCCCAACTCCACGGCTAGAAGCCAGACGTTGAGCCACCGTTGCCCGATAGTCACGAAAGCGTTCAAAATTAGGGTTGAAATCTTTGTCAACCTTCCTAAAAGCTGTTCGAATCAACAAGGTGGAAATCCCAAAATTTCCAGTCGTATTAGGGTTTAATGCCTGATAACGCCCCTGCTCTACTCGGAAATTTTCATTGGTGTTTTCGGAATAATTACGCTCGGCATTAAGCTCTACCAACAAGCCATTAAGGGGTTGCAACTGTGCCGAGAGGGTGAGTTTGCTGTTGTGTACTTTCGTAAAGGTGGGGTTAAAATCCGGGAATTCGGTTAGCCAACCCCGCTGGGCAGTGGCATATCGGATATCCGTTTGATCTCCAAAAATAAATTGCCATTGGGGAATATTCCATTGCCCGAAACCTACCTGAGGTAAATAGCCGGGAAGCACCGTACCATTGTTCTCCGCGTAGTTAAACTGTACGCGTTTAAACTTGTCCAGAACCCCCATCATACCCTTCAGTACTTTTTTTAAGGTTTCCGATTTAGGCTTGGTACTGTCCTGAACCGCTGTCTTTTGTGCCAATCTCTGGTTAAATGCGGTTGGTTTGGGTTTAATCCCCAAGGCCGTGTAGAGGCGTTCAAAACTCATGTCCCCAGAGAGGGTTTTGGTATTAGCATTTTGTACGGTATTCACGATGCCTAAGGTCTCTCCGCTGGCTGCGGTCACATCGCCTAAGACATCCGATCCACGCTGCCAGTTAAAATCTGCAGTATAGTTATAGTTGGCATTAATAAAACTTAATATTGGGATATACTGAAAAGGGAGGCGATAATTTAAACTCAACGTTTGGAAATATTGGTTCGGCGTGCCCATATTCCAGACCCCTTCCCAAATTTCCTTTTGAGGAGCATCACTTGTAGCGAGTTCTGTTTCTGTAAACTTTAAAATATTATTCGTTGCACCCGTAAAATTTAAGCGCAAAGACTGGGTGAGATTATAGTTTAAATTGTACTCCCAATCGAATAAGAAATTTCGTTGTTGCAAACTGGGCATCGCACGCTGAATCGACTGCTCCACTCCCGGTTGAAAAACCTCCCGAAACCGTTGATGGGTTAAATTTCGGTTGACCTGTGATTGCAGCGAGAGGTTACTGGGCAATAAATTGAAATTAAATTGTTGAAGCCATTGCAAGTATTTTTTCTTTAAAAACTTAGTGTTTTTAAACGGCTGAATTTCTTTTTTAGGGAAGCTGTATTGGTAGTTGGCTCCCAAATTCATTTGAATCTGTTGCTGGTCTTCAATTTCAAAATTTCGACTGGCTACTCGATTATAAGCATACGAAAAATCAAAATTCTCGGGGCTGTATAGACGTGTTTTTCCGTTGCCTGTCTTATTCTTTCGAACACCGATGAGACTGATACTGTTTCGCTCGGAATACTCTACGGCCTGTTCTTCGATACGTTTTCGTTGCTGAGGCGTTTCGGCAGCTTCCAATCGGTCTTCCAATCTTAAATCCTGATATACCGGATCGTATTCAGGACTAATGGTTGTTACTCCGGTATTGAGATTTAAGGGAATTTGCAAGCCCCATTTTTGTGGGAACAGTTGCCCCACGTTTACATTGGTCACTAAGTCATATTGTTTTAAACCTTCCCGCTGAATTTGATTCGGGCTCTGGTCTAAAGCTCCAAACCCAATAGAGGTGTAGCGCCCTGTGGCAGATACATCCGCAAAATCGGCTAAGTTTACATCCAAAGCCCCTACCGCAGCCCAGCCGTCTTTGTTGTCGATTCCCGAAATGCGAAGTTCATTAAACCACACTTCGCCCGACAAATCCCTACCGGAGGGATCACCTGGATTTTTAACCCCAATCATTAGGGTTCGAATGGCCCCTAAGGTGGGGTTTCCTTTAATGGCCAATTTGTATTTTTTATCTCCCGGGAGGCCACCAATTGGATCAAATTCTTGGATGCGATTTAATTCCTGATCGTAATAGGCCACCCGGGCAGCACTGGCCGAACCAATTGCTTTAGACTTCATCTGAGTCAACCATTCCAGGGGGACTTCCAAAGCGTTTTCTTCCGGAATCCAAACCTGTTCTGCCGTATATCGATTCGAAGTTTCCGTATCCCATGCGGTAGGCTTTAAGGGAATTTCAATTTGATAATAATTGTCTTTATAATCGGTTCCCAAACGAATAAATGCGACCACTCGGTTGTTGTATTCACTTGTAGCACCCGCCCCGGGCAATTCGTCTCTTCCCGGGAGGGATTCTGCGTGCAGGAACATTCGCAGTTTTTTGTATTGTCTTAAATCTAAATCTACATTTTTAAATACGGCTCGGGAATCTCGTGGACGCAACTGATTGACCCGGAAAGAAAGTGCTTGCTCGTTTTGACGAACAATGGTGTTATTGTTGTTCACTTGTTCCCTTCGGATATCTGGAGGCAATACATAATTAATCGGAACTCGATTCTCATTTTCGAGAATATTGACTGTACTGATGTCTACCGTAGTCCCCAAATAATCGACCTCATCCGGGTTTAAGGCTTGCTGGTAGCGTCTCCAGTCTCCACGCACCAAATCTAATGTCCCGAAGCGCAACACCACAGGCTGATCAAAGCCTTTGAGTAACATCCGCATGAATCGGACGGAACGCAAATCATTAATCCCATTGACAGCTTCAAAGAAGGGTTGGAACGAAGTGCCCTGATAATATTGTTTTTGTACCGGAATCTTGAATTGTATCCAGCGGGTAGTCAGATTTCGACCGTTGGGGAGTCTCACCTGTACCTCCTCCCGAACATCGGTCACAAAAGGATGGTTCCCTACTTGCATTGCTTTGCGAATTGGAATCTGATAGGAAAAATAACTTTCAATGGTATTCATGCTCTGATCCCGATTGATGTCTTCTGTATCAGGTTCAGTCGTGCTTCCTCGATTGGTATCCGAAAATGCTAAAGGAGAATTCCCTTGGGTTCCGTTATATTTTTTGTAGCGTTCCAAGAGATTCCCGCTGGCTTGCACAAAATATTCATAATTATCTCCCGCAGGGTCGTCGGTGTTGTTCTGATCGTAAATCTGAGCTTCTTCTGCATCCGTTAACCCATCCAACCCAACATCTTGCAAAGGTCGATCGTTAGCATCCGTATTAAAGGCGTATAAAAGAGATTGTCCCGAAGGGACTTTCCCCCATGCGGTTTCATAAACCGCCGTATCGGAATTGGCTCCGGGCAGACCGTTTTCAAATTGTTTCCGTCCATCGGCCAATATATCCTCTGAAAGGTTCCCCAAGTGGAATTCCAATTGCCCTAAATCATCTGTAGGGGCCTCCAAATCAGAAAAAGTATCCAATAACCAAAACTCTATAAATTCTACATTGGATTGTTCAAAATTCGTAGCACTTAATGGGCGCATAATCGCTCCCCAGTGTGTTTGCGGTTGGGAATCGAATTGAACATTAGGGGCATTATTGTAAGGTCCTTTTTCGGTCGGATAATAGGCCAAATCCAAGGTATTCTGAACCGTGGTAGTTCCTTGAACCAAGTCTTGTTCTGGAAAAATTTCTTGAATAAAAATACGCCGAGTCGTATTTAAAGAGATGGAATTATTGTCCAATGCACTCGGACGACTGGTCGTATAAAAAATCGGATCGATGGTATACCAGGCCAATTTTGCTCGGTGAAAGCCACTTTCTAATCCTTGGGCCATAGCGCCATCAACTCCTTGGATGGGTACACTGGAAAGTCGCCACGCCAATGGAGATCGAATATCAATACTGGTTTGTGCCCCCTCAAAATCATCCAAATACACACTGGCCTCTCCTTGCAACTGCGTGAGCCTTGGATTTCCTGTTTTTAGACGAGCTACCTCTCCTCGGAAAGAAAGGTATGAAGGCGTGTCCGATTGCAAATTAGGTAAACGGTTGATGAGTCGAGTCAGGAAAGGTAGCTCGGTTGAAAAAGTGGTATTGAACCCAAACATAGTATTATTTACAGGTTCGGTTCCATAATTGGCCTTTTGGGTTAAGGGGTTTTCGCTCAGGTTTAAAAGAGTTCCACCCAAAACAAAATTTTCATTGACCTGATGTACCACATTGACTCCAGAAAAACGTTTGGTTTGCTGATTGAAAAAAGAGTTGTTTTCGACTGAAATATCAATGGGGGTGTTCGAAGCTTTTAAGGCGGGGTCCAAAATTTTCACACGACCGATATCATAATTGACGGTATAATCCAAACCTTCTCTCAAGATGCGTCCTCCTGCACGAACTTGTACGGACCCTCGAGGAACATTGAAGGCCCCTAGTGGGATCCCATCACCGCCTTCAGCAGTATATCTCCCCTTCATCTGAAATTTATTCTTCTCAGCGGCTTCCAAAGCTGCAGCTTTGGTCAAGGCATACATTTCTTGAAAAACATATTTTTCCTGATTGGGGTTGTAGGAATTTGGGTCGGCATATTGTTCTGTTCCGGAGTTGGGATCATCCAGCACCTCAAATAAATAGGCCCCAAAGGGTTCAACCATTGGGAAAATGATCGTTCCAAATTCGGGGTCAATGGTGGTTCCAGGGATAAAGTCAAAAAAACCATCCCCGAGAGCTACAGGGTCTCGGTAAGCATTGAGTCGATCCAACTGGAAAGTATTCAGCAGAATTTTTTGGTTTAATTCTTCTGGCCAAATATCGTTTGCAATGGGATTGATATAGTTGATCGGACTCGGATCGGTATAAAAAATATTGAGTTTAAAATCCTCTTTTGCAATCTGATAAGCTCCAGTATTATAGATGTTTTTCATCATCAAATCCCAAACGGGCTGGCGCACATCGGTCACACTGCTCTTTAGCATTTTAACCACCAAACTGTTGTTCTGGACTACCGCTTGCTGAGTGGGGGAAGCAGTAGAGGTGGTTCCGGGAACTCCTCCATTGGCAAATTCCCCTACTTGATAAACCTCTCCTCGATAGGTAAACTGAAAAGCTACTCCTAAAATTTCATCATTGCTTAAACGCTGGTTTAAAGAAATATACCCCAACTGCGGGTTTAAGCGATATTCATTGGGATTGAGTTTACGGGCACTCTCCAAAACAGCATAATCATATCCCTCTAACACTTGATTGGCATAAGTTCCAAATCCTTGCTTGACAGAAGCTATATCGCGTATAGCATCGGTCAGTATACTTTCAGACGCACTTCCCAGTGGATTTAAACGGTTATGGGTGTTGGATGGTGGAGCGGTGGCATCGGCGACATTAAAAAACTGATTGTCGATGCGTTGGAAACGAGTTCGTTCGGGATTGGCTTCTCCCAAATCTTGCAAGGCTACTACATTCCGGATATTTTGTGTTTGTGCGGACCGATTGGTCACCCAGACTTCAATCCGAGTAATTTGAACTTGAGAATTGATATACGGATATGTTGAAAGGGCACGATCGTATTGATCCCTAAAAAATTGAGCTAAAAAAAAGTGTCGGTCCTCCTCATAATCCAAGGCAAAAAATGAAAAATCCTGAAGGGTCCCTCCCCCCTGAGCTGAAATGCGTTGTGACTGGGAACGCTGTTCAGAAAACACCCCGGTAATTTGGGTTTTCCCAATTTTTAAGTCTGCCCGAATTCCAAATAAATTTTGCGCCCCCTGGATGAGACTGCTATTGATGGGCATACTCACATTCCCGACATCGATACTTTGCAAAATACCGTCTTCATCCAATTGTCCATTTAAAAAATCCTCCATGGGAGACTGAAAGGCCCCAACCGCGCCCCTTAAATTTTCGGACTTTTCGCGAAGCGCATTGATTTTGTCTTTGGTCTGTTCGAGCAGTGCAGCAGCTTCATTGATTTGCCCTTCGACCGATTCTAATTTAGAGGCTGCATCAGAAGCTTTGTTTTGAAGGTTTTCAAAGCCTTGGGGAAGTTGATCCGGCTGAACTGTAAACGCATCGTCTATTTTGGGCGGATTGAACTGAATTTTAACTACGTTTTGAAAATCAAAAGTAGATTCGGTGTCATAATTGGCCGTAATTTGTAGGCGTTCCCCTATGTTCCCTAGTAAACTAAGACTGATCCGCTGGTCGAAATCAAATCCAAAATTTCGCCGATTTCGTGGAGATGCGGCAGGATTATCGGTCCTTTGATAGCGAGCACCCAGGTCTATTCCGATTGAGCCTTGAGGACTTACATCAATAGTGTTCCCGCCAAAAATAGATTGGAAAAATTTATTGTTAACGTAAAGTTCCGGCAATAAATTTTTACGGCTTTCATCAATATTTTCAGCGGTTCCGGAGAGTGCCCCTATTTTTGATTTAAAATAAGTGTTCATGGCTTCCTTCACCTGTAACTGCTCAAACTGTTGTGGTGTTAATATCAATGGGGTATTCATGGGATAATTGGCTATGGAAGCCGAAAAAACGTAGCGATCCAGTATAGGATCATAGGTGTATTGCTCTACTAAAGCGGAAGGTTTCGGCAGTGGAATTTGACCGAGATCGACTTCCTCTTCTTGCCCAAAAGACAGATG
>JBMYNJ010000024.1:0-10714 GCA_049598145.1 Flavobacteriaceae bacterium | reverse complement strand
GCATCCCTCCTAAAAGGAAGAGCATCATCCAACCTCGAATCGTACTTCTATAAAAAAAATGAACGCTCAGAGCTACAAGTTTTATAGCCTATTCAGCGCTCCTTTGATTAACTGTTCCACGGTGCTGTCAGGAGTTGCCTGAATAAGCTGATCTACAATCTTTTCCGAAGCTTTACGTGTATATCCCAAAACCTCTAATGCTGATAACGTTTCTTCTTTGCTAGTATTGTTTAAAACCACAGGAATTTCGGCCCCTAAATCACTTCTACTAATTTTATCTTTGAGTTCTAAAATCAGGCGTTGGGCCGTTTTTAGTCCAATCCCCTTTATAGATTTAATTGTATTGAGGTCCTCCTGTAAAACAGCTTGCTGAATTTGAAGGGGTTCCATAGAAGAAAGCATGCTTCGAGCAGTACTGGCTCCAATCCCTGAAACTCCAATTAACAATCGAAACAAACTGCGCTCCTGGACCGTGTAAAATCCGAAAATTTGATGGGCGTCTTCACGAATCTGAAGGTGAGTATATATCCGAATATTTTCATGATCGGGAAGCTGCCCGAAAGTGTGGAGAGAAATATGGACTTCATACCCCACTCCCTGACAATCGATCACCAAATGTGTAGGGTTTTTTTCTACTAATTTTCCGTTTAAGTGTGTAATCATCGGCCGGTTTCTTGTCGTTGTTGCGCATCAATCACCGTCACTGCGGTCATGTTAACGATTTCATCAACTGATGCCCCTAATTGTAAAATATGTACAGGCTTATTCAAACCCATCAAAATTGGCCCTATCGAAAGTGCATCATTCAATTCTTTAAGTAATTTATAAGTGATGTTTGCAGCATCTAAGTTTGGGAAAATAAGCACATTTACCTTTTTACCGCTGAGCGCAGAAAACGGAAAACGATCTTCCAACATTTTTTTGTTCAGCGCAAAATCGGACTGCACGGGGCCATCCACCGAAATATGTGGATAATGACGATGCAAATAAGAAACCGCTTCACTCACTTTTTTGGCCTCCTCAAATTTGGAAGAACCAAAATTTGAATAGGACAGCATGGCAAGTTCAGGTGTGATTCCAAAGAAGGTTGCGGTCTGTGCGGTCATTTGGGCAATCTTTGCCAATTCTTTAGCGGTAGGATTTACATTAATCGAAGTATCCGACAAAAACATCGGGCCGCGACTGGTAATCATTAAATTGGTTGCGGCTATTCGGGTAGACCCTTTGGCTCTTCCCACCGTTTCTAAGATCGGTTTAACGACCGAAGGGTAGTTTCTTGAATAACCGGAGAGCATCCCATGGGCATCTCCAACCTCAACCATCATGGAGGCAAAATAATTCCGTTCCCGCATGAGCCGCTGCGCATCGTATAAGGTTTTTCCTTTGCGCTTTTGAGCTTCCCAAAAATGTTGTGCATATCGGTCTCTACGTTCATTTTCTTCTTCCGATTTGGGATCGATAATCTCTACATCTCCTTCAAAATCAATGGTTTGCATTAATTGATCGATCATTAATCGGTTCCCCAATAAAACAGGTTGTGCAATGCCTTCTTCGGCTACAATTTGTGCTGCTTTAAGCACATCGATCTGATCGGCTTCGGTAAACACGATTCGTTTGGGGTCTAACTTTGCCCGATCGTGGATCAGGCGAACGAGCTTTTGATCACTATTTAATCGTTGCGCAAGTGTATCGGTATAAGCTTCCCAATCTTCAATCGGCTCTTGGGCAACTCCAGAGGCCATTGCTGCTCGGGCTACTGCCGGAGGAACCACTTCAATTAGACGTGGATCAAAAGGTTTAGGAATAATATAGTTTTGCCCAAAAGTTAATCGGGTTTGGCCATAAGCAATATTCACTTGTTCAGGAACGGGTTCTTTCGCTAATTCAGCTAGTGCTCGAACAGCTGCCATCTTCATTTCTTCATTAATCTTTGTAGCCCGAACATCCAGCGCCCCTCGAAAAATAAAGGGGAATCCTAATACATTGTTTACCTGATTGGGATGATCAGAACGCCCAGTAGCCATGATAATATCGGAGCGGGTCTCGATCGCGGTTTGATACGCAATCTCAGGATCGGGATTGGCCATGGCAAATACAATCGGTCGATCGGCCATTTGAAGAAGCATTTCGGGGCTTAAAATATCGGCTTTGGAAAGCCCGATAAACACATCTGCGCCTACTAAAGCTTCCGCCAAGGTATGTACATCTTGAGTAGTGGCAAATTCATCTTTGGGTGCTGAAAGCTTCTCTCGATCAGCTCGAATAACTCCCCGGCTATCGGTCATCACAATATTTTCTTGTTTCAGTCCAAAAGCCTGATAAAGTCGGGTGCACGAAACTGCAGCTGCTCCAGCTCCACTGACTACTATACGAACTTCGTCGATCTTCTTTTCGGCAATCTCAAGAGCATTCAACAATGCGGCACAGGAAATAATAGCAGTCCCGTGTTGATCGTCGTGCATGACAGGGATGTCTAATTCTTCTTTGAGGCGTTTTTCAATCTCAAAAGCCTCAGGGGCCTTGATGTCTTCCAAATTGATGCCACCAAAGGTAGGAGCTATTGCCTTGACTGCCTGAATAAAGGCCTCAGGGTCTTTGGCATCAACCTCAATATCAAATACATCGATATCCGCAAAGATCTTAAACAACAAACCTTTTCCTTCCATTACCGGTTTGGAAGCTTCAGGGCCAATATCCCCTAAACCCAATACGGCAGTACCGTTGGAAATCACGGCCACTAAGTTCCCTTTATTCGTGTATTGGTAGCTATTTTTGGAATCTTTTTCGATCTCTTGACAAGGAGCAGCAACCCCAGGAGAGTATGCCAATGCTAAATCTCTTTGGGTACGATAGCTTTTGGTAGGAACCATTTCTATCTTCCCCGGTTTAGGTTTGGCATGATATACTAATGCCCTTTTTCTCTGTTGCTCAGACATAAACTATATTATGGGCCCAATGGCCTATGATGCAGTGGTAGCTGAATTTTGTTGTACAAAAAGAGACGCAATCCCTCCTAAAATCAAACATACCCCTGCCAAGCGAATGACCTGAATAGGATTGTTCCCCAACCAATCGTACACAAAATACTGCATACTAAAGATCTGAATAATCATGGGAATTACAATAAACATATTAAAAATTCCCATGTAAACCCCTGTTTTGTCGCCGGGAATAGAGGCTGCTAACATCTGGTAAGGCATCGCCATCATACTGGCCCAGGTGATTCCAAGTCCAATAGAAAAGAGATATAATTGACTCACATGTATTGCTCCACTCCCCCAAGGAATAGGGATGGAAAATAGAATTACAGAATCACTTAAAAAAGGTAATATCAGCATAGCTATCCCCCCCAAACAGAGACTTACAAAGTGTAAGTTTTTTGCTCCTAGTTTACGAGCCAGTGGAACTAAGGCAAATGCGATCGTAAAACATACGATATTATAAGTTCCATTGATATTCCCGGTTAACAATTGAGCCTGATTAAAATAGGTAGTGCCTTGATCCAAGGTATTGTAGAGCGACAGCGACAGTGCTGAAGTTAAATATTGCCAATAACAAAACATGGCATACCAAGGAAAAAACATAACTGGAATCAATTGAATCATTGTTTTGGGCATTTCCTTAAAAGCTTCAACGATACCGTTTATCGTACGCGAAAGAATATTCCCTTCCGCTTTTTCCGATTCGATTTTGGCTAATTCTTCCTCGGTTGGAGGATATTCAGAAGTGGTTAATACCGTTACCAAAATGGTTAGAGTAGAAGCCGCAGCACCAATCCCAAAAGCCCAATAAGTAGAGATAGGAATTCCGTTCGGCATCTTATCACTAAGGGCTAAAACTCCTAAAGTTACCAGTATTGCAGGCGTAAAATTGGCTAAAGTAGTCCCTAAACCGGTAAAGAAACTTTGCATTAAAAACCCTAAGGAATATTGCTTTTCTGGGAGCTTATCTGAGATAAAAGCACGATAAGGTTCTAAGGCGATATTATTAGCTGCATCCAAAATCCAGAGCAAACTGGCAGCCATCCAAATCGAACTGGAATAGGGCATGGCAATCAAGGCGGCACTCGCCACCAGTGCTCCAATCAGGAAAAAGGGTTTTCGGCGTCCAAATTTGGGTGACCAAGTACCGTCTGAAATCGCTCCAATGATGGGCTGGACGACCAATCCTGTGACGGGACCCGCGAGCCATAATAGAGGAAGCTCAGATTCTTCTGCGCCCAAATATTTGTAAATGGCGCTCATATTGCTCTGTTGCAAACCAAAACTGAACTGAACTCCAAAAAAACCGAAGTTCATGGTCATAATTTGCCAGAAGGAAAGAGATTTTTTTTGCTGCATAAATAAAATAGTAGAATTAACGAACGGCTACCGAGGTATCCTGATCAGTTTTTCCCGCTTCAGGTAGCTGGGTGACCAGTCTAGAAGCCACGAGATTTCCTACAGCTTGGCCTTGATTCACCCCCTCTTCTATAGCCATCATATAATGGATTCCTCCGTAGAGTCTAGAAATCGCTGCTTCTTCTGAAGCGTGATAAAAGGAGGTATAGGACCGTGCTGGTAGCCCATAAGATTGTTCCGTAGTGTCGGTAAATGGAAAGTCTGGTCCATATAGTTTGGTAAGTACAGTGGCTGCCGCGCGAGAAATCACGGAATGTCCACTCGTATATTCAGGAAAGGGAGGGGTTTGGAGTAAAGGCATCCACTCTTCATCATAAAGTTCATTGATCAAAGTTTCCGGCCGCACCACTAAGGAGTTCCACTTTTCGTCCCAACAGCTGATAAAGGCATCAAATAAAGCCACAGTCACCTCGGCATAAGTAGCGATGGTTTGCCCGAAATTCGCTTGGGCTTTTCGCGTGACTAAAGAGGTAATGCCGATCCAATGACCGCCGGGGGTGATTTTTTTGGTGGCAAACATGGCATGTCCTCGGTGGTGGGTGACATACGGATTACAATCCCAGAATTTAGCGATTTCGATTTGTTCATCAGTTAGCGTTTCGCCAACCTGAAAAACTTCCATAAGTTGCTTTTGAAATGCGGTCCCCTCGGTTAAATCAAAGGGTAAAGGAGGTTTCGGGGCAAACTGAGCTGCCGAATCTAAAACAAGTGTTCGAATTTCGCGCCAATGGGGTTCAATTCCGTCCATATAATCCGGTGGAGTAGGTTTCCAAAACTTTTGTCCTTCGAGAATCGTATATTTTGGGGCGGTTCGAGTTTGATCGTAATAGTCTTGCTTATACCATTGGTGGATATGACTTCCTGCCTGCTGGGCATAAACTTTCGAAGCTTTACGGACGGCTGTAGGAACTCCCTTGGCCTGAATCTTTTCCTCCATTTGTGCTTGGAAAGCATCCATTTTATCTTCCGAAAAAATCAATTCTTTACCCAAAGTATTAAATACATACAGTGCCGCCAGATGATAATCTACAAGCGGGTCGTCTGCTTGAGGAAGAGGCTTCAACCCCCCAAGTTGCCCCGCGAGAGACTTGAAAGATTGGGGAGATCCCAAACGCATAACTTCATAGGCTCCCACAGTAGGGTAAACATAGACACGAGAAGCTACTGGGGGTGAAAAAATATCATACACAATGATATCCGTAAGATTTTGCATTGCATCCTGAAATAATTCTGGGTCTTCAAGAACTGATTTATCGTATTTATTGGAACAGCCTATTCCTAGAGTTAATGTGCAAAAGAGGATGCACCAGCGTAGGTTGTAATTGGATTGGAACCGGGTCATTTTTAGTTGTTGTTTAAATTCAAATGGACTTTTTTAGAGGAGCCATTATTGCATAAAATTAAAAAATCTTCCTCATTTAATGGAACGATTTGCCGGCTTTCGGTATGTAGAGGAAGGTTCGGAAAGCCCTCTAAAGCTTCAAATCCTGTAGAAACCCATCGAAGCATTCCTGCTGCATGAGCATTAGATCCTCCCAAGGCAGTTACAAAAGCACTATTATTTCCGACATAGTACACTTCTTTGGCGATAGATTCTGCCTTGGGTATATAAAAGTCTTCAATTGAACTTAATTGGGCTTGAACCGGCAGGGGTTGAGCCTCAAACTTCCCTAAAGAATCTTGTAAAAACACCATCGATCTTAATTCTTGGAGGGACAAGATTTGCAAAACAGAATCTCTCGATTTTCCCATCAATGATTCAAAGTCGCGTACTTTAGAAAAATCTGCATACTGAGTAAAGCGTTTTTTAATCAAGGGGAGTTGTGAAGCGAGTTGATCCTTAGAGGCCCAGGGGATATAATCACCTTTAAAGTCATAAAAAATAATGGGATCAATTTGCTCATTGGCATCCACATCATCCAAATGGAGTAATATTGGTTTTTCTCTGCTGGCTTTCCATTTACTGTTTTCCCCTAAATTTCCTATAATGATATCTGGAAAACCGTTCCGATCAAAATCAGCCACTTCAAGGGTGTTCCACAGCCCGGAATACCGATTTAAGCCACTCTCTTTTGACCCTTCTCTAAATTTCCCTAAGCCTTGATTTAAAAATATCCGTGGGGGCATCCAATCGCCGCAAATAACAAGGTCTAACTGCTGATCGTTATTCATATCGACCCATTTGCTATCGGTGAGCATTCCTAAACGAGAATTTAAGACGGGGATAAAACCTCCGGTACCATTATTTCTTAAGAGAAAGCTGATCGGGGAAATTCCATAATTTCCAGGAACAGACCGATTACCGACAAAGATATCGTCAAATCCATCGGAGTCAAAATCACCCACGGCTACAGTTCCAGTGTTGTATTGAGGTAAAGGATAGGGATATGAAGAAAAATTACCTCGCCCATCATTGATGTAAATGGCATCCTGTAAATTGCTATCGCCTTCTGGGAATTGATTTCCACCTCGGCCTATGTATATATCTAAATCCCCATCATTTTCTAAATCAAAACTCGCCGCAACGACATCTTCATATAGACGTTCTTCATACAGGAAAGATTTTTGAGAAGAAGTATAGCTGCCATCAGCGTTCTGCATATAAATAGCAGAGGGTTGAAAACGGGCCCCTCCAATAAATAAATCTACTAAACCGTCGTTGTTCCAATCGCCAAGAAGGGCACATGGACCTTCTTTGGAAAGAAGTTGAGGAATTAGAGGTTCTTGTTCATAATCGTAATAGGTATTTTCCTGATGAACAAAATTCCAATCTTCTGCAGTTTTTAGGGGTATCTCTCCTTTGAAAGGGACTGTTTGGTTGGGTTTTATTACCTGATCGGAACCGAAATCCTTGTGGACGGAGCGGAGGCCATTGGGCCAAAACACCTCAATAGAGTCTATACGATTGGGGTCAAGTGCAAATATTTTTTTGATAGAGGAGGTTGATTGAAAACCTCTTACACCCACCAAGTGATGATTGAGCACTCCATGGTCTTGGGTGTAAAGCAGCATTCTTGCTCCCAAAGCAAAAGGATTTGATCCTTCCATCTGCAGCTCTATTCTTGTAAAGTTTGTAGGATTGGTCTGGTTTTCCAATAAAGTAGCTGGTGCATCTATATTATTCAAAATAATGTCGTAATCCCCATCCCTATCGAAATCAGAGACCGCAGCCCCGTTAGAATATCCTGGAGTAAAATTCTCTTTAGTAGTTTGATTTTCAAAGCGCAAATTCCCTTGATTCACATAGAATGCATTGGGAATTTTTAACTCGGGCATTTGATCGACAAGGGCTTGATTTCGAATTCCCTCTGATTGATTGGCTTGTGTATTGACTGTAGTGTTGCTTAAATATGCGATGTAATCCAGATCATTAGGACGTTTGGCAATCCCATTACTAATGAAAACATCGGTTTTTAAATCCCCATTAAAATCCTCCATCAAAACTGACCAACTCCAGTCGGTAGCATATAGACCACTGTAACGTGCCACTTCGCTAAAACTATTCGACTGGGCTTGAATTTGTAATGCATTCCGGGCAAATTGATCTTCAAATCCAAATCTCTTTTTAATTTGAGTCACCTTTTCCGAATCTTCCCCTCCTGATTTCATTTGAACGCTTGCGTCGTAGGGCATCATGTCTAAGGTCATGAGATCCATACGCCCATCTTGATTCACATCGGCGGCATCTACCCCCATAGTAAATCGAGAGGTATATTCAAAAAACTGCTCATTGGCTTCTTTAAAAGTGCCATCGGTTTGGTTGAGGTAGAGATAATCGTTTTCATGAAAATCGTTCCCTACATAAATATCCAGCCAACCATCTTGATTGATGTCCAGTACAGTAAGTGCCAACCCATAGCCTAGTGCACTGGAATAAATGCCTGCTTCTTGGGTCACCTCCACGAACTTTCCTTCAGTTTCATTCAAACGATTTTGGTACAATCGATCCCCTGCTTTGGGGTCCGGAACGTTTCTTTTGTCGACTTTCCCATAGCTGTAGACCGTATGGATGGAATGATTCATCAGGTACATATCCAAATCACCATCTCGGTCGTAATCGAAAAAAACGGCTTGGGTGGAGTAGCCTTGAAAATCTAATCCATAGGCTTCTGCTTTTTCTTGAAATTTAAAATCTCCCTGATTGATATACAATTGATTTTGCCCTTTTAAGCCCGCAATTCCATCGACCTGACAAACATAAATATCCAAAAGGCCATCGCCATTGACATCGGCAATACTTACACCGTTAGACCAAGAAGTTTCTTTGGAAATTCCGGCGATATCGCTGCGTTCCTCAAATCTAAGAGCTCCTAGGTTTTGATAAATTTGATCGGACCTTTGATTGGAAGCAAAGTAGATATCCTCCCAACCGTCGTTATCAAAATCACCTATTCCAACCCCAGCACCATTGTAGTAATAGAGATACTCGATAATATTCAAATCAGGGGATGGACTAAGGGTATTTTCAAAACTTATTTGGGTCTCCCGTGAACTACGCTCAACAAAAATAGTATCTGTTGAAATCTCCGACTGACAGGCTACCAAGAGAAGTACTCCCCAAATAAAAATCGTGTTTTTCATGCTTAATACTTAAAATGGAGTAGGCTGTCATTGTTTCTTACTACAAGGATATGTGGGTCGTCAATAATAATATCTCTCACCTGCCCAGAAACTCTAAAGCCCTGTTTCCCGTTAAAAGCTTGAAAAGTTTCGTCTCCTAAATTTTCTAGAAACAAACCATAATTCGCATCCTGACGTCCCATTTCAGGTTTCACCAGATATTGGTTCCCTCCCATCAGGAGGTCTCTATCCCCGTCCCGATCAAAATCCCCAGAATTAATGGCATACACCGAAGAAAACTGAACTTCTACCGGCAAAGAAACGGCTTCGAATTCCAAATTGCCCCGATTCAGATAAAGCGATGTTTGAAGTGTATTGATCTCTTGAACCAAACTGGATTGGAGCTGCTCAACAGTAAAGATGTCTTGCATACTTTTGTCTTTAAAACTATGATAATTAGGGAATAATTTTTTTAGTCCCTTCATTTGATCGATCAAATCGTGGCGTAAAGCGAAAGGGAAGTCTTTAGCCTCTTGTGTCTGAAAACACAAAATAGGATCGACAGTTCCGTTTTTGTCATAATCATTTATATACAAACGTATGGGGAATTTTTCACTTGCTCTAAATCTAGAATTCAATCCGTGATTTCCGACAACCAAATCCAAGAGACCGTCTCCATTTAAATCGTCAATGTGAATGCGATTCCACCACCCTTTTTTCTGCAGTAAGGGGTGGTTGGCCAATAATCGATACTGACCTTCGTCCCACTGGAAGATATGGATCCCCATAAACTCTCCTATTGCAATAATCTCCTGTACCTGATCTCCATCTAAATCGATGGCCGAAAGATCTGTAATCATTCCAATGGATTTAAAATCGGGGGCAATGGCATCAGTGACCTCAGTGAATATTCCCTTCCCATCGTTTTCAAACAAGTGTAAGGAAACCGGAATTCCATAGGTTTTCGGGCGAAAACGTTCCGCGACAATCATATCAGGTGCACCGTCTTGATTAAAATCCAATGATTCTACTGTACTGACACTTAGGGGGTTTTGAGCTAACGGATGGGCATTAGGGTCGGGGATGAAGTTTCCATTTTCCTGGCGGAAAAATTGATCTCTCATTCCTATAGCATTGGGATTCAATTCATTACTTCCTGTAGCGATATACAAGTCTAAATCGCCATCGCCATCAGCATCGAAAAACAATTGATCCCGAACTTCACCAATTTTTCTTTCCTCCGTAAAGGGGATACTCTTGGAGACAGATGGGCCCTCCAAGGGTTTCTCTAAAATTTGAGAATGCTGATTTTTACTCCCTCCAATAAATAACTCTTTTTTCCCGTCGGCATCCCAATCCACTAAACTGGGATGTGGCCCTTCATTACTACACATCTGATAGAGTAAACGGTCGTGATGAAAATCGACATAGCGGTTTTCTTGATGTCTAAAGGCTGGGTTCTGTTGCTTTTTGAAAATCTTTTTTTCCGAGGGAACCCTCGGAAGAGTACTCATTTCCAATGCATCAATTTCTCTAAATGTATGGGTGCGGTTGGGTAGAATTCCTTGAGCGGTCGTTTGTTTCCCTGAGGGCCAATGAATCACCACATCAACTGCTTCAGTATCAGGCAAGCCTAAATGGGGTCTAAAATCCATACTGGACTGAAATCCTCGAGTGGGTTGTTGTTCGATCGAATAGGTAGCTGACTCGGTTTTCACTTCAATTTTAGCACCAATCGCCTGAGTATTGAGATC
>JBMYNJ010000023.1:0-19880 GCA_049598145.1 Flavobacteriaceae bacterium | reverse complement strand
ATAAGGATCCGACTGATTGTTGATTTGAATAAACAAAGGCTCTCCATACAATTGTAGGGCGATATAAGCCCGGATGGTTCGCTTGAGGAGTGTTTCATTTTCCACTGTAACGGGTACGTTTAATTCCTGGGTATATTCTTTAAAACTCTGCAACCAAAAGTCAGGATTTTTTAAGGAGTTTTCTACTAATTGTTCTCGGGTATAGGCTTTTCTTAATGCCGGGTTTTTATCGAATTGTAAAAAAACAAATCGATTCACCAAATTGGAACGCAACAAAAATTCATTCCATTCTTCATCCAGAGTATTGGTGTTTGGAACAAAAATATCGGGAACAATCCCTCCACCCCCATAAACGGTTCGCCCTTTGGGAGTCGTATACTTCAGACTGTCGTTGAGTGGTATTTTAGAAGCATCCGAAGCTTCTCCGGAATCCCATCGGCGATTGAGCTCTGCAAAATAGGGGCTGTGATTGCTTTTATCATAGGGGCGTTGGATGGAGCGCCCGGTAGGCGTATAGTATCGAGCAGTAGTGAGTCGAACTACATCGCCCCCGCCCAAGGGCATTTGTTGTTGAACCAGACCTTTCCCAAAAGTGCGTTGACCTACAATCCATCCCCGATCGTTATCCTGAAGTGCTCCGGCAACTATTTCACTAGCCGAAGCTGATTGTTCATTCACCAATATGTAAACACCAATAGAGGTCATCGAATTTTTTCCCGAAGCTCGATACCACTCTTCGGAACTCTGATTCGATTTGACTCGGACGATCGGTTGATCCTTGGCCAGAAAAAAGTCAGCCATAGCAATAGCAGGGTCTAGATAACCTCCAGGATTGTCCCGTAGATCAATCAATACTTTTTGAGTTTGCGGTTGAATATGTTGCTTTAAGGCTTTGCTAAATTCCTCTTCTGTTGTTTGAGAAAAACGGTCTACTTTAATGTAGGCCGTTAGGGAATCTATAGAGTAAGCGGCATTAACAGAAGGAAGCGGCACCTCCCCACGAACCAAAGGAACCTGAAAAAGGGAATCGGTTTGATTTCTGTAAATCTGAAGTTTGACCTCAGAAGCCTGGCTGTCTTTTAAAATCCCAATAATCGACTCGCTCGATAAATTTTTATTGTAAAGGGTATCCTGATCGGCCATAAGAATCCGATCCCCGGTTCGGATCCCAGCTGCTGCACTTGGACCGCCTTTTAACACCCGAACCACCGTAACCGTATCCCGTAGCATATAAAAACTGACCCCAATCCCTACAAAATTCCCCTGCATATTTTCAGCAATCAACCGCTGCTCTTGAGCCGGAATATAGGAAGAGTGTGGGTCTAAACCATCGACTATACCTTCCATTACACGGCCCACCAAACTGTCTGTGTCTATGGGCTCTACATAAGATTGTTCAATATAACGCAACAATCGGTTCACTTTTTCAATCCCCTGGGAAGGTCGCAATTGGGTTTTTTGGGGAGTTTTTAACCCCAAAGTGAAGCCCACCATTAAGGCTAAAAAGAAAAATAAAACCGTGGTTAGTTTTTTCACAACGCTTCTTTTGTGTCTAAATGTACAACATCCACCCCGGCCTTTTGTAAAAATTCCACTCCACTTAAGTCTTTATAAGCGTCTCGAAACACCACTCGTTCGATCCCCGCCTGGTGAATGAGCTTACTGCACTCCCGACAAGGAGACAAAGTAATGTATAGAGTGGCTCCACGGCAGGATTGAGTTGAAGAGGCCACTTTTAAGATGGCGTTAGCTTCGGCGTGTAACACATACCACTTGGTGTAGTGGTTTTCATCTTCACAAACATTCTCAAAGCCAGAAGGCGTCCCATTGTAACCATCGGAAATAATCATGCGGTCTTTGACAATGAGTGCCCCTACTTTTTTTCGTTCACAATAAGACAGCTGTCCCCAAATGGCCGCCATTTGCATATAAGCCCTGTCGTATTGTAATTGCTTTTCTGGATGCATAAGCTTCGAGATTAAACTCGTTCAAGAATCATCCCTAGGGCTTGAGATAAAATCATCGCCCCTCCAATGGTTCTCCAATGAAGTGCCCCCATACGAATCATCCGAACAAGGATGAAATTTAGGATCAATACTCCAATAACAATACATATTTGAGCAATTTCTACCCCTACAGCGAAAGAAAAAAGAGCTTTTTCAGCACTTTCTTGGGGAATCATCATTCGGAAATAACCGCTAAATCCAAATCCATGGATCACTCCAAAGACCAATGTCATCCATGTGTGAATTAGACCTACTTCGACTCGTCTTTTATCTCGGAGAAGGGGGAGACACATCAGGGCAATGGAGATAGGGATCAGCAATTCAATGAGATAGGCAGAAGGATTCCACCCGAAATAGTAATTCCCGATCAAGGAGGCTGTATGGCCCAAAGTGAAGAGAGAAACCCACCAAAGCAACTTTTTCCATTCTCGAAAAGTATAGGGCAAAACCATAGCCCCTATAAATAACATATGATCGATCGCTGAAAAATCTAATACATGGGCGATTCCTAGTTCAATATATATCCAAATTTCATTCATGGAAAAGAATTAAAATTGATGTTTCTTTTTCAACATTTCATAAGCCTCCTGAACTTTTCTGAATTTTTCTTGCGCCCCCTTAATCATGGCAGGGTCTTGAGTGTTCAGTCGGTCGGGATGATATTTTTTCACCATCGCTCGGTAGGCTTTTTTAATTTCATTGGGACTAGCATTAGGGGATACTTCCAAAATAGTATAGGCCCGATCGGTATCCTGAATAAACATGGCGCGAATACTCTCGTATTCTACTTGTTGGATTCGAAAGGCCTTAGCTATCTGTTGCAATTTAAGCAATTCAGGGGGGCTGACATTTCCGTCAGCGCTTGCGATACCAAACAGAAAATGCAGCAATTGTAAACGTGTAGCATAGCGCGTTCGGCGATTAAAAAACTCTGCTAAAGCCCCTATATTCTGCTTTTGTTGTTTGGTTTCGCTATTGAATTTTTGAAAGATCCGTTGGGCGTGTTCAGCTCCGTATTGAGCGATAAAAAATTGTCGCACAAATGCCAACTCCTCTCGCTGAGCTTGCCCATCCGATTTGATAATGATAGCCGACAAGGCCAATAAATTCAATTCAAATTCCAAAGGAGAAGTTCGCTGTTGAAAAGTGACTCGACCCTGAGGTGAGTTTGTGATCCGACTAAAAACCGATCCAATAAAATAACCCATAAGTGCACCGGGAAGCCTAAAAAAGATATAGCCAATCAGGGCCGAAATCCAAGGAGTCATCATCACATTTTTGGGTTTACTGGAATAATCATAGCTTCAAAAATACCGATTTAATTTCCTAAGAATAGTTATATCTTTGTCAAAAATTTGAGCTTATGTACCCACCAGAATTAGTACAACCCATGCGCGAAGAGTTAACGACTGTAGGATTTTCAGAACTTCTTTCGGCTGCCGATGTAGAATCTGCACTGGCTCAGGAGGGCACTACCTTAGTGGTCGTCAACTCCATTTGCGGATGTGCCGCGGCCAATGCACGTCCTGGAGTACGCTTTTCATTGGCGAATAAAAATGTGCCGGATCAACTGGTAACTGTTTTTGCAGGAGTAGATGTAGAATCCACTTCAGCTGCCCGTGATCGAATGCTTCCGTTTCCTCCCTCTTCACCAAGCATCGCATTGTTTAAGAACGGAGAATTGGTGCATATGATTGAAAGACATCATATCGAAGGGCGCCCAGCAGAACTCATCGCTGAAAATCTCAAAGGGGCCTATGATGCCCACTGTGCCTAAACTCCGCTCTTGAAAAAAATTTTGGCCTACCCCTTATCGGTTCTTTATTACCTGTATTTTGGGTTTCTGCTTTGTTTTTTTCATGTCATTCAGGTCCTCGCTTTGCGAGTTTTCGGAAAGGCAATACATAAAAAATCAGTTGATATTTTAAATTTATGCTTAATCGGGGCTTTCCAGATTTTAGGAGTTCGTTATAAAGTTAGTGTTTCGGACCAACTGCCCTTGGGCAAATCCTATATTTTTACTTCCAATCATCAAAGCACTTATGATATCCCCCCACTGATCTGGTACCTGAGGAAGTATTGGGCAAATTTTATTTCTAAAGATTCCTTAGGGAAGGGGATTCCAAGCATTTCTTACAACTTGCGCCATGGAGGAAATGTCCTGATCAATCGCAAAAACCCTACAGAAGCCATCGCAAAAATTGAAGCCTTTGGGAGGCGTTTGATCCAAGAAAAAAGGTCTGCGGTCATTTTCCCGGAGGGCACTCGTAGTCGCTCAGCAATACCCAAAAAGTTCCATCGAAGTGGGCTCAAGGCCTTACTTGTGAATATGCCGAAAGCGGAAGTGGTTCCCATCGCCATCCAGCATTCTTGGAAGTTAGCTCAACACAATTATTTTCCTTTTCCTTTAGGGGTATTGGTTCGTGTAGAGATCCTCGACCCTATAGCTCCTTCGAATTTAACTCCAGATGAGATCATTGATAAAGCCGAGGCCATTATCGGAAAGCGAATGGCTGAAATGGCTTAAAAATTTGCTTTTCTTTTTTCTAAAAAGGCCGAGACCCCTTCGTTGAAATCGGAGGTGCCAAAACAAGAGCCAAATTTTTCGGCTTCAAAAGTATAGCCTTCGAGCTGGCCCGCTTTCGGGTGATGAACTGCTGCTAGTGCTGCTCCCAAAGCAAAGGGTGCATTTTTTAATATTTGCTGGCTCCAGGCTACAGCGGACTCCAACAACTCCTCCTGGGGAACTGTGGCATTCACAAGTCCCCAATGCAAGGCCTGCTCCGCATCAATCATTTGAGCGGTAAGTATCATTTCCAAGGCTCTTCCGCGTCCGATCACTAAAGGTAAGCGTTGGGTTCCTCCATAACCCGGAATAAGCCCTAAGCTGACTTCAGGCAATCCCATTTTTGCTCCCTTGGCAGCAATTCTCAGGTGGCAGGCCAATGCGAGTTCCAATCCACCTCCCAGGGCATAACCGTTTATCGCTGCTATCACAGGTTTGGATAACTGTTCAATTCGATCGAATAATTTTTTTTGTCCTGAGAACGCAAGGGCCTGCCCTTCCTCGGAAGAACGCCCGGGAAATCCCGCAATATCAGCTCCCGCTACAAATGCCTTCGACCCGCTTCCTGTAAGTATAATCGCCTTTACCAAAGTGTCTTTTTCTAAAGATTGAAATGTATTGGCTAACTCCTCGATCACTTCGGCGTTTAGGGCGTTTAATTTTTTTTCCCGTGCAATTGTTACGATGGCTATAGGACCCTTTGGGATGATGGAAATAAAATTCATAGGTGATTAAGGATTTAATGGCATTGTAATGATAAATGTAGTTCCTCGGTTCGCTTGGGTAGTGTACCGAATATTCCCCTGATGCAATTCAATAATATTTTTCACAATCCCCAACCCAAGTCCCATTCCTCTGGTTTTGGTTGTAAACTTGGGATCAAAAATTTTTTCCTTGACCTCATCCGGAACCCCCACTCCATTATCTGCAATGGAAACCACAACCGATCGGACTTGGGCTTCAATTCGCACTTGAATTTTCGGTTGGCGTTCCGGTGGCATTGCCTGTAGCGCATTTTTAATCAAATTGGTCACTACTCGGATCCATTGCGTGCGATCCAAAGCAACCCATACCTCCTTTTTATTGGTGAAAAAATTGATCTGATCCTGTTCATAAATCTGCAACGCCATCCGGGTGAGCTCCACCAAATCTACTTTTTTGAGCTGGGGTTTCGGGAGGGTCGCAAAATCTGAAAAGGCATTGGCCACATTGCTCATCGTATCAATTTGTTCTACCAAAATTTGGCTAAACTCTTTTAAGCGTTCACGAGCATCTGCTGCAGATTGATCAAAAGTCTTTTCAAAACTCTGAACGGTCAGGCGCATGGGTGTTAAGGGGTTTTTAATTTCATGAGCTACCTGTTTCGCCATTTCCTGCCAGGCCTGCTCTCGTTCGGTTTTGGCCAAAAGTTGAGCGCTTTCGTCTAAATCGTCAATCATTTTGTTGTAAGCATTCACCAAGCTCAAAATTTCCTTGCTTCCCCCTTTCAACTCAATTCTCTCATTACGGCCTAATAGGGCGGTTTGATCCATTTTTAAGCGAATTCTTTCCAATGATCGGGTAGCGAATCGAGAAATAAAATAGGCCAAAAGGATGGCCACTAAGAGCATCAAAATATAAATCTGGTATAAGCGCTGTAGGAACGAGCTTAATTCGTTTTCCGAAAAAGAAACATCTTCAAAATAAGGATAAAATAGGATCCCGTAGGGTGTGCCTTCCGGGGTTTTTAATAATGAATAAGACGCTTGGAAATTTCCAATTTCGGTCTCATTTTTTTCCAAATAACGTTCTTCCGCACTTTTCCTCACCCGGGTGGTGAGCTCTTCCGGCAATCGGTAATTATTCGCAATCACTTTTAGGGGGAGATAGGTCGTAAAAATAGGAGCCCCCTCCAAATTAAAAAACGAGTATTCTACTTTATGAATGGAGGTGATATCTCTAAATTCTTGGGTGTGCAATCTCCAAACGGAATCCGATTTTCGCAACAGATCATAACGGTTCACCAAAGTGTTTAGATGGCTTTTTATCTGGTTTTCTTTTCGGTAGAGACGGAAGCTGTTATAGTCGCTCGACTGATTGTCGTATTGAAGGAGAGTGGCTAACAAAATCAATAAGCAAGCCATGAGCAATAACAAGACCATGGATACAAAAATCCGTGCACGAAGCGAAAAAGATTTAAAGTACTTCAACATCAGGCCTCGTGTTTTTGCCTCCAATTTTTATATAAACGGATCCCCAACATTAACAAGACCCCTAAGCCGATGAGCCCTACCAAACCAAAAATCCAATGGACTGAAGTTTTTAGAATTACTAAAAAAGCCACAGCAAATAATATGAGTGTAGCCCCCTCGTTCCAAACACGCATAAAATGGGGACTGTAATTCAATTGATTGCGTTCCATAGCCCTGAACATCCGATGCGTTTTTAAATGATATAAAACCAATAGAACTACAAATCCCAATTTGATAAGCATCCATTGCTGGGTTAACCAACTGGGCATTAAAACCAAGAGCCACAAAGCAAAACCAATGGCTAGAACTGCTGAAGGCCAAGTAATGATAAACCATAAACGTTTAGCCATAAGAGTCAGTTGTGGACTTAAGATGCGTTTTTCCTCTTCAGATTTATCTTGAGCTTCAAGATAATAGATCAGTAATCTCGGCATGTAAAAAAGGCCGGCAAACCAGGTGATCACGAAAATCAGATGGAGGGCCTTAACGTAATTGTAAATCACCGGATAAATTATATTTTGCTTTCGTCTAAATTTACAAAACTATATGGGATCGGAAAGATTTTGGTAGCGTTTGATTTCGAGCCACAAAAATAATCCTGTTACTAATGTTGCTAAAAAATCGGCACAGGCAAAGGCCACCCAAACCCCTTTTTGTCCCATCCAAAACGGCAGAAGATAAACCAAAGGAATAAGAAAAAATCCTTGTCGAGTGAGGGTTAACAACAGAGCGGGTAAAGCTTTGCCTATCGCTTGAAAATAAGCAGCCCCGATAAGTTGAATACTTACAACGGGCATGGCGATAAACACCCAAATAATTGCCTTTGAAGCCTCATTTATCACCTCAAGCTCATAAGTGAATACTCGAGGAATTTCTTCCGAAAAGAGAAGAATACAGCCAAAAACTAATGCGGAAAGCAAGCTGGCATAGATCAGAGCTGTCCGGACCACCTCAATCACCCGATTGCGATAATTGGCTCCATAATTATAGCCGGCAATCGGAACAAAACCTTGGGTGATTCCTAAAATGGGGAAGAAGGCGAACATCAACATCCGACTGATGATGGCATAAACCGCAACCCCTGTTTCTCCACTGAGATCAAATAGGATATTATTGATGATTAAAATACTAACACTGACTGTCGCTTGACGGGCCAAAGTCACAAATCCCAGACTTCCAATTTCTTTTGCGAGAAGAAAATCGAGATGTAGATCAGACCATTTGAGCTTTAATTCAGATTTTCCCGAAACAAAAAAGGAGGCGATATACACCAAACACACCCCATAAGAAATGGTAGTTGCCCAGGCAGCTCCATACATTCCCCAATCCAAAAAGCGGATAAATATAATGTCTAATAGTAAATTGGAAACTGAGGGTAACATCATGGCATACATAGCATATTTGGGTTTTCCCTCAGCCCGAATCGCATTATTGCCCATCATACATAGACCAAGCATAGGAACTCCGGCCAATACTATAATGTAGTAGATGCGGGCCAACTCATAAAGACTTCCTTTTCCTCCAAAAGCAGGAATAAGTTGCTCCATAAACCAAAACCCAAAAAACACCAAAAAAGCAATAGTTACTAAAGTCAGCGTAATTTGATTCCCAAAAGTTCGAATGGCTTTATGGGGTTCCCCTTTTCCTAAAGCCCGGGAAATAATTGAGCCTCCACCTATCCCGATGGCCATTCCTAAGGCTGCGATAAAAAAGGATACTGGTAAGACCACATTAATCGCTGCAATGGCATCGGCACCAATCCATTGCCCTACAAAAATGGTATCGACTAAAATGTTAAGCGACATCACCAAAATCCCTAAGGAAGCGGGAACTGCCTGCCGAATTAGTAATTTAGAAATGGGCTGGGTACCCATTAAGGCTGCATTGGTACTCATGTGTGAACGGGCTTCTGAGTGGCCCATTCATCAATCCACCGACTCAGGGTATTGATCCAGTCGGGCTGGTCATTTAAGCAAGGAACAACATGCAGTTGATCTCCCCCGTTGTCTTCAAAATCCTCGGCGGCTTCCATTCCAATCTCTTCAAGTGTTTCCAAACAATCCGAAACAAAAGCAGGGGTAACGATTGCCATTTCCTTAGTTCCGTCTTTGGCAAATTTCTCAACCGTTTTGTCGGTATAAGGTTTTAACCAGGGGTCTAAGCCTAAACGTGACTGGAATGAAGTGGAATATTGATCTTCCTTTAATTCTAAATATTTGGCTACTTCCAAGGTTGTTGTTTCACATTGATGGCGATAGCAATAGGCGTGCGCTTCCGAGGAGTTAAAACAACATTTGCCATCCATCTTGCAATGGGATTGGGTGACGTCTGATTTTCGAATATGCCTTTCCGGAACCCCGTGATAAGAGAACAATAAATGTTCCCAATTTTTTCCTTTCAAATAATCTTGAATCGAATTGGACAAGACTCGAATGTAGTCGGGATGTTTGTAAAAAGGAGGTAAAATAGTAAAGTCTAAATCCTGAAAATGCTGATCCCGAAGCGATTCTGCCAATACAATAATGGTTTCCGTGGTGGCCATCGCAAATTGTGGATAAAGGGGCACCAATAATATTTCGCGTACGCCTTGGTTGTATAATTCTTCCATTCCAGAAAAAATACTGGGACTTCCATAGCGCATTCCTAAAGAAACAGGAATCGATACTTTTTCTTGAACACCGGCTTGCAAACGCTCCGATAATACGATCAAAGGAGAGCCCTCATCCCACCAAATTTTGGAATAGGCTTTCGCTGACTTTTTGGGTCGGGTGTTAAGGATAATCCCTTTCACCAAGAGCGTTCTCAAAGGTTTGGGGAGATCAATTACACGCTCGTCCATTAAAAATTCATCGAGATACTTCTTTACATCTTTAGGATCGGTAGAATCCGGCGATCCTAAGTTGACCAACAACACCCCTTTCATTTCGCAATAATTTTTTCACGAAGATAAAGACATTAGATATTTCTTGGGCGTAGTACCGTATTTCTTTTTAAATGCTGCAATAAAATGACTGGAGGTGCTATAACCCAATTTCAATCCTACTTCGTTGACATTGTATTGTTGAGAATTGAGCATCCGCCGGGCTTCTTCCATTTTATGATCCAGTAAATAGCCATAAACCGTATCTCCGTAAACTTGTTTAAATCCTTCTTTGAGTTTTTTGAGACTCAGACCGATTTCGTCTGCCAATTCTTGAAGACTTGGCGGCTCGGAAAGTTGCTCTAATATGATGGTTTTGGCTTGTCTAATTTTTTGGACATTGGCCTCATCAGCTAAAAAGGGACACTGCTCAATATCGGTTTCCGCATTGGAATTAAAATAAAGCCCTAAGAGTTCATAAACTTTGGCCTTTAAATACAAGGGCAACATACTCTCGTGAATTTTGGAATGAACCATTTGTTTTAATACCACCATCATGGCCGGGCTAATATCTTTGGTATGATAATATTTCTTAGCGCTATTGGCAGGATTCAGAAATGAAATTTGTGCTGCATCTGCCGAAAAAAGACTGTGAAATTTCTGTATACTCATCAAAATACTTACCACTTCAGATTCCCCGGCTACTGATACATCCATCGGAAGAATCATTTGAGGGTTGTACAGTAAATTACTGGTCAAAGCGGTTAAATTTTGGGTATAGGTGCCCTGGTGGTACTTAAAGACAGCCGATCCGCGCGTACAAAAGTGAAATTGCAACAATTGCTCCTGAATTGGATATTGAAAATTTAACTCAGCCCCCCCTTCATTTTCTGCCAAGAGTACTGTAAAATCCTCGGTGATACTCAGCGGATGAAAAGACCTTATATCGTTATTTATCTCCATATTTTTAAGGTTTAATTTATATTCATTCTAAATAGACAGGCCTGTATATGTTGATTTAAGCGCTATTTTATATAAAAGTACTGCATTTGATATTAATTGTCCTTTTAGCGTTGTTTTTTGATAACGGGTGGGTTTATTTTTGTGACGGATTTTAGAATGAACTATGGAAAACTCCCAGTATGATTTTGTTTGTGTCGGGATTAGTTTCAATGAAGCGGACACACAAACACGGGGTAAATTTAGCTTAGGAAAAGAAACAACGGATGAATTGTTGGCTGAAGCATTACGTTGTGGAATTTCAAACCTGATTGTTTTAAGTACCTGCAACCGAACCGAACTCTACGGTTTTGGGACCTCCCCTTTGCAACTTATGGATTTGTGGATGGCATTTGTTCCGGCAGATCGCGCGCTGCTAGAACAGTTGGCCTATCAATACCAAGGAGAATCGGCCTTGCGACACATTTTCCTGGTGGGGACCGGCCTAAAAAGTCAGATCTTAGGGGATTTTGAAATCATCAGTCAGCTTAAAAAGAGTTTTTATGTATCCAAAGCCATGCAATTGGCCGACGGGCAAACGGAACGTTTAGTCAATAGCGTAATTCAAGCCAGTAAGCGCGTAAAAACGGAAACAGAAATTTCTTCCGGAGCTACTTCAGTGGCCTTTGCTGCTACACAATTTATTTTGGGAAATTTTCCTCCGGATCAGCCACAAACGATTGTCCTCTTTGGAACGGGAAAAATTGGACGAAACACCTGTGAAAACTTAATCAAACACCGTCCAAATGACCGAATTATACTTATTAATCGTACCCTCGAAAAAGCAACTCGGTTAGCGGAAAAACACTCCTTAGAGATTCGTCCTTTCAACCAATTGATGGAAACTATTCAAGAGGCGCAAGTTTTAGTCATTGCTACGGGAGCCCAGCAGCCTACCATCACTCCGGAACATATTCAGTCGGATCAAAATCTAGTTGTCTTAGACTTATCTATCCCTGCCAATGCTGCCCCTGAAGTTTCTGAGCTCTCAAAAATCTCCCGAGTGGATATCGATCAATTGTCTAAGATCACAGAAAACAATCGAGCGGAGCGTTACAAACATCTGCCGGCTGCCGAGGCCATTGTAGAAAGCGCTTATGAAGATTTTAATTTGTGGTTAAAACAACGAAAATTTGCCCCGTATCTAAAAAACATTAAAGAGATGGTTTTGGGGCATTTAGACACCCACCAGCCCCAATCCGATGCAGCCGAGCAAAAAGAAGTGTTAGCGCAAAAGATTACTGGAAATGTAGCGGCTTATCTGAAGTCTGCCCCTCATAAAACTGAGGAAGTATACAACATCCTCCAATCGGTATTTCAACTGGAGAGCAATGAGTAAAGTCTGGAAGGTCGGAACCCGAAAAAGTCAACTTGCCTTGTGGCAAGCTCGGGAAACTGCTGCGGCTTTAGACCGATTAGGAGTAGCCCATAGTCTGGTTGAAATAGAAAGCTCAGGAGACCAAAACTTGACTCAACCCCTTTATGCGATGGGTATCCAAGGGGTGTTTACCAAAGAATTGGACACTGCTCTTCTCAACGGGCAAATCGATCTGGCCGTCCATAGTCTCAAGGACGTTCCGACCCAACTGGCAAGCGGGACAGAATTGGCTGGAGTACTTCCTCGTGGAAAAGCAAAAGATATTCTCGTCTACACTCAAAACCCTCCAGGAGCTGAACCCACCCTAATAGCCAGCGGCAGTTTGAGAAGACGTGCCCAATGGTTGCACCGCTACCCCAAAGATCAATTCGAGAATTTGCGAGGGAATGTGCAAACCCGTTTAAAAAAATTAGAAGAGTCCTCTTGGGGGGGAGCCATTTTCGCTGAAGTGGGTCTGGAACGAGTGGGCCTACTCCCCCAAAAATATCAAGTCCTGGATTGGATGATCCCAGCCGCTGCACAAGGCGCTGTTGGCATTTGTATCCGTGAAAGGGATCATGAGCTGAAAGAAATTATTCAACAGTTGAATTGCGAATCCACCTGGAAAGCCGTTCAAATGGAGCGCCAATTTTTGCGAATACTCGAAGGAGGTTGTTCGGCCCCTATCGGAGTTTTTGCAGAACCTCAGGGAGAAGGATGGAAATTTAAAGCAGGTCTATTTTCTACGGATGGGAAAGATGCAATTGTGGTCGAAGAAACGATTGCTCCCGACCAGTGGCAGACAAAACCTAAAGAGTTGGCAGAAAAAGTATGGGCATCCGGCGGAAAAGCAATTATTAGTGCCATAAAAAACTGATGCGATTATTGTCTACCAAAATACTTGATCCAGCTTTAAAACAGCGTATTTTATCCTTAGGTTATTCCCTAATAGAATACGCCTTTATTCAAATAATAGAGCGGAAGACACCCCCTATTGAAATTCTTGGGGAGGCTTTGATCTTTAGTAGTCAAAACGCTGTGAAGATTGGATTGAAAAACCCTCACTTAAGCCCCCAAATTAAATCGCGGGCATGCTATTGTGTAGGGTCTAAAACCAAAGCCCTATTGGAAGCCAACCAAATACAAGTATTGGGCTACGCCCCAACTGCGGGGGATTTAGTTCAAAGCCTGATCGATTCACAAAAGACCTTTAGTTTTTTTTGTGGAACCAAGAGACTCAACACGATCGAAACCGCTTTGAAAAAGGCCAATCGTTTATGTCAGATTGTAGAGCTTTATGACACCTTATTGACGCCCTATCAAATAGAAAAACCTACCGATGGCTTATTGTTTTTTAGCCCATCTGCTGTGGAGAGTTATTTTTCTCTCCCTCAAAAAATTTCAGGGCCAGCATTTTGCTTAGGCTCCACAACCTTTGATTGCTATCAAAAATTTGGCGATCAAGGCATTCAAGCCATAGAACCCCATGCGACCGGATTACTGGCAACAATTCAAAAATATTTTCAAAAAAAATGATTCAAAACGACTTATTTCTTAAGGCCCTTAAGGGTGAAACGGTTGAACGTCCTCCAGTTTGGATGATGCGGCAGGCCGGGCGTTATTTGCCTGATTTTATGAAGCTTAAGCACAAATATGATTTTTTTACCCGCTGCCAAACCCCTGAGTTGGCGACCGAAATCACCTTAATGCCAATCGACCAAATTGGGGTAGATGCAGCCATCATCTTTAGTGATATTTTAGTCGTCCTACAAGCCATGGGAGTAAGCGTTGAAATGAAAGACGGAGTAGGTCCTTGGATCGAAAACCCCCTTCGGGATCTGCGTCAAGTCGAACAATTGGAAACTCCGGATGTTCACGATCGGTTGGGATATGTGATGGAGGCTTTAAAAATGACTTCAAAAGCGCTGGATAGACGTGTTCCCCTCATTGGTTTTGCAGGTTCTCCCTGGACCTTGCTTTGCTATTTAGTCCAAGGACAGGGATCCAAAAATTTTGAGCAAGCCAAAGCCTTTTGCTTTGCGCAACCGGAAGCTGCTCATCTGGTATTACAGAAAATTACTGATGTTTCCATCGCTTATCTGAAGGCACAAGTCGCTGCCGGAGCCAATGCCCTTCAAGTTTTTGATTCGTGGGGAGGCTTGTTAAGCCCAACAGATTATGAGCTGTTTTCAGCACCCTACATCCGACAAATGGTAGAGGCATTGCAGGAGGAGACCCCTGTGATCGTATTTGGAAAAGGGTGTTGGTTTGCTCTACATGAAATGAGTACTTGGGGGGCATCCGCTCTAGGAGTAGACTGGACGTGTAGTGCACGAAACGCACGCTACTTATCCGGAGGAAAAATAACCCTTCAAGGAAATTTTGACCCATCCAGACTCTTATCTCCGATCCCGACCATCGAAAAAGAAGTCCGTGCAATGATTGATGCCTTTGGAAAAGACCGATATGTCGTGAATTTGGGCCATGGGATTTTACCCAATATTCCCGTAGATCACGCCAAAGCTTTTGTCGATACGGTTAAATCTTATACCTAAAATGAAAAAATCCTATAAAGGTGAATTCTACTCCCATATCCTAGCATTGCAAGACCGAATTTGCAAAGCCCTCGAGGAAGTCGACGACGTTGCAAAATTTCAAGAAGACTTTTGGGACCGACCAGAAGGCGGCGGTGGAAGAAGTCGAGTGATCAGTAATGGAGAGGTCTTCGAAAAAGGAGGGGTCAATATTTCAGCCGTACACGGTGCCCTCCCTCCCAGTATGCAAAGCTATTTTGGAGTGGAAGAAGCCGATTTCTACGCTACCGGAATCAGTTTGGTGATCCATCCTAAAAATCCATTTGTGCCAACAGTACATGCTAATTTCCGCTATTTTGAACTCTATAATTCCGAAGGTTCAATTGCCAAACAGTGGTTTGGAGGAGGCTTAGACCTTACTCCTTACTATTTGTTTGAAGCCGATGCGCAGCATTTTCACACCATTTGTAAACGGGCTTGTGATACCCATCATCCAGACTATTATTCTCGCTTTAAAGAAAAATGCGATTCCTATTTTTGGAACAGCCATCGCAATGAAGCACGCGGCGTGGGCGGCTTGTTTTTTGATTATTTGCAAGAAAGCGATTCTGAACAAATGGACGATTGGTATTCGTTTGTCACCGCAGTGGGCGATCAATTTTTAGAGGCCTATTTACCTATAGTCGAAAAACGAAAAGAAACCCCCTATTCTCAGGAACAAAGAGATTGGCAAGAAATTCGACGTGGGCGTTATGTGGAATTTAATTTGGTGCACGACAAAGGCACTCTTTTCGGCTTAAAAACCAATGGGCGAATCGAAAGTATTTTGATGAGTCTCCCCCCTCATGTCCAATGGCGCTATAATTTTATCCCAAAAGCGGGTAGCCCTGAAGCTGAATTGGTGGAAGTACTGAAAAACCCGAGAAATTGGCTTTAAGGAATAAGCCTTAAATTGAACAAGACAAAAAACCAATTGAACATGGGTACCTTAGAAATTTTATTTGTTTTACCCTTACTGATCATCTTTTCATATTTGTTTGATGCTATCGCAAGGAAAACCAAATTCCCCAGCGTTATCTTATTAATGGGAACCGGGATTCTGCTTCGGGCCTTAACTCACGGCCTGGGGTATAATGAGTTTGATTTTTTGGATAATTTGATTCCTGTGTTGGGAACCATAGGGCTGATTCTAATTGTTTTGGAAGGGGCTCTGGAATTAGACCTGAAACTGGAAAAAATTAGCCTTATCCTCAAAGGGTTTTTTGCCGCACTGATTCTTTTGTTAGCCAATGTAGCCCTTCTCAGCTGGGGCTTTGAAGTCTTTTTACAATATGCCCCCGAGCAAGCGTTAATTTATGCAATCCCTCTCAGTATAATAAGCAGTGCCGTAGCTATTCCGTCAGCCTCAGGGCTAATGGATTCCGAAAAAGAGTTTGTCGTATATGAATCGACCTTTTCCGATATTCTTGGAATTATGTTGTTCTATTATGCCATCGGTCAACTGGAGTCTCAACAAGCCTTATTGGGTTGGGGACCCATCGGAAAATTGGGAGGGCAAATTATTGGGATCATCATAGGGTCCGTCCTGATTAGCTTTTTGCTGTTTTGGCTGATTAAAAAAATTGAGCACCAAGTCAAGTTTTTTTTGATTTTAGCCTTGTTAATTTTAGTCTATGCCCTTGGAAAATATTTCCATTTACCCGCCCTTGTAACCATCTTTATTTTCGGTTTGTTTTTAAGCAATAGTCAATTGCTATTCCCTGAATTTCTCAAATCCAAGCTTGCTGGAAAAGACACGCGCGAGGAACTTCACGAATTTCATTTGCTTACAGCAGAATCGACCTTTATTGTCCGTACCTTTTTCTTTCTGTTCTTTGGATTTTCCATTCCCTTAAGCAACTTTACTCAACCCATGCCCTACTTGGTAGGATTGCTGATTTTAGGGGGAATGTTTGGGCTGAGATACCTCTATTTTATGCTGACTCAACTGAAAACAAAACCAGGACCTTTGGCCTATATGGCTCCCAGGGGGCTTATTTCTATCTTGCTTTTTTTACAAATCAAAGAGCTACCCTTTATACAACAATTTCAAACCGGACTTAAAGAACAAGAACTGCTGGTGGTTATCCTATTCTCCATGATATTAATGGCCTCAGGAACCTTGAGAAAAAAGTCCACACAAGAAACCCAGGAACCCGAATGGGATCCCGAAGTAACGGAGGAACCTTTACCTGCAAACCCCAATACTGAATT
Source organism: Flavobacteriaceae bacterium (assembly GCA_049598145.1). Lineage (GTDB taxonomy): Bacteria > Bacteroidota > Bacteroidia > Flavobacteriales > Flavobacteriaceae > WTJH01. The sequence continues at coordinate 3,074 of JBMYNJ010000023.1, read as the reverse complement.
GATTATTGAACCACCCAAAACTGAAGAAATACCACCCGATGAAATTTCCTGATTTTAGAAACCGACGTCTAAGAAATTTGGCTTCGCTTCGCGACTTAGTTGCTGAGCATCAGCTTACTGTCAACGATTTTATTGTCCCGCTATTTGTCGTGGAAGGACAGGGGAAAAAGGAAATCATTCCCTCCATGCCCGATTATTATCGATTCAGCCTTGATTTATTAGAGAAGGAAGTCAAACGACTTTGGGATAAGGGTTTAAAGGCAGTTTTACTTTTTGTGAAAGTACCGGACGCCAAAAAAGATAATCAAGGGACAGAGGCGCTTAATCCTGAGGGCTTAATGCAGCGCAGCATCCGTATGATCAAAAGTGCAGTTCCGGAAATGGTAGTCATGACCGATGTGGCCTTAGACCCCTATTCCAGTTACGGCCATGACGGGATTGTAGAAAACAATCAAATTTTAAACGATCCCACGGTGGAAGTACTTGCTGCCATGGCTCTGAGTCATGCCCAAGCGGGAGCTGATGTTGTAGCACCCAGTGATATGATGGATGGACGGATTCGAGGCATTCGATCGATGTTGGAAGAACATCAATACACCCATACCGGGATTATGAGCTATACCGCCAAATACGCCTCTGGTTTTTATGGCCCTTTTCGAGACGCCTTAGACTCTGCCCCGGGATTTGGAGATAAAAAAAGCTACCAAATGAATCCTGCCAACAGCCGAGAAGCACTTTTGGAAGCTTCGACCGATATCGAAGAAGGAGCAGACATCCTGATGGTGAAACCTGGCGCCGCTTATTTGGATATTTTAAGATTGTTGCGTGACAAAACGAATCACCCCTTGGCGGTTTATCAGGTCAGTGGGACTTATGCCATGCTCAAAGCTGCCGTGGCTCAAGGCTGGTTGGATCACGATACGGTAATGCTGGAACAACTCTTGGCCTTTAAGCGAGCCGGAGCCCAACTCATCGCTACCTATCATGCAGAACATGCGGCTGATTGTCTTCACGCTTCCTTCTAATCTGCTAAGCTCCAACCGGAAGACTGAAGCGTCTGAAGTACGGAACGGGCATTTTCCCCTAAACTAAAATACACCCTAGGTTTTTTAGCCCTTTGAATTTCCAGATAAGGACCTTTCCGATTGTTGAGAATCAGGTGTACTTTTTTCCCTGAAGCATCTCGGAATTTCCCTTTGAGCATGTGCTGGGTAGCAAAACCATTCAGCCGCCTTGTAATTTCGGGGAGCTGATCCACTTGACGCATCCCAACGACTTGGTTTTTCGAAAGCCTTAGCCCGTAGATCCCTGTAAATTCCAACTGATCCGGTGTGATCTTTAAGGTATTATCCTGGTAGCCATATCCGAGAAGGATCCCCACAGCGATTACTACTGCAGCTAAGATAGAGACTCCAACTTTTACTTGGTTCTGATAGGATTTATTTTGAGTCCCATAAAAATTTTGCATTCGTGGGATCAAATAGAAATAGCCAACTATGGGTCCAAAAGTAACCGTTAACATCCCAGCATCTTTCCAGTTGAGAAAATAAAACACAAGGGCCACTAAAGTAGATATACCACCCACTTTTAAATGAAAATCTCGCATGGCTTTCAGTAGACCTCTCAAGTCAACTTGGGCTTGTTCATCTTTGGATAGGGTATTAAATCCGGAAAGTAATTGTGGAGCATTTTCTTCGGTTAGGATTCTTGGGAAAAGGGTCATAAAAAGCCCAAAACCTAAAATAAAATAGAGCATTCGGTATATTTTGTTTAATTTTAATCTCTTGGGAATTTGAAAGAAATTGAATCACTTATCGCATCAAATATTCGAAACTCCTCTGGGAAACCTTGAGGTGACTTGCGACAACACACATGTCAAAGCACTTTCCTTTGTGGATGAAGATGCCAGCCAACAAAAATCCAATCATCCAATACTTAAACAAACTCAAGAACAACTTGAAGAATATTTTTCGGGTAAACGTTCAAAATTTCAGATTCCATTTTACCCCGAAGGTACCGAATTTCAAAAAAAAATCTGGTCGCTATTGTTGAGAATCCCCGCAGGAAAAACACTATCCTATTTAAAACTGGCACAAATGAGCGGGAATATCAAGGGAATCCGGGCTGTTGCAGCAGCAGTAGGAAAAAATCCGATTCTGATTTTAATCCCTTGCCACAGAATCATCGGCAGCAATGGAAAAATGATTGGCTATTCGGGTGGTATTCCACGTAAAGAAGCACTCTTGGATTTAGAGATGAAAAATCCCCAAAAATCCCTATTTTAGAGGTTTTATGCTGTTTATACAGCAAAAACTAATTTCAAAAATCCCATGAAAAAAGCATTACAAATTATTGGAATAGTCTTCATAGCTCTCTTCGCAGCCATCTATATCTCCGATTATAATTATCTGCTCAATGCTGTCCAAAAAATATATCTCACTGGACATACTACTGCTTACTTATCTGATTATCAAAGATTTGACAATCGAATTATTCCCCCCTCTAACAACCCACAACCTTGGCCAGCACATCCCGAGTTTAATGTGTACCAAACTTCAGAAAGTCTAGAAACTTATCATCAAGAAACCGGAACAGTAGCCTTTTTGATTATTAAAAACGACAGCCTTTTGTATGAAAAATATTACGATGGTTATGGGCCTTCCAGTAAGAGTAATTCGTTTTCCATGGTCAAAAGTATTGTCAGTGGACTTTTAGGGAAGGCTATAGACGATGGCTTTATAAAAAGTATAGATCAGCCGGTTCGAGATTTTATACCAGAACTTAAAGGGCCCTATGCCGATCAGGTTACCGTGGGCGATTTGGCAACCATGTCTTCAGGCCAATTATGGGAAGAAAACTATTACGGAGCCCTTTCCGTTACCACCGAATCTTATTTTACGGAAGACTTGAGAAGCTTAATCCTTCGACAGCCGATTACAGAAAATCCCGCTCAGTCGTTTGACTACAAAAGCGGAACCACCCAGTTACTGGGAATGGTGATCGAAAAAGCAACCGGACAAACGCTTTCAGGATATTTCTACGACAGTTTTTGGCATCCGATGGGTGCTGAAAAA
>JBMYNJ010000022.1:0-20677 GCA_049598145.1 Flavobacteriaceae bacterium | reverse complement strand
CCAGCATTACTTTGGTGGCATAGTTGACATAAGGTTCTTTGTAGGCCTTTGCGATAAAAGGAACCGTTCGGGAGGCCCTTGGATTGGCTTCAATGATAAACACTTTGTCGTTTTTGATCGCAAACTGGATATTAATCAAGCCCTTCGTCTTTAAAGCTAAGGCGATTTTTTTGGTGTGATCTTTGATCTGCTGCATCACAAATTCCCCTAGATTAAAGACTGGAAGTGTTGCATTGGAGTCTCCGGAATGGATTCCGCAGGGCTCAATATGCTCCATAATTCCAATGATCTGCACCTGTTCTCCGTCACAAATAGCATCAGCTTCAGCTTCTATTGCCCCGTCTAAATAGTGGTCCAATAACAATTTATTATTCGGAATTCTTTGCAATAGATCGACCACATGTGCCTCTAGATCTTTTTTATTAATCACAATCTTCATCCCCTGCCCACCCAATACATAAGAAGGACGCACCAAAATCGGGAAGTCTAATTGATCGGCCAATTGAAGGGCCTCATCGGCTGTAGTAGCAACGCCAAATTCCGGATAAGGGATATTATTTTCTTTTAATAAAGTGGAAAAACTTCCACGGTCTTCTGCCAAATCCAGGGATTTGTAATTCGTCCCGATAATATTAATTCCGTAACGGTCTAATTTCTCGGCTAATTTAAGCGCAGTTTGCCCACCTAATTGAACAATGACACCTACAGGCTTTTCGTGGCGTATAATATCGTAGATATGTTCCCAAAAAACAGGTTCAAAGTAGAGTTTATCGGCCACATCAAAGTCCGTTGAAACGGTTTCAGGGTTACAATTGATCATCACGGTTTCATAACCACATTCGCTGGCTGCCAAAACCCCGTGAACACAACAATAGTCAAATTCGATTCCCTGTCCGATACGGTTTGGACCTGAACCCAACACCACAATTTTTTTCCGATCGTTTACCTCACTTTCGTTCTCACTGATCCATTCGCCGTTTGGAGTTTTCATCTGTGCTTCGAAAGTAGAGTAGTAATACGGGGTTTGAGCCGGAAATTCTGCGGCACACGTATCGACGAGTTTATACACCCGCTGGATGCCCATATCCTGACGTTTGTTATATACAGCACTCTCTAAGGTCTTAAGCATATGCGCGATTTGTCGATCGGCAAATCCTTTCTGCTTGGCTTCCAACAGCAATTCCTTTGGAAGGGTGTCGATCTCAAAAGTGCTGATTTCCTGTTCCAACAAATGGAGTTCTTCCAATTGTTTGAGGAACCACATATCAATTTTGGTAATCTCATGAATACGGCTCAACGGGATACCCATCTGGATGGCATCGTAGAGCACAAAAATTCGGTCCCAACTGGCGTGCGTCAATTTTTGGATCACCAAGTCGTAATCGGTTAAGCCTTTTCCATCGGCTCCTAAACCATTGCGTTTTATTTCTAAAGATTGAGTCGCTTTATGAAGGGCTTCTTGGAACGAACGTCCAATTCCCATGACCTCTCCTACGGATTTCATCTGTAACCCTAATTTGCGATCTGAACCTTCAAATTTGTCAAAATTCCATCGAGGAATCTTTACAATCACATAATCTAAAGTGGGCTCAAATAAGGCCGAGGTCGTCTGGGTAATTTGGTTTTGCAACTCATCTAAAGAATAACCAATGGCCAATTTGGCAGCGATTTTAGCAATCGGATACCCCGTTGCTTTAGAAGCTAAAGCAGAAGATCGGGAAACTCTCGGGTTGATTTCAATCGCAATGATATCTTCCTTCTCATCCGGACTGACTGCAAATTGCACATTACAGCCTCCAGCAAAATCTCCTATACTGCGCATCATTTTAATGGCCATATCGCGCATTCTTTGAAAAGCCGTATCGGAGAGAGTCATCGCCGGGGCTACCGTAATGGAATCTCCCGTATGGATCCCCATGGGGTCCATGTTTTCGATGGTACAAATGATTACTACATTATCGTTTTTATCTCGGAGAAGTTCTAACTCATACTCTTTCCAACCCAATAAGGCTTTGTCAATCAAGACTTCGTGGATGGGTGAGGCTTCTAAACCACGGGTGAGTAAGGTGCCGAATTCAGATGCTTCATGAACGAAAGAGGCTCCGGTTCCTCCCAAAGTAAACGAAGGACGGATCACCAAAGGAAACCCAAATTTTTGAGCAATTTCCTGTCCCCTAAGAAAGGAAGTAGCCGTTTCGGCAGGAGCAACCGGAATATCGATCGTCTTCAAGAGTTTTTTAAACTTGTCGCGATCTTCCGTAATTTGAATGGCATCGATATCCACGCCGATGATTTCTACATCGAAATCTTCCCAAATCCCTTTGTCGTTGGCTTCAATGCACAGGTTTAATGCCGTTTGTCCCCCCATAGTTGGAAGAACAGCATCAACCTTGTGTTTTTTAAGGATTTGAATTATTGATTTGGTAGTCAAAGGTTTCAGATAAACATGGTCGGCCATAGAGGGGTCGGTCATGATAGTAGCGGGATTGGAATTGATCAAAATCGTTTCGATTCCGTCTTCTCTTAGGGATCGAAGTGCTTGAGTTCCTGAATAATCAAATTCGCAGGCCTGGCCGATAATAATCGGTCCGGATCCAATCACTAAAATGCTGTTTATTCCTTCAACTTTCGGCATAAATCAAAATTTATAATTTAAAATGTAAGTATAAAAAAAAGGTGTTAAATCAAAAGAAATAACACCTAAAAACATTTTGGGGTTTTGCATTATTTTTTGTGGCGTGGCTCTGAAGAAACGGAAATTTTTTTTCGGCCTTTGGCTCTTCGGCTGGCTAATACTTTTCGACCATTGGCACTGGCCATTCGTTCACGAAAACCGTGCTTGTTGCGACGTTTTCTTTTAGAAGGTTGAAATGTTCTTTTCATCTTGTGTTTCGTTCGTTTCTACAGCTGCTTTTTAGCGAGGGCAAATATACGATAAGTTTTTTCTTTGACAAATTGACAAAGGTGAAGTTCCAATCAGTATTTTGTACTTTTGAACAAAATTAAACCAGTATGTTTCCAAAAATCATTAAACTCATTCTTGCAGGTCTTTGTGTGGCTCTAGCTGGATATCAGTTTTTCGACAATTATATTGGCAATGGAATATTTTTGCTGTTCATGGCAGGAATGTTTATGCTGCTTTACTATAAAAATGAAATGATTTTCCTCGCCTTTCTTCGTTTGCGAAAACAAGATTTTGAAGGAACCCTCAAATGGTTGAACCGAATCTCCAATCCGGAAAAAAATTTAGTGAAAAAACAACAGGGTTATTACAACTTTCTAAAGGGTATTATCAGTTCGCAAACCAATCTTACCCAAGCTGAAAAATATTTCAAAAAAGCCTTGCAATTCGGGCTATCAATGAAACAGGATTTGGCTATGGCCAAAATGAGTCTCGCGGGTATTTTAATGCAAAAAAGACGCAAACGCGAAGCTCAACAACTCCTTGCTGAAGCTAAGAAGTTAGATACCCAAGGCTTACTTTCCGGACAAATGAAGCTGATGCAACAGCAAATGAAAAAAATCTAAGTGGTTTTGGGGTTGTTCAACAGCAAAGGAAGATTTTCATTAAACCAACGATATTGGGTAAGTACTATAGCATGGCCACCCTCTAGTTTTTGAACGGGCTCTGCAATGTTTTTGATCGGAAAAATGGTGTCTTCATATCCATGGATATGTAACAATGAAGTCTCAAAACTATCCTGTTTCCAGTGAACCAAAGCGTCAATGGCCCAAGCCAAATAATCCGGATCCCTTTCCGATAGATATTTCTGATACATTTCAAGTCGTTTTTTAATGCCTTCTCCAAAGGCAAAAAGAGCTAAAGTGTCTACGTTTTGCACCCAACGAAGGGGTAGATACTTGTGTAAACGTGTATAGGTAGCCATACGCATAGACAAGGGCATTTCGGCAGTTGTTTTAATACTGGAAACAAGGATTAGTTGACGAACATGCTTCAGTTTAGCCATTTCTTGTACCAATACACCGCCAAAAGAAACCCCCACTAAAACAGGATTTTCTTCTGGAATACGTTCCCACATGCGTGCTGCGTAGGCTTGAAGAGATTCTTGAGCAAACGGAGGAATCCATGACAATCGTTCGAGACGATATGGAGCAGGGAATTCCCAAAATTCAAAGATTTTAGGGCTGGCTCCCATGCCAGGCATCAAATAAATCGGGATTTCGTTCGTTACAGTCTTGTGCAAAGTTTCAATTTTTATTAATTTTATAGGCCAAACAAAAATAAACAATCCCCTAAGCAAATTATATGGAAGATATTACACTGGTCAACAACGAATTTTTACGCCAATTTGAAGTTAAAATTCAAAATGAGCTTGCCCGAATCGAATACGCTGAACAAGAACGCAAAATTTTCTTGACCAAAATCTCCATACCCGAGGCTTTACATTCACAAGACTTTGAAGAACAATTTATTGTCAAAGTACTCGAATTTATCGCTGACAAAAATCTTCGTGTAGTTCCTACTTCTCCAAAAATTGCAGGTTTTGTAAGAAAAAATAAGGCTTACAAAGAATTATTACCCGTGGGAATTAAGCTTTAATCAAGAGCTCTTACATACCCTTCATCATCAATACGATCCAAATGCACCTCAACAAGCTGATTGGCTAAGCTGGGGTCCCAAGCTTGTCGAACACGTACATAGTTTTCGGTATATCCCTCAATAAACCCTTGTTTATTTTCTTTTTCAAAAAGAATGGTCTTGGTTTTCCCCAACTGACTTTCATAAAAGGCACGTCGTTTTTTCACGGATAATCCACGAAGCATCTTGCTGCGCTTCTGTCGAATGGGTTTGGGTACTCCCTCTAAAGACTCCGCCGCCAAAGTATTCGGACGCTCCGAATAGGTAAACACATGAAGGTAGGCAATAGGTAATTCATTTAGAAAATTAAAGGTTTCTAAAAAGTATTCTTCTGTTTCCCCAGGAAAACCTACAATGACATCCACACCGATACAAGCATCCGGGAGCAGGCTTTTGATTTGCTTTACCCGATTGCGATATAAAGGAGTTAAATATCTTCGGCGCATTTGTTTCAGAATGGTATCACTCCCACTTTGAAGCGGAATGTGGAAATGCGGAACAAAAGCCTTGCTTTGAGCCACAAAAGCAATGGCATCATCCTTTAGCAAATTGGGCTCAATAGAAGAAATCCGTAGGCGATCGATCCCGGGTTGCTCATCCAAGACCTGAATTAACTCCAAAAAAGTATGTTCGTGTTTTTTATTCCCGTATTCGCCTTTCCCGTAGTCGCCAATATTCACCCCGGTCAGCACAATTTCTCTAATCCCACTGGCGGCAATTTTTCGAGCATTTTCCAACACATTTTCCAAGCGATCGCTTCGAGAAATCCCTCTTGCTTGTGGAATAGTACAATATGTACATTTATAGTCACATCCGTCTTGAACTTTTAAAAAAGCTCGGGTACGGTCGGCAAGCGAATAACTGCTCTCATAGGATTGCACCTCATGAATTTCGCATGAGTGAATATCAGCCGTTTCTTTTTTAGTGAGTTCTCCAATGTATGCAGGCAGTTTAAATTTTTCGTTGGCCCCAAGCACCAAATCTACCCCATCAACCGCAGCTAACTGTTCGGGTTGCAATTGAGCATAACATCCAATAGCTGCAATAAAGGCTTGAGGGTTTTTATCTAAGGCTTTACGAACCAATGTTTTAAAACGCTTGTCTGCATTTTCAGTAACCGAACAGGTATTGATCACATAGATATCTGCTTCCTTATCAAAATCGACTTGCTCATAAGTCTTTTGTTCAAACGAACGCGCAATAGTCGCTGTTTCTGAAAAATTCAACTTACAGCCTAAAGTATAAAAAGCTACTTTAGGTTTTTCAATACTTTTTTTAGGCTCAACACTTAGGACCTCCATGACAAACTACTTGACTTCGAACGATTCAAAACGATTGTTTTGAATATTTTTGGCAAATATACCAACTCTATGCTTACCAAGGTTTTTTGGGGTTTCGCCCCTCTGCTCTTTTTTTGGATGCTCACACAATGTTCGAACGCTGGAACGACGGAAATGCACGGAGAGGTATTCCGTTATAATGTCTATGGAGGAATCAGTTCTTTAGACCCGGCCTTTGCCCGAAATCCCAGAAATATCTGGCCCATCAATCAAGTCTTTAATGGGCTGGTTCAATTAGACGATCAACTAAATGTGATCCCCGAGATTGCCGAATCCTGGGAAATCAGCCCAGACGGACTAACCTACACTTTTCAATTGAGAAAAGATGTTTTTTTTCACGAGTCCCCTCATTTTGGTACTGAGCGTACACGCCGAGTGGTTGCCTCCGATTTTGTTTACAGCTTCGATCGGCTTAGAGATCCTCAGGTGGGATCGCCTGGGGGTTGGGTACTTAATGCGGTGGAAAACTATCAAGCATTAGACACCTATAGCTTTCAAATTAAGCTTAAACACAGTTTTCCTGCTTTTCTTGGCTTGTTAAGCATGCGTTATTGCAGTGTAGTACCTTATGAAGTCGTCGAACACTTCGGAGCAGAATTCAGAAATCATCCGATCGGAACGGGCCCTTTTTATTTGAAAAGATGGGAAGAAGAAGTCAAGTTAGTCTTGCGTAAAAATCAGCGCTACTTTGAGCGAGATGCGAAGGGGACACCCCTGCCCTATTTAGAGGCTGTTTCCATACAATTTATAGAAGATAAGCAAAGTGAATTTCTCTTATTTATGCAAGGGAAACTCGATTTTTTAAATTCATTAGACGCTTCTTACAAAGACGAATTACTAAATCCTGACGGTAGCTTAAAAGCCAAATATTCAGATCGATTAAACATTATAAAAGGGCCCTATTTAAACACGGAATACATCGGTTTTTATTTGGATCAGGACAATTCTGCTCTGCAATCGTCTGAAATTCGGCAAGCTATCAATATTGGGTTTGACCGCCAAAAAATGTTACGCTATTTGCGCAATAATGTGGGCTCTGTTGCCAAAAAGGGAATCATCCCTACCGGGTTGGGAGGAACATCTAATCGCAGTTGGACTTATAATCCTGAAAAAGCTAGAGCCCTCGTCCTCCAATATGAAAAGATTCATCAAGATAAACCTCGACTTCGATTAGCAACCGATGCGAATTACTTAGATATTTGCGAATATCTTCAACGTGAAATTCAAAAAATTGGGATCGATATTCAAATCGACCTCATGCCTCCCGCTACCTTACGTCAAGCCAAATCATCCGGAAAATTAGAAATGTTTCGGGCCAGTTGGATTGCCGATTATCCTGATGCCGAAAATTACCTCTCTCTTTTTTACAGCCCAAATTTTACACCAGCCGGTCCCAATTACACCCATTTTAAATCTGAGATTTACGATCAACAATACAATAGCGCTCAAAATACTTTGGATGAAAAAATACGCATGCAACTCTACAAAGCCATGGATAGTTTAGTTATGGCTTCCTATCCGATTGTTCCCTTGTATTATGACGAAGTCATTCAATTCACCCATAAAAACCTTAGAGGATTGGTGCCCAATCCAATTAATCTATTGCATCTTAAAAAGGTCTATAAACAAAAAAACCGCCCTTAGAAAAACCCAAAGGCGGAGCGATATGGTTTGAGAATCCTCTTATTTTTTAAACTTGGAATATTTGTTCTTAAACTTATCAATACGTCCGGCCGTATCAACCAATTTAGATTTTCCAGTATAATAAGGGTGCGATGTTCTTGAAATTTCAAGCTTGACAAGGGGATAAGAGACCCCGTCTACATCAATTGTTTCTTTGGTATTTGCGGTCGACTTAGTGATGAAAACATCATCATTAGACATATCCTTGAATGCGACAAGGCGATAGTTTTCGGGATGGATTCCTTCTTTCATCTGTTAGGTTTCAGGAGTGCAAATTTAGTAAAAAGTTTTAATTAGGGCTTAATTATTAAAAACAGTATTTTTGAAGAATACCATTTGACACAATTTAAACTTTAATCTTATGAATCAACAACTCACAACAGGCAAAGCAGCTCTTATTTTCGGAGGCTTCCTGGGTGCTGCGACACTCGTTTTTTCACTCATGCTTTACTTTTTGGACATGCATTACCAGCAAAGCACTACTCAAACCGTAGTGAGCATTGTCCTCTTAGTCGGGTTCACAGCTTGGGGAATGATTGCCTTCAAAAACTCTAACGATGGCTTCATTAGCCTGCCTGAAGCTCTAAAAGTAGGGATGGGAATTTCCCTGATTTCTGGAATTATCGGTATCGCTACCAGCCTCTTAATTACTGAAGTTTTGGACCCCAATACGATGGAAAAAGCGATGGATTTGGCTTTTGAGAAAGTACGTGCCGACAATCCGGAGCTTACTGAGGAACAATTACAAGCTTCGCGAGAGATGCAGGAACGTTTTTCAACTCCAGCAATCCGAAGTACTTTTATCATCATCTGGTCCCTTTTTATCGGGTTTATCATCTCTTTAATTACTGGACTAATCGTAAAAAAATCCCAACCGGAATAGGAATTTTCGGTAGTTTTGCTGGAGAATTCCCAGTCTATGGAACTATCCATTGTTGTTCCGCTTCTCAACGAGGCCGATTCTCTCGAAGAATTATTTTCCTGGATCAACCAGTCGGTTCCGGAATACTTCAGCGATTATGAATTAATTCTGGTAGACGATGGCTCCACCGACCCGTCTTGGGAGCATATCGAAAGTCTGGCTTCCAAACATGCACAAGTCAAAGGAATTCGTTTCCAACGAAACTATGGGAAATCACAGGCATTGCATGCGGGATTTGCTCTTGCACAAGGGAAATACATTGCCACTTTAGACGCCGATTTACAAGATTCGCCTGAAGAATTAGGGGCGATGAAAACCTTACTCGTGGAGCAAGACCTCGACTTAGTCTCCGGTTGGAAACGCAAACGTTATGATGCGGTTTTGGCTAAAAATATCCCGTCCAAAATTTTTAATTGGGCAGCCAGAAAAGTCTCTAAAATAAAACTGCATGATTTTAACTGCGGAATCAAATTATACCGTCAGGAAGTCATCAAATCGATTGAGGTATATGGCGAAATGCACCGATACATCCCGGTGATTGCTGCGCACAACGGCTTTAAAAGAATCGGAGAGCACGTCGTTAAACATCAAGCCCGAAAATACGGCACCACCAAATTTGGTAACGACCGATTCGTCAAAGGGTTTTTGGATCTTCTCACGCTCTGGTTTTTGCATTCTTTCGGGAAACGCCCCATGCATTTTTTTGGAGCGCTAGGACTTGTCGTTTTTTTTACAGCATTTGTGTTTATGGGCTATCTCGGCATCGATAAGTTATTTATTCACCAAAGCAGTCGTTTAATCACTCAACGCCCTGAATTCTATATCGGGCTGACCAGCATGATTTTAGGAGCTCAATTTTTTATAGCGGGTTTTTTGGGAGAATTATTTCTCACTTTGCAAAGCAAAAATAATCGATATAAAATTCGACAAACCACTCCCTAAAATGGATCTAATCACTCGAATTAATACTTGGAAACAACCGCCTTTTGATCAAGCCACACAAAGAGCGGTACATCAATTGGAAAAAGACCCACAACAATTGACCGATGCTTTCTACAAAGATCTGGAATTTGGAACGGGAGGGATGCGCGGAATTATGGGGGTTGGAACCAACCGCATCAATCGATATACTTTGGGGAAGGCTTCTCAGGGACTTTCCAACTATCTCCTGGAGCGCTATCCCGAAGAAATCATCAAGATAGCTATCGCATACGACTGCCGAAACAACAGTGCATCCTTAGCGAAGGAAGTAGCACAAGTGATTAGTGCCAACGGGATAGAAGCTTATCTTTTTAAAGAATTAAGACCCACCCCGCAACTCTCTTTTAGTGTACGTAAACACCAAATGCACTGCGGAATTGTCTTGACCGCCTCGCACAACCCTCCCGAATACAACGGTTTTAAGGTCTATTGGAAAGATGGAGGCCAGATTATTCCTCCAGTAGATGCTGCCTTGATCGATCGGATACAAATGATCGATTATTCCGAAATAAATTTTGAGCCACAAATCGAACGCATCCATTACTTTGATGCTCCTGCGGATGCCAGCTACCACCAAGCTGTAATTGAAGATGCAGGCGGACATAGCCAAAGCCCCGAAAATATTGATATTGTGTTTACAGCGCTCCATGGAACCTCTGGTACCGCTATTCCAGCAGTACTGAGCAAAGCAGGCTACTCCAAACTTCATATAGTAGAGGAGCAACAAGAACCAAATGGCAATTTCCCAACCGTTTCTTCACCGAATCCCGAAGAACCTCAGGCGCTCGCTATGGCGATTGAAAAAGCGAAACAATTGAAAGCCGATATCGCCTTTGGAACCGATCCTGACGCCGATCGATTGGGGATAGTTGTTCCAGATACCCAAGGAAATTACCAACTGCTCAACGGCAACCAAACGATGGTGGTAATGACCGCATATCTCTTGGAACAAACAGCCAAAAATCGCTCCTTATCTCAGAAAGATTTTATTGCTTCTACCGTCGTTTCTACCCCAATGATGCTCGTTCTAGCCAAAGCCTATGGCGTTCAACTGATCCAAACGCTTACAGGTTTTAAGTGGATCGGAGATCAAATCGAAAGAAATCCTCATCTGAAATTCGTCGGAGGGGGCGAGGAAAGCTATGGCTATCTGGTCGGCACCCAGGTAAGGGACAAAGACGCTGTTAGCGCTGCGCTCTTAGCTTGCGAAATAGCCAGTGATCTAAAGGCGAAAGGAAGTTCGTTTTACGAATATTTAATTCAGTGTTATCAGAAATACGGTGGATATAAGGAACGTCTAATCGCCATTAAAAAAGAGGGACAAGAAGGAGCAAAAGCCATTCTAGAGACGATGGAACGCTATCGACAAAATCCTCCTCAAAAATTAAACGACATACAAGTGATTGCCATTGAAGATTATGCAGCTAGTCAAAAGAAATTCTTAAGGAAAAATACAGTTGAACCTATTTTACTTCCCAAAGCCAATGTATTGAAGTTTATCTTAGCAGATGGGTCAGAGATTGCCCTGCGACCAAGTGGAACAGAACCCAAAATAAAATTGTATTGCAGTGTACAGCAAAAGTGGGAGAAAAACACCTCTTGGGAGACCTTAGAAAAAACATTAGAAAACCGCTTGGATCGGCTAATTGCTGCTATTAAAATTTAAATGAACAGTTTTAAACGTATATTGGTTTATGCCCTTCCATACCAAGGGTATGCTTTTTTAAACATTTGGTTTAATATCCTCTATGCCCTCTTCAGTGCTTTAGCTTTTGTTTCGTTTATCCCGATGCTTAAGGTTTTGTTTGGTGAAACTGAAACAGCTCCCCAAAAACCAGTTTATCAAGGGGTAACTCAGCTCAATTCTTTTTTGCAGGATTGGATGAATTATCAGGTGGGTATTCGGTCGGCTAGCAATCCGGAACAAACCTTAATTGCAGTAATCTTATTGATTCTAGGGTTATTTCTACTGAAAAATTTATGCAACTACCTGGCCCTATTTTTTATCAGCTTTTTTAGAAATGGATTAATCAAAGACCTTCGCAATACCTTATATGCCAAAATCTTACAATTGCCTATTTCCTATTTTACGGAACAACGCAAAGGAGACCTAATGGCCCGAATGTCTGCTGATGTCTATGAAATTCAAACTTCTTTTTTATCCATTTTGGTTTTACTGATTCGCGAGCCGTTAACCATTCTCTTTACCGTGATTTTGATGTTTAGCTTTAGTGTGCGCTTAACCCTTTTTGTTTTAATATTTATTCCCATTGCAGGCTTTATCATTTCTCTTATTGGTAAGAATTTAAAAAAACAGTCTTCCTTAGTGCAGCAGGAGCAAGCCGATATGCTGTCTTTGATCGACGAAACAGTTAACGGGCAGAAGGTCATCAAAAATTTTAATGCCGGAGAGCTGTTCAAAAAACAATTTAAAGAAACCTCTCAAGCCTTTTTCCGTCTGTCGAATCACCTGATGCATCGACAGAACTTGGCCAGCCCCATCAGTGAATTTTTAGGCATAGGAGTCATTGGAGTACTTTTGTGGTTTGGGGGACGGATGGTGCTCTTAGAGGGTGCGCTTGCAGGAACCAGTTTTATCGTATATATGGGATTGGCCTATAATATTTTAACCCCTGCAAAAGGAATCAGTAAAGCGACTTACAGCATTCGAAAAGGAAACGCTGCAGCAGAGCGGATATTAGAGATATTAGATACACCGGACCAAATCGAAGATGCGGCAGATGCCATAGAATTGGAAGAATTTCAAAAAAACATCACTTTTAAAAAGGTTGAGTTTTCCTTTGGCGAAAAGCCCGTTATTCAAGATTTGAGTCTGGATATTCCGAAAGGCTCAATGGTGGCTTTAGTAGGACAATCGGGAAGTGGAAAAACCACCTTAGCCAACTTGGTCAATCGCTTTTATGATGTGGATTCGGGAGTGATTTCCATTGATGATGTTCCGATCACTCAAATCAAAAAAAGAAGCCTGTATGCACACATTGGGATGGTCACGCAGGAATCTATTCTCTTCAATGCCTCTGTCGCTGAAAATTTACGGGTCGGGAAAGCCGATGCAACTCCAGAAGAAATGATCCATGCGGCCCAAATCGCGAATGCGTTGGAATTTATTGAAAAACTACCTCAGGGCTTTGATACAACCATCGGCGAAGGAGGTAGCAAACTTTCCGGGGGGCAAAAGCAACGCTTATCCATTGCACGAGCCGTGCTCAAAAACCCGGATATTTTAATTTTGGATGAAGCAACCTCTGCTCTAGACACGGCTTCTGAGAAACTGGTTCAGGAAGCTCTTGAAAAATTAATGCAAAAACGGACCTCGATTGTGATTGCCCACCGTTTGTCAACGGTTCAAAAAGCCGATACCATTGTGGTTTTGCACGAAGGGAAAATTGTTGAGCAAGGAACGCATCAAGAATTGATTGCTCTAAACCAACGCTACACTCAACTGGTTCAACTCCAACAAATCTAATGGACACCCAACCGATACGCTTGCATCCCAATATGCTTCCGGGGTTGGTTCTAGCCATACAAGAAACTTTAAATGGGACTACCGCCCCTGCCAACTTGCTTAAATCCTGTTTTCGTAAGCATCCCAATTGGGGGGCTAGAGACCGTAAACTGGTGGGACGACTCTATTTCGATTGGCTACGCTGGTGGCGGCTTTATCAATACATCTCTGGACATCCGTTGGAACATCCAACCTTTGATCCTTTTTTACTGCTGACCGCTTGGAGTGCTCATCAAAATGAAAAATTACCGAATTGGAAAGAATTTGACTCTATTCCTCAGGAAACTTTTCAACTCCGGTATAAAGAAGCATTGTCTGAGCGAGTTTTACAAGCATCCATTCCCGATTGGTTGGACGATCTGGGGGTAAAATTCTTTGGGGTAGAATCCTGGAATGACCAACTCCAAGAACTGAATCGCCCTGCCAAGCTTTGTCTACGCGTCAATCGATTAAAAACTTCTGCTAAACAAGTACATGAATTTTTAGAGAAGACTTTTGGACTTCGGGGAGAGATTCAAACCGAAGAAGGTATTGTCCTCAATACCCATCTTGCTATAGAATCCAGTGAAGGCTTTAAAAAAGGATGGTTCGAAATTCAGGACATCAATTCTCAAAAAGTAGCCCACTGGCTTGCCCCCCAGCCGGGCGAAAAAGTTTTAGATGCCTGTGCTGGTGGAGGGGGAAAAAGCCTGCATCTGGCCCAATTGATGAATAATCAAGGGCATATTCTTGCCGAAGACCTCTATTCTGAAAAGCTCAAACGTTTACAACAAAGAGCCCAAAGAAATGGAATCTCCATCATTAAAATTGCTCGATCCCAGTCCAATCCACAACTGCAAGCCGCTTTCGACCGGGTTTTATTGGATGTCCCTTGTACAGGCATAGGGGTTTTAAAAAGAAACCCTGCCGCCAAGTGGCAGATGAATCCCGAGCGTTTGGAAAAAATCACACAAATTCAAGCAGAGTTACTTCAGAAAAATGCGAAACGGGTAAAACCTGAAGGGATTCTCCTATATGTTACCTGCTCCCTATTGGAACCTGAGAACCGTTTGCAAATCCACAAATTTTTAGAATCCTCCATCGGTAAAGAATACATTTTAGAAGAGGAATTTCAGGAACTCCCGGCATCTTCGGGATTTGATGGCTTCTATGGGGCAAGACTTCGACGAGTGAAGGGTTAATCCCCCTTAAAACTTGTTTAAAACTTAGGACTCCTCAACGCTATTTAAACTAGACTACCCGCCCAAAAATGGTATTTTTGTACTTTCTTAAAACACCTATGGTTTATTTTTTTGGAAATCCAAGTAATCGAATTATAGCAGTAAGCACTTCTCAAGAAATTTCAGAGGAAACTCAAGAAAAGCTGGTTTGGCTTTTGGAAGCAGAACTTCTTCCAGAACAAAAAATTCCGAAGAATACCTTTGTGGGGCCCCGAGCCAGCATGCTCACTCCTTGGAGTACCAATGCTGTGGAAATCACCCAAAACATGGGAATTACAGGAATTATGCGTATTGAAGAATTTTTTGAGCTCACAAAACAAACGATTTTCGATCCCATGATTCATGAAAAATTTGAAGGTTTGGATCAAAAAATATTTGAAATCAACCGAAAGCCGGAGGCGGTTTTACTCATCGAAGATATTGCTCAATACAACCAAGAGCAAGGCTTAGCTTTAAGTCCAGATGAAATCAAATATTTAGAAGGATTATCCACAAAACTCGGCCGGAAATTAACCGATTCTGAAGTATTTGGCTTTTCTCAAGTCAATTCGGAACACTGTCGACATAAAATATTCAATGGGCGTTTTATTATCGATGGGAAAGAACAAGACAATAGCTTATTCCAATGGATCAAAGCAACCTCTCAAGCGAACCATCACAATTTGGTTTCGGCTTATAAAGACAATGTCGCCTTTATTAGCGGGCCTGAAATAGAGCAATTCGCTCCCAAAGACCCAACTCAACCCAGCGTATTCGAAGCTAAAAAACACAGCAGTGTGATCTCCCTTAAGGCTGAAACTCATAACTTCCCGACTACTGTAGAACCGTTTAGCGGTGCTGCAACAGGCTCGGGAGGCGAAATTCGAGATCGTTTGGCTGGAGGTCAGGGTTCTTTACCCTTAGCTGGAACGGCCGTTTATATGACCCCCTACCCTCGCTTGGATGAAAAAGCCTCTTTTCCGAATCACCCGGAACATCCGTGGCTTTATCAACGCCCGATCGATATTTTAATCAAAGCTTCTAACGGGGCTTCAGATTTTGGAAATAAATTTGGCCAGCCGCTTATCGCCGGTTCTTTATTGACTTTTGAACACCAGGAACAAAAACGCCGCTGGGGATACGATAAAACCATTATGCTTGCCGGAGGAATTGGGTTTACCCATACCGACCAAGCTCAAAAGAAGTCGGTTCGTGCAGGAGACCTCATTGTGATTTTAGGAGGAGACAACTACCGCATCGGGATGGGAGGTGCTGCCGTTTCCTCGGCAGATACCGGAAATTTTGAAAGCCGCATTGAGTTAAATGCCGTTCAGCGTTCCAACCCTGAAATGCAAAAACGAGTAGCCAACACTATTCGGGCATTGGTCGAAAAAATTGATAATCCTATCCGATCCATTCACGACCATGGAGCTGGTGGACATCTCAACTGTTTATCTGAACTTGTCGAAAGCAGTGGAGGAAAAATTCACTTAGATCAACTGCCCGTTGGAGACCCCACCCTTTCGGCCAAAGAAATTATGGGGAACGAGTCTCAAGAACGGATGGGATTGGTTCTTGCTCCTGATGACTTGCCTCTATTAAAAAAAATTGCAGCACGCGAACGCAGCCCACTATTTGTGGTCGGAGAAGTCACCGAAGACGCACGATTTGTAGTGGCCTCGGAAAAAACCTCAGAAAAACCTATCGATTTGGCCCTGGAAGATTTCTTTGGTAATCCCCCAAAAATCCAGATGAACGATGTTTCTTTAAAAACTTCTTTTGAAGCTGTTCGAACCCAAAACCTCGACCTTAAGGAAGCTTTAGAACAAGTTTTCCGTTTGGAAAGTGTTGGAGCAAAAGACTGGCTAACAAACAAAGTAGACCGTTGTGTCAGTGGACGGGTGGCCCAGCAACAAACGGTAGGTGAAATACAGCTACCACTAAGTAATTTCGGAATGATGGCACTTGACTATCAAGGGAAAAATGCCATTGCAACCTCCATTGGTCATGCGCCTTTAGTGGGAATGATCGATCCCGCACTAGGGAGTGAAATGGCCATCACTAAAGCTTTGACCAATATTGTTTTTGCTCCTTTAAATGAGGGGATTAAGGGTGTTTCTCTCTCGGCTAACTGGATGTGGGCTTGTAACAACCCTGGGGAAGATACTCGTTTGTATGCTGCCGTTCAAGCCTGTGCCAGCTTCGCTATAGGATTGGGAATTAATATCCCTACAGGGAAAGATTCGCTTTCCATGAAGCAGAAATACGATAAATTCGAAGTTCAGGCGCCCGGAACGGTAATTATATCCGCAGCAGGACATGTAAATGCATTAACCCAAAAAGTAACTCCAGTCCTGCAATCCCAAGGCGGAGACCTATTTTATATAAATCTTTCAAAGCAAGACTATTCTCTAGGAGGAAGTGCTTTAGCTCAGACTCAAAATAAAATTGGGGATCAGGCTCCCAGCATTGCCTCACCGGACTATCTCAAAACCGTATTCAATTGGGTGCAAAATCAAATTGTGAAAGATCATATTCAAGCGGGGCACGATGTGGCTGCAGGAGGTCTTATCATAAGTCTGATGGAAATGGCCTTCCCTACCACCTCACTCGGTTGGGATTTAGACCTTTCTGAATTAAATGGGACTAATTTTATGGAGGTCACTTTTTCTGAGGCCTGCGGGATAGTGCTCCAGAGTACCACAGCTTTAGATAAAATTGCACAGGAAAGTGGCATCCTTTGTCAACGTTTGGGGGCCGTAAATTCGACTGGAAAATTACAGCTTGCCTTTAATGGAGAACAACACCAATGGGAGATGTCTCAAGTACGCGATCAATGGTTTTATACCTCCATCCGTATGGAAAAACACCAAACTCCTGAAAATTTAGCCGAAGAACACTTTAAAAATTATAAAAACCAACCTTTAAAATTTGACTTTCCTTCGAGTTTTAAAGGAGAGCTCCCAAAGCTCCCTCAAGGCAGCAAAATCAAGGCTGGAGTCTTAAGAGAAAAAGGAAGTAATTCGGAGCGAGAAATGGCTTATGCGCTTCATTTGGCCGGATTTGAGGTGATCGATATCCATATGACCGATCTGATTTCCGGGAGAACACAACTAGACGATATCCGCTTTTTAGCAGCCGTAGGAGGATTTTCCAATTCGGATGTATTAGGCTCTGCCAAGGGCTGGGCCGGAGCCATTCGATACAATCCGAAAGCCAAAACTGCAATTGATAACTTTTTCGCGCGTCCCGATACCTTATCCCTCGGGGTCTGTAATGGATGTCAGCTTTTTGTAGAGCTGAATGTTTTGTATCCGGAACATCCCAATCCACCGCAAATGGAGCACAATGACAGCCAAAAATTTGAGTGCCATTTTACAGGAGTCGATATTCAGGCCTCGCCGTCGATTATGCTCAAGCCCCTTGAAGGAACTACTTTAGGGATTTGGGCTGCTCACGGAGAAGGAAAATTCAAATTACCCGGAACTGTAAATGATTATTTAATCCCAGGAACTTATCAATATGACAGCTATCCCGGTAATCCTAACGGTTCCGACGGAAACGCTGCTATGCTATGCAGTGCCGATGGAAGACACTTAGTGATGATGCCTCACTTAGAACGAGCAACATTCCCCTGGAACTGGGCGCACTACCCCGTTGATCGTATAGAAGATGAAATCAGCCCCTGGATTTTAGCCTTCCAAGAAGCAAACCGGTGGTTAACACAAAATTAAAGAAGGCTTTTATTTTTCTTAAAAATTGCTATTTTGCGTAAAACATAGTTTTATGCCAATAGCAATACTACCTGATTTGTTGGAACACCACATCCAACACTCTCCATTAGACGGATGCTTGAATATGAAAGTAGATGGAGAATGGATCAAAACCTCTTCAGAAGAATACAATACCAAAGTACAGGCCATGAGCCGTGCTCTGCTCAAAATTGGAATCAAGAAAGGAGATAAAGTGGCCCTGATTTCGACGAACAACCGAACCGAATGGTGCATCACCGACATGGGTTTACAGCAGTTGGGTGCTGTCAATGTTCCTATTTATCCTACCATCTCGGCTCAGGACTATGCTTACATTCTCAACCACTCTGAAAGTCAGATATGCTTTGTTTCCGATCAGGAAATTTTAGATAAAATCAATATCATTCGAAAAGAGGTTCCCACCCTTAAAGAGGTGTATTCTTTTGATACCATTTCAGGATGTGAATCATGGAGCGACCTTTTGGAGACCGGAATGCAAGCCGATACCCAACAGGCCGTAGAAACTGCGAAAAAAGAAGTTCAATCCGAAGACTTGGCCACTATAATTTACACCTCGGGAACCACCGGAACTCCTAAAGGAGTGATGTTAAGCCATAGCAATATAGTATCCAATGTGTTGGCCAGTGCAGAAAGGCTGCCACTATCGATTGGACAATCCACTGCGTTGAGTTTTTTACCGGTCTGTCATATTTTTGAACGGGTGATCTTATATTTATATCTCTACAGCGGAGTGCGGGTGTATTTTGCGGAATCTTTAGAAACCATAGGCGATAACTTAAAAGAGGTCAAACCGCATGTAATGACTGCTGTCCCCCGACTTCTAGAAAAAGTTTACGATAAGATCTATGCCAAAGGAGAAGAGTTGAACGGAATTAAACAAAAATTGTTCTATTGGGCAGTCGAAATAGGTCTGCAATATGAACCCTATGGACAAAATGGGTTTATTTATAACTTGAAGCACGCCATTGCCAAAAAACTAATTCTTTCCAAATGGAAAGAAGGCTTAGGGGGGAATTTGGAATTAATTGCCTCGGGAAGTGCTGCACTTCAACCGCGTTTAGCCCGTGTATTTACTGCGGCCGGAATGACACTTGTCGAGGGCTATGGATTAACGGAAACTTCTCCTGTGATTTCGGTAAACGATATGCGTAAAGGGAAGTTTAAAATTGGAACGGTGGGGAAAATTATCGACGGGGTTGAGGTGAAAATCGCAAAGGATGGGGAAATTCTTTGCAAAGGCCCCAACGTAATGCAAGGCTATTACAAAGAACCGGAAAAAACCGCTGAAGTGATGAGCGGAGATTATTTCCACACGGGAGATATCGGTGTTTTAGATGACGAAGGGTTTTTAAAGATCACGGATCGAAAAAAGCAACTCTTCAAAACCTCTGGTGGAAAATATGTAGCCCCTCAACTCTTAGAAAACAGTTTTAAGCAGTCCATGTTTATCGAGCAAATTGTAGTCGTAGGAGATGGACGAAAAATGCCTGCAGCTGTTATACAGCCTAACTTTGAGTATATCCAACAATGGATGAAAGATCAAAATATTGAAATCAATGAAACCGATCTGGAAGCAATTTGCGAAAATGAGCAACTTCAATCGGCAGTTCAAAGGGATATCGATGGCTTCAATGCACAATTTGGAAAATGGGAACAAGTGAAAAAATTCGAACTCGTTCCGGAGATTTGGAGTATTGATGGAGGGCAACTGACCCCTACGATGAAGGTTAAGCGCAACGTATTGCTCAAACAATATGAAGGCTTGATCGAAAAAATGTACACCTAAGCAGCAGCAGTTTTCAATTTTAATTTACGATGCATGCATAATTTTTTTGATTTTATTATGCGTGCATAATTTATTTTTTTTTAAATTAGTTCCATGAAAAAGCAAACCTTTGATTCCGCTTTACGATCCACTTGGCAATCGGTGAGTAAAATGTACAACAAAGAGGCGGCTAAATTCGAATCGACTATGGCTACCGGTTTTGCTTTATTAAGCATTGATCCAGAAGGAACACCTGCCACAGCTTTGGGCCCCAAAATGGGAATGGAGGGAACTTCACTCTCCCGTTTACTCAAAAGCATGGAATCCAGAGGATTGATCGAACGTCTTCCGAATCCTGCAGATGGTCGTGGGGTGTTAATTCACCTGACTCCATTTGGAAAAGAGAAAAGAAATTATTCTCGGGAAGTGGTACTTGCCTTTAACTCGCAAGTAACGGAACGATTGTCGCCCACCAAAGTGACACACTTTTATCAGGTGATTGATTGTATCCGGGAATTAAGTACTGAATTTGAATTGAATTCAGTTGAAGTAGTTGAAAAAAATTAAATCATAATTTTATGAGCGTTAAGGAAAAACACTTAGTCAAAGGAGGAGAATTCATCATTAATGAAACGGACCCACAAGAGATTTTTACTCCCGAAGATTTTTCTGAAGAACAAATCATGATCAAAGAATCAGTTCAAGAATTTATTGATCGAGAAGTTTGGCCCAATAAACCCCGATTCGAAAAGAAAGATTATGACTTCACCAAGGAACTCATGGAACAAGCCGGTGAGCTTGGATTTTTAGGGATTGCGGTCCCCGAAAACTACGGGGGTCTCGGGATGGATTTTGTCACCACCATGATGGTATGTGACTATATATCAG
>JBMYNJ010000021.1:14068-20774 GCA_049598145.1 Flavobacteriaceae bacterium | reverse complement strand
AGGAGCATAATCCCGAACGGGTTCGTTCATAGGATATGGGACTTTAAAACATGCGTTGGCCATAATGGATCAATTTTGGAGCCAATTTAAATATTTTCTTCAGAAAATTGTTGGAGATGCTTCAGTTCTTAATTCAGAATGTGTGGAGCATTGAGCTTAAAGATTGGGATTTCCACATGAAACTTTTTGGCTAAAGTAAAGTCGATCATGATATACGTCCCTTGCATAGAGCCTACCGGGGTAGTGAGCAAACATCCGGATTGGTAAGAATGAGATTCTCCGGGTTGAAGAACCGGTTTTTTTCCTACAACACCATCACCATTGACATATTGAGTGGGGTTTAAGGCTTCTTTTATTTTCCAATGCCGCGTTAATAATTGGACGGCATTTTTACTTTGATTTTCAATGGTGATCTTGTACACAAAGGCGTAGTGAAGGACATAGTCTTTTAAAAAACTACCCTCATAATCTGCTTGGACAGATATTTTTATACCCCGTGTAACTTGTTGAATCATAATGTTTTTAAAAGTAAGGAATTATTTTGTAGGAAGAACGATCAAGTGGGTATTTAATTCAACAAATTAAAACTGTTAAAAGTTTGTGTAGCCACCAGTGCATCGTGTAGTGCCCCAAAGGCTCGGTAATAGACCAGGACCGTATATTCATTTTCGGTTTGAGCATGATTTCCGCCCAAAGGGATTAACTCCCTCTTATCTTGAGACTTAAGCAAATAGTATTGATAATTATATATTCCCTGTTTCAGCTGGATGTAAGTTTCATAGGCCGCAGTTTGGGGATTGTAATACAATTCATAAGAAGGGTTGGGTAGAAATCCGTTGAAGTGCCCGAGTACATAAATGGTATCGGTTTTATTGGGTGCTGGTGCGGAGTAGGTAAAATGAACCCAGCCGTAATCGGCAATTTGGTGAACATCACCATAATCTTGGATATTTTGAATTTGATAACGACCATTCAGGTCTGCTCGCCAACTATAGGGCATTTGAGCTTCAAAGGGGTCTGGGTGCAGATGTGCGATGTAGAGATCTTCCCGATCAACAAAGGCCGTTTGAGGTCCGGGGATGCGAAGATCCTTGGTGTCCAAAAATGTAAATTCGTGTTCTCCG
Organism: Flavobacteriaceae bacterium; assembly: GCA_049598145.1. Classification (GTDB taxonomy): domain Bacteria; phylum Bacteroidota; class Bacteroidia; order Flavobacteriales; family Flavobacteriaceae; genus WTJH01. The sequence continues at coordinate 19,650 of JBMYNJ010000021.1, read as the reverse complement.
GCAAATTCTAAGCTTTTTTCAAGTTTAAAATCGATCTGAGAACCCCGGTTAAATTGGATCGGGACTGGGCCTTGGCATTTATCCCAACGCTTGTTTTGTATCACATAGACATGTAAGCGTTCTTCGGGTTGGCGAAAAGTTCCTTGATTGGAACGAAGACTTAGTTGGAGTCTTTGGTGCGATTGAAATTTTTCTAAATCCACGCTGCGATATACCCCTCCTGAAATTTCTCCGCCGCCTTGTGCAATCGCAAAGGGTTTGGAAAAGACAACGGTGCCGTTGATATCTTCAATCTCCAATAAATAGTTTCCACTCAGCAGGGGTTGGGTTTCATTGTTGGGAATCGCTAATCGATAGTGTGTGAAAGGTTGTAGGGTGTTTACCGCATTGCCAAAGTCGGTTACACGTCCCTGCGCAATTCCACGCAAATATTCGTTTTCAAAGAGTTGACTGGGTTGCCAATCGTGATTAAAATATCGAAGGCTATAAAAATAATCTGCTTCCTGAGCCCGAAGATCATCAAAATGGAGTATGGCTTTTTCACCGGGATTTAAGATGGGGAAAGGGTCGATTTGTCCATTTACTTCAAAAAAAGTTGACTGGATATAATCTGGGGTGTTTTGAGGAAATTCTTGAGCTTTTCCCAAAAAACAAATTCCCCATAGAACGAGGGTTATCCGACTGAATCTTTCCATTTTCCAAAGAAAAGAAATTAAACAATGAAAATCTATTTAGAATAATTATAAATAATAGAATTCCTTAGGTTTATGTCTTTAGGATATAGCATTGAATGCTTAAATTTGCATGATTTTAGAAAATACTAAACAAAGCTTTATGTCCAATGACATTCGCATCCGTAAAGGTGCACAACTGAAGCTTAGGGGTCAGGCTGAGAAAATTTTAAATGTAGCACAACCTTCGGCGACTTACGCCCTGCAACCAGACGATTTTTTCACTACCACCCCCAAACTAGCTGTTCGAGAAGGAGACCAAGTTGCCCAGGGAACACCCATTTTCTTCGATAAAAAAGACCCGCGTATTCAATTTGTAAGCCCTGTTTCAGGAACAGTTCAAGCGGTGGTTCGTGGGGCTAAAAGAAAGATTTTAAAAGTAGTGATCATTGCTGAAGGCGAACGTCAAGAAAAGCACGATGCCAGTCCGGAAAATCGGAATTCCCGCGATCAAATTGTTTCACTGATGTTGGCTGCCGGTTGTTGGCCGTTTATCAAGCAGCGACCCTATGATGTAGTTGCCAACCCCGACGATACTCCCAACGCAATTTTGATTTCCACATACGCTACAGCCCCACTGGATGTGGATTATGAATTTTTACTCAAAAATAACAAGTCGGAATTTCAGGCGGGGATCGATATATTGTCGAAATTAACACAAGGTCCTCTCTATTTAACTTACGATAACAGTTTTGGAGGGTTTTTCACAGGTATCCAAAACGTTCAAGGGATATCCGTCAAGGGGCCACACCCGGCAGGGAATCCCAGTGTGCAAATTCAACGCTTATGTCCTATCAATTCTGGAGACCGCGTTTGGGTCGTAGGCCCGGAAGATGTTGTGAATATTGGCCGCTTTTTTGAAACTGGAGTTTTTTCTGCTCAACGAACAGTTGCTTTCGCAGGAACTTCTGTCGCTGCTCCACAATATTTTCAGACTCAGATTGGTGCAGAGATTGCTCCTTTAATGAAAGTTGCTCAGGCAGATACCGATCGCCCGGTTCGAATTATTAATGGGAATGTACTAACAGGAGTTGCTACCGATCATGAAGGTCATATCGGTTTTTACAATAATTTAGTTTCAATAATCCCCGAAGGAAACCATTACCGTATGTTTGGATGGCTTCCTTTTGTGGGAAATAATATTCCCAGTTTATCCAATACGTCACTTTCTTGGCTTTTTGGCAAAAGGGGTTTTGAGGTGGATACCAACTTAAATGGAGAAGAACGTGCCCTAGTGGTCACGGGAGAGATGGAAAAAGTATTTCCAATGGATATCTATCCCATGCAGTTATTAAAAGCCTGTATGATAGAAGATATTGAGAAAATGGAGGCCCTAGGGATCTATGAAGTAGTTTCTGAAGATTTTGGGCTGATCGACTATGCGAATACTTCGAAAATCGAAGCACAGGAAATTATTCGCCAAGGGATTGAATTAATGATTAAAGAAGTAGGTTAAAAATAAATTGAAGATGGAGTTTATCAGAAAACGCATGGATGCCCTCAAGAAACCTTTTGGTAAAGGGCAGAAATATGAAAAATTTGCCCCTGCAATTAACGCATTTGACACCTTTTTGTTTGTGCCGAATCACACTACCCAAAAAGGAGCACATATCCGCGATGCGGTCGACCTAAAAAGAACCATGGTGACTGTAATCATTGCACTTTTACCTGCCTTGGTTTACGGGATTTATAATACAGGCTATCAGTACTACATCCAAACGGGAGAGGCTTTTACTTTTCTGGATGCCTTCATACATGGCTCTTGGAAAATCCTTCCAATGGTAGCCGTTTCCTACATTGTGGGGCTATCCATTGAATTTGCTTTTGCTGTTTACAGAGGACATGAAGTAAACGAAGGATATCTGGTAACTGGATTATTAATTCCTATGATTATGCCGGTAGACATTCCCTTATGGATGGTCGCCTTATCTGTAGCTTTCGCAGTTTTGATTGCTAAAGAAGCCTTTGGAGGTACTGGAATGAATATTCTCAACCCTGCCCTAACGGCTCGTGCTTTCGCCTTCTTTGCATACCCTACTTATATGTCGGGAAATAAAGTGTGGGTTTCCGAAGCTTCAGCTATTGATGGTATTTCCGGAGAAACGATTTTAGGAACTTTAGCTGCTGGAGGTCAGGTGAACTACAGCATGTTTGAGATGTTCCAAGGAGCCATTCCGGGATCTATTGCAGAAACCTCAACGCTGTGGGTACTAGTCGGTGCCTTAATTCTGATTGCCACAGGGGTAGGAAGTTGGAGAATTATGGCTGGAGGAGTGTTAGGAGCTGCTTTGGTTGGGTTTTTATTTAATCTTTGGGGAGCCAATGCATTGATGAATTTCTCATGGATGAACCATTTAGTGGTCGGAGGATTCGCTTTTGGAATTGTATTTATGGCAACCGATCCGGTATCTGCAGCACAAACACAAAAAGGAAAATGGATTTACGGTATTTTGGTTGGGGTCCTTTGCATCCTTATCCGTGTATTTAATCCGGCTTATCCCGAAGGAGTAATGTTAGCCATTCTCTTGATGAATGTATTTGCTCCAACCATCGACCACTACGTGGTTGAGGGGAATATTAACAAAAGAAAAAAACGATGGGCTACGGCTCAATTAAAAACGGCCTAATATGAACCGAGACAGTAATACGTACACGTTCTTGTTTGCTGCCATCATGGTTTTGGTAGTCGCTTCCAGCCTAGCTTTTACAGCGAGCTCGCTCAAGGAAAAACAAGCGGAGAATGTTCGTAAAGAAAAAATGCAAAATATTCTTTCCACGATTGGAATTGAGACTTCTCGTGAAGAGGCGGAAGGGAAATACAAAGAATACATTCAGCAAGCCATTGCACTCAAAGCCGATGGCACTGTAGATGCAGCTGTCAATGCCTTTGAAGTGAAATTAAATACAGAGTTGAAAAAACCCGTAACAGATCAGCGTTTCCCACTTTATATTGCAGCAGTAGAGGATCAGAACTACTATATTATTCCCCTTCGCGGAGCTGGACTATGGGATGCTATTTGGGGGTATGTCGCTTTAAAAGAAGATAAAAACACCATCAAGGGAGCTGTTTTCGATCACAAAGGAGAAACTGCAGGATTGGGTGCTGAGATCACCCAACAATGGTTTCAAGATCGTTTTGTAGATGAAAAAGTTTTTGATGCGAATGGAAAATTAGTGGGTATTGCTGTTTCCAAAACCAACAACGATCCACAGGATCTGGATAAAGACGATCATGAGGTGGATGCCATTTCTGGAGCAACCATCACAGGTGACGGAGTTACGGCAATGATTAGCGAAAGACTCCAACACTACCTTCCCTATCTTCAACAAGAAACCCCTGCTTTAGTGGCTCTAAACTAAAAACCTATGGCAACGGAAACCAAAAAACCATCTGTACTCTTTGTCAACAAAGACAAAGAACCACTCTTTTCAAAGAAGAATCGAGCGTTACTTTCAGATCCATTAGACGACAATAATCCCATTACGGTTCAGGTTCTCGGAATTTGCTCCGCTTTGGCGATTACCGTTCAGCTTAAACCTGCTGTGGTGATGAGCGTCTCGGTAATGGCAGTTATGGCTGCCAGTAATGTGATCATCTCTTTGTTACGGAATTTAATTCCCAACCGAATCCGAATTATTGTTCAGTTGGTGGTTGTCGCCTCTATGGTGATTCTTGTAGATCAAGTACTACGGGCTTTTGCTTACGATGTGAGTAAAGAGCTCTCCATTTTTATTGGATTAATCATTACCAATTGTATCGTTATGGGACGTTTGGAAGCTTTCGCCCTGGGGAATGGGGTTTGGAAATCCTTTCTGGATGGGATTGGAAATGCCGCAGGATATGGATTTATTTTGATTGTGGTGGCCTTCTTTAGAGAATTATTAGGCTCTGGAAAATTATTTGGTTTCCAAGTAATTCCCGATGCGCTTTACGAAATGGGATATGTCAATAACGGTCTGATGTTGCTTTCCCCAATGGCACTGATTACTGTCGGTATTTTTATTTGGTTACAACGGGCCCGTAATCGTTCATTAATCGAAAAAAATTAATTCCCCTCATGGAAAACTACATCAATTTATTTGTCAAGAGCATCTTTATTGAAAATATGATTTTTGCGTATTTTTTGGGGATGTGTTCTTATCTGGCGGTTTCCAAAACAGTCAAGACTGCTGTAGGTTTGGGATTGGCCGTAATTTTTGTTTTGGCTATTACAGTGCCGATTAACTTCTTATTGGACACCTATTTATTACGCCCGGGAGCTTTACAGTGGCTGGACCCGAGCTATGCTTCTATCGATCTGAGCTTTTTAAGTTTTATCATGTTTATTGCCGTGATAGCATCCATGGTTCAATTGGTGGAAATGATCGTCGAAAAATTTGCCCCTGCTCTATACGGAGCCTTGGGAATCTTTTTACCGCTGATCGCTGTTAACTGCGCAATTTTAGGAGGGTCTTTATTTATGCAGCAAAAAGATTTTGCTGGTTTGGGCGAAAGTGCCGTTTACGGATTTGGTTCCGGAATTGGATGGTTTTTGGCCATCATTGCTATTGCGGCGATCCGAGAGAAAATAACGTATTCAAATGTACCTGCTCCGCTACGCGGACTGGGAATTACTTTTATTATAACTGGGCTCATGGCTTTAGGGTTTATGAGCTTTATGGGAATTAAACTATAAGCCTTTAAAGAATGGATGTAAGTGTAATTGTTGCAAGTGTTATTGTATTTTTAGTCGTAACATTTTTGTTGGTGGGAGTATTGTTAGGGGCGAAGGCAAAATTATTGCCCTCTGGACCGGTTTCCCTTTTAATTAATGGAGAAAATGACATGGAAGTTTCCTCAGGAGGAACCCT
>JBMYNJ010000021.1:8631-14058 GCA_049598145.1 Flavobacteriaceae bacterium | reverse complement strand
TTTTAGGGACCTTGGGAAACAATAAAATTTTCCTGCCTTCGGCTTGTGGTGGTGGAGGAACCTGTATTCAATGCAAATGCCGAGTCTTAGAAGGAGGAGGTGAAATCCTTCCTACCGAGGCCCCACACTTCACTCGAAAAGAAGTGGCCGAAGGGTGGCGTTTGGGATGTCAAGTGAAAGTCAAACAAGACATGGTCATTGAAGTTCCGGAAGAAGTTTTTGGGATTAAAAAATGGGAAGCAACCGTGGTTCGCAACTGGAATGTAGCCTCCTTTATTAAAGAATTTGTAGTCGAAATTCCAGAAGAAATGGACTACAAAGCCGGTGGATATATCCAGATTGAAATTCCACAATGTGAGGTCAAATATGAAGATATCGACATTACAGCCCATCCTGAGGAACATCCGGAAGACCCGGAAAAATTCAAATTGGAATGGGATAAGTTTAATTTATGGCCACTTACCATGAAGAATCCTGAAACGGTAGAGCGTGCCTACTCGATGGCTTCCTATCCTGCCGAAGGGCGCGAAATTATGCTGAACGTTCGGATTGCTACCCCCCCATGGGATCGAAACAAAAACAATTGGATGGATGTTAACCCTGGGGTGGCCTCCTCTTATATTTTCTCTAAAAAAGCAGGTGATAAAGTAACCATTTCTGGTCCTTACGGAGAATTTTTCATCAACCATTCCGAGGCAGAAATGCTCTACGTTGGGGGAGGGGCCGGGATGGCTCCGATGCGTTCACATTTATATGAATTATTCAGAACGCTCCAAACGGGCCGAAAAGTGACCTTCTGGTATGGGGGACGTTCCAAGCGAGAACTGTTCTACACCGAACACTTTAGAGCTTTGGAAAAAGACTTCCCGAACTTCAAGTTTTACATTGCACTCTCCGAGCCTTTAGAAGAAGACAATTGGAAAGAAAAAGATGGTCTAGACGGAGAAGGAGACGGATTTACAGGTTTTGTTCACCAAGTAGTGATCGACAACTATCTCTCTAAACACGATACACCGGAAGATATCGAAGTCTATTTCTGTGGTCCGCCGCTGATGAACCAAGCGGTTGAAAAAATGGCCGACGACTTTGGAATCCCTCCCGAAAATGTTCGTTTCGACGACTTCGGAGGATAAAGCCAATCAATCCCTTTCTTAAAGAGAGGGATTTTTTTTTAAAGGAATATGGAAGCATATAACAAGAAAGAAATTCATCAGATGGCCATGAAGGAGGCCGGGGAGCAGCTAGAAAATGCGGGCTATGAGTTTTTGTCGGTCAATTCTGATTTAAAAAAAGACCCGCAATTTGTCTGTTTAAAGAATAAAAAGCTACACTTTGTCTTAGTCAAAGGATGTATTTATCCGCAAAATCCAAAGGATTATGATCCTGAGTTGATGGACAAATTAGTGGCCCATGCGCAAAAATATGAGGCTAAAGTATTGTTTGCTGGAGTCGGTTTTGCTCATGGAAACGATTATGATTTACCCTTGGATAAATCGGGGCCCATTGCTATCAATTTTACCGGAATACATGAAATTAATCGTTAAGTTTTTTATAGGAGCTTTCTTGTTTTATAGCTGTGAATCCCCAGAGGACCATCGTTGGTCCGGAGTTGTTTTTGGGACCACTTATCAAATCACTTATGTGGGCGCCTCCCCCGAAGAATTAAAACTTGAAGAAGCTTTGGATTCGATTTTCTTGGATTTAAACAATAGCATGTCTACCTATTTGCCGGAGTCGACCATTAGTCAATTCAATTCCGGAAAAGACTCTTTGTGGATCGATGAGCACTTTCGAAAAGTATTTCGTTTGGCGGATAGCGTTTGGCAACAATCTTCCGGGGCATTTGATCCCACAGTGGGGACCTTGGTCAATGCTTATGGTTTTGGCCCGAACAATACTATCCTACAACTTTCGCCCAAAACCTTAGATAGCCTAAAATCGTTTGTCGGTTGGGATAAAGTATATTTAAGCCCAACCGGATGGCTTCAAAAGTCACATCCACAATTGTATTTGGATTTTAACGCTATTGCCAAAGGATATGCCGTGGACGTGGTGGCCGATTGGCTGGAAGCTCAAGAAATTTCTGATTATTTAATTGAAATTGGGGGAGAAATCCGTGCAAAAGGAAAGAGTCCCAAAACTCAGAAGCCTTGGCGGGTAGCGATCGATGATCCCAAACAAAAAAAATATCGAGCCTTTATTCAGACCCTGTCGATGACTTCCGGGGCATTGGCCACTTCCGGTAATTATCGAAAGTTTCGAGTAGATTCGGTCAGCGGAGGCTATTATGTACATACCATTGATCCTCGAACCGCAAGGCCTGCCATTTCTAAGATTTTAAGTGTCTCGGTACAAGCTCCTCGATGCAGCGTGGCCGATGCTTGGGCGACGGCCTTGATGGTTCTTTCCTTAGAGGAGGGACAAAAAAGGGTGGAAGCCGATGCAAACTTAGAGGCCCTTTGGATCATTGCTGAAGGGGACGAGTTGCAGCAAGTGCATTCTTCCGGTTGGAAGTAAGTAGAACCCTATTTTTTTAGATCCGTCTTGACAAGCAAAGGGATCTCTTATAAATTTGAGATTCACCCAAAGTGCTACCTATGAAAAAAATATTGTTTTTATGGGTTGTAGGATTTTGTAGTATTGGATGCTCCACAGCTTATGCCCAAGTGAAAATTGGCAATAATCCTACAGATTTAAGCCCCTATGCTATACTGGAACTGGAAAGTGAAACTCTGAGTCTCCTCATCCCACGAATGTCACTCAAACAGCGCGAACAGGCATTTACAGCCGAAACTCCTGAAGGTCTTATCATTTACAATACCACTACACGAACTCTGGAAATTTTTAGAGGAACCGATCTGGGGTGGGAGCCCATCTTGTATCATAGAGACCTACCCGCCCCCCAACAATTAGTCTTGGAGGGAAACCAGTTGACCTTAAGACCCGCAGGCGGAACGATCGATTTTAGCTCTTATTTGGATAATACAGATGCTCAAACCCTACAAATAGTGGAAGATTCCCTTAGCATTAGTGGGGGAAATTCCATACCATTGACACAAATTCGAGAGACAAATACCGATCGCCAGGAGTTGATCTTAGCGAACGATGCTTTACATATTTCCGGGGGAAATTCAATCCCATTAGACCGCATACGCGATCCCAATACGGATGCACAGCAACTCGAACTTGAAAGAAATATATTATCGATTACGGGTGGGAATTCGGTGACTCTGGCGCACCTACAAGACACCAATACAGATCATCAAGAATTAGCCTTACAAGGGAATATTTTAACCATAAGCGGTGGAAACTCAATCGAAATTCCCCTCACTACTCGAACAGATAGCCAATCCCTTCATTTGGATAATGGGGTTTTATCGATTAGCAATGCCAATAGTGTTACGATACCTCCCCCCGCTCTTGTTCGAATATCTGGAGTAATCACCAACAATACTTCGGCCACAGAAGATTTTGTCTTTGGGAGTACCCAACTCGACAATATTGTGGGTCTGGAAGACAATGCACGAATTCTTTTCGATAAATCCAAAGGAGCTTTCCGAGCCGGGCAATCTTCTACTTCAGAATGGGATGAATCCAATTTAGGAGATAAGTCGATTGCTTTAGGGTATCGAGCCCGTGCCAAAGGGGATCGAACTTTTGCTGTAGGCGATCAGGCACGTGCAGATGCAGATTGGTCTACTGCCATTGGGGATGAAGCCCATGCCCTAGGAGAAATTAGTACCGCCATCGGGAATGAAGTGATTGCAGAGAGTTTTAAGGAAACTGTTTTGGGGACCAATAACTGGCATCCTACCGGGAGTGATGATAGTTGGAATATTACTGATCGATTGTTTACGATTGGAAACGGAACTTCCTCCAATGATCTATCCGATGCGCTGGTCATACTAAAAGACGGAACCACTGAAATTAACGGTGTTTTAACCATCGATCCTCAAAACGACACCACAGGCTATCGGTTTCCTAAAAGTCGCGGGGTTTCTGGTAGCCTTTTGTCGCTTCAAACAAGTACCGGGACGAGTTCTTGGGTAACCGATTTGATTCTGCCTACCCCAACAAATTCTAGACTGATTGGTATCGGAGTGGAAGGGGGGCATCGGGGGCGTTTACGTATAAGTGCTGCTTCACAGGATTCGCAAGACAACCGTTGGGCTTCCAGTTTAGATTTGCATGGGAACGATCACTCCGTCAAAGGAGGCGATTTAGATTTAGTAGGTGGAGGAAGGGAAGGAGCGATTTCATTACTTACCTCAGATACCTTACGTATGCGAATCACTCCTTCAGGAATGGTAGGTATCGGAGTGCAAACCCCTACCACGATGCTGGAAGTGCAGGGATCCATTACCACGCAAAGCGATTTTTTTCAGCGTTCTACCCAGTTGAATGTACCCGACTATGTATTGGAAACTTATGTTGAGGGGTATAGCACTCAACAGCCGGACTACCAACGAATGTCTATTCAAGCATTGGAGAGATTTATCCGTGAGTATAAACATTTGCCAGGATTTAAAAATCGGGAAGAGGTGCTCCAAAAGGGTGGGATTGAGCTGGGCAAACAAGTTCTCTTACACTGGGAAAAGATGGAAGAACTGGTCCTATATATCATTGAACTTCAAAAGGACTTAGACGAACTTAAGCAAAGAGTAGAAACCTTGGAGTTCAATAAATACAGGCTTTAGCTCTGAGGTTTTTGCGCCCAGGGGATCCATTCCCCTTCGGGGAGCACATAGGTTTGAATTTCTTCAGGGGTTAATTCTTGAGTAAAATTGATTCCTTGCGCCTTAAATCCAACGGCTTCGAGTCGATTCAGAAAATCTTTGCCATAGATTCGGACATGGTCGTATTGCCCAAATATTTGGGCTCGCTCTTCAGGGTCGGTAATAGTGTTGTCTTCAAAAGTGCTGTCTCGTTCCTGTTCCATAGGGACTTGTAGAAAAGCTCCTCCACCTGGTTTTAGGACCCGAAATAATTCCCGCATGGCCTTACGATCGTCAGGAATATGTTCCAGCACATGATTGCAAAAAATTAAGTCAAAAGAATTGTCCTTAAAGGGAAGTTCACAGATATCGGCTTGCACTTCAGCTAAGGGTGAATTTAAATCTGCAGTGATATATTCCCACTGCTCAATTTGTTTAAAGGCTTTATAAAAAGCTTGTTCTGGGGCTAAGTGTAACACCCGAAGCGATTGGTTGAAAAAGTTTGTTTTCCGCTCAAGATAAAGCCAAAGCAAACGATGACGTTCCAAAGAAAGGGTTCCGGGGCAGAGGACGTTTTTTCGGAGGTTGTGGTAACCGTAGTCTAAGAATTTTCGATACGATTTTTGATTAATAGGATCGGTATATCGATTTCCTTTAAAATAGAGATCCAAAAGCGGACGTAACCCGATGCTTGCACGGATGAGAAAAGTCC
>JBMYNJ010000021.1:0-8621 GCA_049598145.1 Flavobacteriaceae bacterium | reverse complement strand
CTCGGAAAACGATTTAATATCCACTTCATCGCTCAGCTGTCGAATCGAAAGGGATCTTCCTCAATAGAATGAATTCCCAAGGCTTCGTATATATAGTCAAAAGTAGATAAAAGCTTGGGTTGTCCATGGATTAAGGCTACGTTGTGTTCGAAGTGTGCTGAAGGCGCATGATCGGCGGTTCGAATGGTCCAACCATCTTTTTCTTGAATGATGCGGTGGGTGCCCATATTAATCATGGGTTCGATTGCAATGACCATCCCCTCCAGAAATTTCTTTCCGCGCCCTCTGCGGCCGTAATTGGGAATTTCGGGCCCCTCATGCATGCTGGCCCCTAACCCATGACCGACTAACTCGCGCACCACTCCATAGCCTTCCGCTTCGGTGTGTTGTTGAACGGCGAAGCCAAGGTCGCCCACTCGATTCCCTTCTTTGAATGCGGCAATCCCTTTGTATAATGATTCTTTGGTAACTGCCAGTAGTTTTGCCGTCTCCGGGGCTATTTCCCCTACAGCAAAAGTATAGGCATGGTCGCCATAAAAGCCATTCTTTAAGGCTCCACAGTCTATGGAAATAATATCGCCTGATTCAAAAGGTTTATCGGTCGGGATTCCATGAACTACCTGACTATTGGGGCTCATACACAAAGTATTCGGAAAGTCGTAAAGTCCTAAAAAACCGGGTTCTGCCCCGTGATCTCGAATAAATGTTTCGGCTAATCGGTCCAAAGCTAAACCCGAGACCCCGGGTTTAATTTCGGCAGCTAACATGCCCAAAGTTTTGGAAACAATCTGTGCACTTTCTCGAATGAGCTCAATTTCTTCTGCGTTCTTAAGGACGATTTTTGACATTAATCTATGGCGTAGGCATTTTTATAAGGTTCATTCCGAAGGATTTTGCCCAGATCATTTTCCAGGGTTTCTATGGGGAATTCAACAATCCTATTCAGTTCAGTAGAATCTTTTAATACGATAAGGGTTGGAACTTGTTCCACTTGCCATTCAATCTCGAGACGGTCTTCCGATTGTTTATACTCATCCAAGGCATAAATCCGCAAGGCATCTGTCTTTCCTAGCGCTTCAATTAAGCGAATCATCCCGGGAACTTCGCGCTGAGAATCTTCGCACCAAGTCCCCATAAATAAATAAAAGGTAACACTTGAAGCTGCCTCTTGGTGCTGAGCAACCCAATCTGAAGAAGGTTTAAAACTTTGGTAGGCCTCCGAAAACCAAGGGGTATATGGTTCCCGATTTAAATCCTTTATTTGAATAGGGCCTAAATAAATTGTCTCACTCTCCGTAGTTATTCCTAGAGTAGGGAGTTCGCTTTTGGGCGCTTGTTGACAGGCACATAGGGCTATCCCAATCAATAAAAAAAAATTTTTTAATGTCATGACCAGTGATTTCGGGTAAATTAAGCATTTTTAACCAATAACGATTGTTGGGTCATGGCTTGGGGCTGCTCAATTCCCATAAGGTCTAGAAGGGTTGGAGCGATATCTCCTAGAATTCCTGATTGAATGGCTCTTTTTTCTTCTTCCACCAAAATTACCGGGACAGGGTTGGTCGTATGGGCAGTATGAGGGCTCCCGTCGGGGTTACGCATGGTTTCGCAATTGCCATGATCGGCAATGACCAGGATGCTGTACCCAGCTTCCAAAGCGGCATCGATGAGGGTTGCGGCACATTGATCCACGGTTTCACATGCCTTCACGGCCGCATCAAAATCTCCGGTGTGGCCCACCATATCTGGATTGGCAAAGTTTAAGCAGATAAAATCGGTATGGCCTTCTTGAATTTTAGGCAGTAGGGCATCGCGCAGGTCAAAAGCACTCATTTCCGGTTTTAAATCATAAGTAGCTACTTTGGGCGAAGGACATAAGATTCGTTCTTCACCGGTAAATGGTTCTTCCCTTCCGCCATTAAAGAAAAAAGTGACGTGCGGGTATTTTTCGGTTTCTGCAATTCGAATCTGAGTTTTTCCTGCTTGGGCAAGGGTTTCTCCCAGGGTATCCTCTAAATTTTCTTTATCAAATAAAACGTTAACGTCCTCAAAGGAAGCATCGTAATTGGTTAAAGTGTTGAAATGTAGCTGGATGGGCTTCATGGAAGTTTTTGGAATTTCAGCCTGGGTGAGGGCCCGAGTGAGTTGTCGTCCTCGATCGGTTCGGAAATTAATAAAAACCACTACATCATCTTTTTGAAGCGTCGATAGGGGATTACCTTCGCTATCCTGAGCAATAAGTGGTTCTAAAAACTCGTCTGTCACTCCTGCGGAATATTGACTTTCGATGGCTGCTACAAAATTGCTCACCAATTCCCCTTTTCCTGCGGTTAATGCCTCATAGGCTTTGTTGGTTCGTTCCCAGCGTTGGTCTCGATCCATGGCAAAGTAACGTCCGGTAACCGAGGCCAATTGAGCCCCTGTTTGTGAACATTTTTCAAGTAATCTTCCGATAAATCCAGCCCCAGATTTAGGGTCTACATCCCGCCCATCGGTAAAGGCATGGACACATACGTCGGGCACCTCAGATTGTTGGGCCAAGTCTAAAAAACCTTCCAAATGATCGATATGCGCATGAACTCCTCCGTCGGAGACCAACCCTAAAAAGTGTAGTGTTGTACCTCTTTCTTTTGCGGTTTCGAACGCCTTTTGAAGCACTGGATTCTCGACTATCGTCCCTTGGCTAAAGGCCAAACTAATTTTCGCTAAATCCTGATAGACAATTCGTCCGGCTCCAAGATTCATATGTCCCACCTCGCTATTGCCCATTTGTCCTTCCGGAAGGCCCACATGAACTCCATCGGTGCGAAGTTCGGCATGGGGATAATCTTTATATAATTGATCGATATAAGGCGTGTGCGCTTTGGCAACGGCAGATACGTTTGGATCGGGGCTATTTCCCCAGCCATCCAAAATCATTAAAAGTGTTTTCTTCAAGGGTTTCTAGTTTGCTGCAAAGGTAAAAAATCAGCTTTTCTTCCCTTTTGCTAAAGATTAAATTATATCGCTAATTTGCTGCATTAAATTTATTTTTTGGAACCAGCAGTTGTTTATCGATCTACCGGGAGTTGGTACACGGTCAAATATCAGGATCAGTGGATCGAATGTCGCATCAAAGGTCGTTTACGCCTGAAAGGGATTAAAAGTACCAATCCCGTAGCTGTTGGGGATCGGGTACTCATTGATTTAGAAAATAAGGCCGAAGGAATTATTAAGGAAGTATTGCCTCGGGATAACTACATCATCCGTAAATCCGTCAACCTTGCTAAGCAAACCCATATTATTGCAGCGAATATCGATCAGGTTTTTTTATTGATTACCTTAAATAATCCGCCTACTTTTCCCGCATTTATCGATCGATTTTTGGTCACAGCTGCAGCCTATCAAATCCCTGCAGTATTGGTATTTAATAAATTAGACACCTACGATACTACCGAAAGAAAGACTCTTGCAGAACTCAAGTCGCTTTATGAGACTATAGGCTACACTTGTTTTGAAATTTCGGCCAAAACTCAAGCCGGAGTTCGTGATGTTCAACAATTGATGCGTAACAAGGTGAGTATGTTTTCCGGTCATAGTGGGGTGGGGAAATCCACTTTGATTAATGCCATTGCCCCCGATTTAAATCTGAAAACAGCCGCTATTTCGGAGCAGCACCAGCAAGGTCAGCACACGACTACTTTTGCTGAAATGTTCGACCTCCCCAAAGCTTGTCGAATTATTGATACTCCGGGAATTAAAGGTTTTGGAGTGGTGGATATGGCCCCCGAAGAAATCGGACATTACTTTGTAGAATTTCGAGAGTTGAGAACTTCCTGTAAATTCCATAATTGTTTGCATCAACACGAACCGAAATGTGCCGTAAAGGAAGCCGTAGACAGGGGCGAAATAAGCCCCTCTCGATATCGAAGTTATTTACAACTCTTAGAAGAGGAAGAATCCCCTTATCGTTAATCAGTAATCTATGCGAGTAGTCATTCAACGGGTCCAATGGGCCAAAGTAGAAGTGGATTCCCAAGTGGTTGGGGAAATTCCTCAGGGCTTAGTGGTATTTTTAGGAATTGAAAAGGAAGATAGTTCCGAAGAAGCCGACTGGCTTTTGCGTAAAATCACCCAACTGCGAATTTTTAGTGATGAACAAGGTCAGATGAATCGTTCACTCATGGAAATCCAAGGATCCCTCTTGATAATTAGTCAGTTTACTTTATTTGCGGCGACCAAGAAAGGCAACCGCCCTTCCTACATTCGAGCAGCAGGGCATCGGATTGCTGTACCCCTGTATGAATATTTTGTGGAGCAAGCCCGAGAAAAATTATCGAACAATCGAGTAGCAACGGGCATATTTGCAGCCGATATGCAAATCCGTTCTCAAAACGATGGCCCAGTAACGATTTTTATCGATTCTAAACATCGTGAATAGCTTAAAGGATATTCACTTCAGGTATTAAGCGAATCCCAAAGTTTTGAAAAACATCTGCTTGAATTTTTAAAGCCAACTCCTGAATTTCAATTCCTTTAGCATTTCCATGATTTAGTAAAACGAGGGCCTGTTTGGTGTGCACTCCTGCATCCCCTTTTCGATAGCCTTTCCACCCCAGTGTATCGATTAGCCAAGCGGCCGGAATTTTTAAATGATTGCTATCCACTGGATAGCTTGGAATCTCAGGATATTTTTTTTGGATCGTTTTAAAAGTGGGTAACGCTACGACAGGGTTTTTAAAAAAACTCCCAGCATTTCCGAGAGTTTTTGGATCCGGGAGTTTGGATTCCCGAATGCGAATCACCTCTTGGGCAATGGCTTGTATCGAGGGTGTTTGATTCTTAAAGGCTCCTGCAAGCCCTCCATAGGACAATTCGTATGAGTGCGGTTGTTTCTGAAGTCTGTAGGTTACAGAACAAATGATATATCTTCCTTTTTTTGTCGATTTAAATACAGAATCTCGATAACCAAAATCGCATTGGTCGTGAAGAATCGTTTGAAATTGATTTTCGTGGCGATCCCAAACCTTACAAGAAACAAAACTGGAGGCTTGTTCTAATCCATAAGCCCCTATATTTTGAATCGGGGCAGCTCCTACAGAGCCTGGAATTAAGGCTAAATTTTCAATTCCTCCCAAGTTTTCGCCATTGGCCCACATCACAAAATCGTGCCATACTTCTCCAGCCTGAACTTCAACGAGAACTTCCTGAGCTGTTTCAGAAATTTTTTCAATTCCTGTATGACACATTTGGAGCACCACGCCCTTGAAGTCTTGCGTAAATAATATATTGGTTCCCCCTCCGAGAATTAGCAATTCTTTGTTGGAGAGTTGTTCCAAGATTTGAGGAAGTTCTTTGGAATTATAAATAGGGAGATACAGGTTTGCCAAGACCTCTAATCCGAAACTGTTCTTGGATTGTAAGGAAAATTGTTTTTCCATAGGTGAAAGGTACTAACTTTCCAGAGCTTGATAGCTTTTTAAGGCAGCTTTCATGATGGCAGCAGCTTTTCGAATTTTTTCAGAATTTAATACAAAAGCAAATCGTACCTGATCTTTCCCCAAGGAAAGATTGGAGTAAAATCCGTTAGCAGGGGCGAGCATCAGGGTTGTACCGTTGAGATCGAAAGACTCAAGCAAATATTTTGAAAAGTTCTCAGCATCGTTTACGGGAAGCTTCATAATACTGTAAAAAGCACCTTTGGGAATCGATATTTGAATTCCTTCAATGGCACCAAAAGATTCGATAACTGTTTTTCTTCGGCGAGCATATTCTTCTCGAACTTCTTTCAAATAGGTTTCGGGAGCATCTAAAGCAGCCTCGCTAGCCATTAAAGCGTAGGTTGGGGGGGAGAGTCGGAACTGGGCGAGCTTGAGGGTTAAATTTAAAAACTCGTGATTGCGGCTTACCATACACCCCACACGAGCACCACACATGCTGAAGCGCTTGGAGACCGAATCAATCATAATGGTATTTTGCGCCCATTTATTCTCGCTTAATACAGAAAAGTGCTGGCCGTCATCAAAAATGAATTCCCGATACACTTCATCCACAATTAAAAATATATTGTGTCTTAAGGCCATTTCGCCTAAGGTTCTAATTTCATCTTCTCGATACAGATATCCCGTTGGATTGTTGGGATTACATATAAGTATTGCTTTGGTTTTGGCTCCAATATGGTTTTCTATGAGTTTTAAAGGAGGCAGTTGAAAATCATTTTCAAATTTGGAAACTACCGGGATGACCCGAGCGCTAGCGGCAGAGGCAAAACCGTTATAATTGGCGTAAAAGGGTTCTGGAATAATGATTTCGTCATCTGGGTCGCAGATAGTGTTGATCGTAAAGCTCAATGCTTCACTGGCCCCCGTGGTGACTAATATATCCTTAGGATTTAGTTCCACCCCATGCTTGCGATAGTATAGACAAAGTTTTTTCCGATACCCTAAAGGCCCTTGAGAGTCTCCATAGGGTAAAAGGTCTAAATCGCTTTGTTGCACTTTTTCCAGAGCGTTTTTGGGAGCAGCCAAATCGGGCTGACCAATATTGAAATGCAAGACTTCAATTCCCCGAGCTTTAGCCGCATCAGCAAGCGGGACAAGTTTTCGGATGGGAGAAAAAGGCAATTGTAGCGCGCGATTTGCGAGTTTCGGCATAGGACAGACAGATAAAATCAGCTGCAAAAGTGGTGAAAAAACAGAAGTTTAGAAGTAGGCTGTTTAAAATTTTTGTTTCAATTTAATAATCTTCAGTTTTTTAGTTATTTTAAAATAAAAATATTGCATGATTCGCCCCAAGAACCATTTTCTTTTAATTATTGTAGCCTTTTTAGCCATCCCGCTGCAGGCTCAGACCGAATGGATTTTCCAATCCCGTTCTAAGAAAATAAGAATTCCATTCGAAAACATCAATAATTTGGTTGTTTTTCCATTGCGTTTAAATGGTGTGGAGCGGAATTTTATATTCGACTCCGGCGTTCGCAAAACTTTAGTTTTTTATGAAGAAGATGTTCAGAATTTCGAAAAAGAAAAAGCTGAAAAGATCACGCTTCAAGGTTTGGGAGGGACCGCCAATTTGATAGGGTTTCGATCGGATGGAAACCTCTTAGAAATCAAAAAGCTGAAAGCCACTGATTTTGAAGTATTGTGGATCAATGCCGAGCATTTCGAATTTTCAAAGCGTATGGGAGTTGCAATCGGAGGGATCATCGGGGTCGATTTGCTCAGAAATTTTCGAGTGACCCTAAATTATCAACGCAAGCTAATGGTATTAGAACCTTTTGAATATCCGTTTACCCCTCCCAAAAGAAGTCGTTCCTATCCATTGAAGTTTATTCACGAAAAGCCATTTTTACCCGTAGAATTAGGATTTGATCACGGGGAAACGGTTGATGGAGTGGTTCTGATGGACAGCGGTTCAAGCGATGCTTTGTGGTTGTTCGAAGGACAGCAAGGGTTAAAGGCTCACTCTCCTTTTTTTAACGACTTTTTGGGACGTGGCATCACTGGGGATGTTTTTGGAAAAAGAGGAAAAGTGAGCACTTTAAAATTCGCAGATATCGATTTTAGACAAGTCAAAGTAGCGTATCCGGATACGACTTATCTCCAATCTACTTCATTTATGGGGGATAGGATTGGAAGTATTGGGGGAGAACTGCTTTCTCGTTTTTGGATCTGTTGGGACTACCCTAGAGATCGAGTTTATCTGCGTGAGCGCAAGAATATCCACAAACCGTTTTATTACAATTTAAGCGGAATTGAAGTTCAATACAGCAGCTTGGCTTTAGTTCGCCAGCGTGTGTATCCGGAGATCACTTCAGGAACAAGCAACAGTTCGGGTTTCGAAGGAAAAGAGATTTTTCTCCAACCCCGATATACATATAAGCTTCGACCTTTAGTCGAAATATCCAAAGTTAGGGCTGATTCCCCTGCAGCTGAAGTAGGAATCCAGCCAGGTGATGTTTTGCTTCGGATCAATGGAAAACCTACAGAAAAAATGAAACTCTCCGAAGTCAATGCACTCTTACAACAAAAGCCTGGCAAACGCATTCAACTTTATTTGCGTCGGGAAGTACGAACTTTTAAAGTGCAATTTCGGCTACGCGAAGTCTTTTAATTCGACTCTGGGGCCGCGACTACTCCACCAATTTTTAAAGCCGTGATGGGCTGGTTAGTCGCATTGGAACTCACCGTAATTGTTTTGCGGAAAGGTCCCTGACGATTGGTGTCATATTTCACTTGGATTTCTCCCTTTTCCCCCGGTGCTATAGGGCCTTTTGGTTTTTTAGGGATGGTGCAGCCGCAAGACGATTTAACGTTGGTAATTTTAAGAGGGGCATCACCGATATTAGTGAAGACAAAAGTTCTGACGCCATCTGCAGCATAAGGAATCTGACCGTAATCCAAATTTTGGGTTTCAAAACTGATTTGGGGGCCAGTTTCCTGAGCACTAGCCTGATAACAGAAAGTCCCCAAAACTAAAGTTAACAATAAAGAGATGGTTATACGTTTCATAGCTTTATGATTTCAGTCATACATTTCAAATATACTATTCCTGTGGAAAGGACAAGTTCCCAAATCTGATAGTCCCACCCGAAACCCTACTTTTAAGTTTTTTTTAATGCTTAATACCCCTTACTTTTAGCC
>JBMYNJ010000020.1:0-20831 GCA_049598145.1 Flavobacteriaceae bacterium | reverse complement strand
AATTTACAAATTCGTTCCACTCTTTATATGATTTTGGTGGATTTTCTAAACTTTGAATATAATTAGAGGAGTCATCATAATTCCAATATCCATTTAGTAGATTGGAACCAGTACATTTTGTTCCGTTCAAAACTTCCGAAGCTTGGATTAGGTGTTCAGAATTATATCTTTTATCAACGATAATTACCTTCTTCGAAGCTAGCGTATATTCAACTTTTGAATAATCATAATTATCATTCCAAACACCTTTTAGTTTTATATCATCCAAAAACTCTTCAGTTGTTTTTCTTCTACTCTTACTCATTCTTTACAAATTTAAGTATTTGTTCAACCTTCACATATCTCTCCCTATCCTCATCGTAATATCGGTTATATATCTTTTCTGTATCCAATCCAAGATACCTCTGCATTTTCATACCTATCTCATATTGAAACTCAAATCCAATTTCTTCAAAACACTATGGGTATCCTATTCAAGGTGAAGTTCTCCCCTTTATTGTCCCCCTAAAAGAAAAAAACCCCGTAAATCGTTGATTTACAAGGGTTAAGAGCGGTCTGGACGGGACTCGAACCCGCGACCCCATGCGTGACAGGCATGTATTCTAACCAACTGAACTACCAGACCTCAATTGCGAATGCAAAGATACACGTCATATTTTATTGTCCAAACTTTTCAGACGAAAGTGTCTCGGTCTGAAAACTCACAAAATGGATGAGTCTAAACTGGCTATTATACGTGATGTTTGAGGTTTTAGACTCCAAAATTTACAGGGCTGAATCGATCGCTTCACTGTAGGTGGTTTTAGGAGCGACACCTACTTGCCGATTGACCAATTCACCGTTTTTAAATAATAATACCGTTGGAATATTACGAACTCCATATTTGGCTGCGAACTCCTGGTTGGCATCCACATCTACTTTTCCGACAACGGCTTTTCCCTCATATTCTTGGCTCAGTTCATCAATAATTGGGCCCACCATACGGCAAGGTCCGCACCAAGCTGCCCAAAAGTCTACAATAACAGGTTTTTCAGAATTTAAAACCACTTCTTCAAAGGTTGCGTCTGTAATTTCTAAGGCCATAATTAAATTTTTAGCTAAAATAAACTATTTGTATGGGTTAACCTTCCTAGGATTATCAAATTTAACAATAGACTAATTGCCAATGATAATGCCCTTATTTCAGGCTAAAATGTTGTTGATGTGTCTCTAATTGCTGTAATAGTTCCTTAGAAATATCCACTTTTTTTCGTTTGGATTTGAGCGGAACGCTAATATTTTCTTCCGGATAGAAAAGCTCTACTTCGAGGCCTTTATCGCCCGGATGTTCATCTAAAACTTGATCAAGGATCATTACTGTTTCACCATCCAATCGACTGGCGTTCAGCTGAAGTTTTAATTTTTTAGCGTGAGTTTCCAAAGTATTTTGGAGCATCTCGAATTTTAAGAATTGCATCCGGGGAGGACCTACTTTTCCAGTCTCTCGGTTGGCCCAACCCTCTCGAACCATCAATTTGATTCTTAAAAACTGATTCACGGCTAAGAAATGACGATACTTCAAATATTCTTCTCCAAAAATTTTGAGTTCAAACTGATCGGAATAGTCTTCCAAGATAAAACGAGCCCAGCCTTTGCCATTTCGACTTTCCAAATGGTGGACCTCGTTCACCATCCCAGCGATATAAAACTCTCGCAGAACCAAGGGATACAAATCGTCTAAAACTCTTAATTCTGTATTGACAAAATGATCGATTTCATATTTAAAATCATCTAAAGGATGAGCAGAAATATAAATTCCGACCACCTCCTTTTCTTTTTGCAAAGTATTGAGTCGGTTCCAGGGGTCGCACTCCGGAATTCTCAATACCTGATAGGTCGACTCGGTACTTTCCCCAAACAAGCTGGTTTGAGCTGAATTTAAATTTTCTTGATACTTGGCTCCAAATCGAAGTGCTTTTTCAAGAAAGACCACCCCTTCGCTATCGGGATTGAAATACTGAGCTCGATGAGCTTCCTGAAAAGAATCGAAACCTCCTGCCAGAGCAAGATTTTCAAAGGCTTTTTTATTTGCTGCTCGGAGATCGATCTTTTTGACCAAATCAAAAATACTGCTATAACGTTCTTCTTTTCTACAAGCTATGATAGTCTCCACTGCCCCTTTTCCAACCCCTTTGATCGCTCCCATCCCAAAACGGATAGCCCCTTCATCATTCACTGTAAATTTGTAGAAAGATTCGTTTACATCGGGGCCCAAAACTTTAAGCCCCATCCGACGACACTCCTCCATGAAGAAAGTAACCTGCTTGATATCGTTCATGTTATTAGAAAGAACCGCAGCCATATATTCTGCGGGATAGTGCGCTTTGAGATAAGCGGTCTGATAGCCAATCCAAGCGTAGCAAGTCGAGTGAGATTTGTTGAAAGCATAGGACGCGAAGGCTTCCCAATCCTTCCATACTTTTTCGAGGATTTCGACATCCAGCCCCTTCGCTTTACCCCCTTCCAAAAATTTGGGTTTGAGTTCTTCCAGCAAGGCAAAGATCTTTTTACCCATAGCCTTCCGCAAGACATCGGCTTCTCCCTTAGTGAACCCTGCTAATTTTTGGGATAATAACATCACCTGCTCCTGATATACCGTAATCCCGTAGGTTTCTTGGAGATATTCCTCCATTTCAGGCAAGTCGTAGGTGATGGGTTCCTCGCCGTGTTTTCGGGCGACAAAGCTGGGGATATATTCTAAAGGCCCCGGACGATACAAGGCATTCATGGCGATTAAATCTGCAAAAACGGTTGGTTTTAGGTCCTTTAGATACTTTTGCATTCCTGCAGATTCGTATTGAAAAATCCCCACCGTTTCCCCACGTTGAAATAACTCATAGGTTTTCACATCGTCTAAGGGAAAAGCATCGGGATCAAGCTCTACTCCATGCTTATATTTAACCAGTTTAACCGTGTCTTTAATGAGCGTTAAGGTCTTTAAGCCCAAAAAGTCCATCTTGAGCAGTCCTGCATCCTCTACGACAGAGTTGTCGAATTGTGTTACAAATAGGTCGGAATCTTTAGCCGTGGCTATGGGAACAAAATTGGTAATTTCGTCTGGTGTGATAATCACTCCGCAGGCATGAATCCCTGTGTTGCGAAGCGAACCCTCCAGCACCTGAGCTTGTTGAATGGTCTGTGCCACCAAGTCTTCACCAGAGGAAAGGGTCTTTAACTCATTGACGCGTTGCAACTCATCGGCACGTAATTTTTCTTTCAGTTCTTCATCTGAAAGGCCAAAAATTTTGGAGAGTTTAATATTTGGAATTAGTTTGGCCACCCGATCGGCTTCGCCTAAGGAAAGGTCTAATACCCGTGCAGTATCGCGAATAGAAGACTTCGCTGCCATGGTTCCGTATGTGATGATCTGTGCGACTTGACCTGAGCCGTATTTTTCAATGACATAATCCATGACCTTGGAGCGTCCTTCATCGTCAAAGTCAATATCAATATCGGGTAAACTCACTCGATCGGGATTTAAAAAACGCTCAAAAAGAAGATCGTATTGAATAGGGTCTAAATTGGTGATACCCAAACAATAAGCAACAGCAGATCCGGCAGCCGAACCCCGTCCGGGGCCAACAGAGACGTTCATCTCACGAGCAGCCGCAATAAAATCTTGCACAATAAGAAAATAGCCCGGATATCCAGTATTTTCAATTACTCCCAACTCAAAATCCAAGCGTTCGCGTATCTCAGGATTTATGGTTTTGTACCTTTTTTCGGCTCCCAGATAAGTCAAATAACGCAGATAAGCATTTTCTCCTTTTTTACCGTCGGGATCGTCTGTTTGAATATAGGCTTCTGGAATTTCAAACTTGGGCAACAATACCTCTCGGGCAAGCGTGTAAGGTTCAATTGCCTCAACAATTTTTTGAGTATTTAAAATGGCTTCGGGCAAATCCGAAAACAAAGCTTTCATCTCGGCGCTGCTCTTGAAGTAATATTGCTGGTTGGGGAATCCAAAACGATACCCTCGGCCTCGACCAATGGGAGTCGCTTGCTTTTCGCCTTCTTTTACACAAAGGAGAATATCGTGAGCAGAGGCTTCTTCTGGGGTGGTATAATAAGAATTGTTGGTAGCAACAAGGGGTAGGTTGTGCTTTTGGGCTAGAGCAACCAGAGATTTATTGGCCCGATTTTCGTCTTCCTGATCGTGGCGCATCAGCTCCACATACAAACGATTTGGGAAATGTTCTTTCCACCACAAAAGAGCGGTTTCGGCCTGATGTTCCCCGACATTCAATATTTTAGAGGGAACTTCACCGTATAAATTTCCGCTCAAGACAATCAGATCGGAACTGAATTCTAAAACCACCTCCTTATCGATTCTAGGGACGTAGTAAAATCCTTCGGCATAGGCCTTGGAACTCATTTTGGTTAAGTTCTCATAGCCTTTTTTGTTTTGTGCTAGAAAGACGATCTGGTATCCGTCGTCTCGACGGGTTTTATCCCTCCGATTTTCACACACATAGAACTCACAACCTATTATGGGTTTTAGAGGGGTTTGATTTTCTTCTAAAGTTTTATTGTGTTGTTCGATTGCTTTAATAAAATGAAAGGCCCCCATCAGATTGGCATGATCGGTTAAGGCAATAGCAGGCATTTGGTCTTTAACTGCTGCTGTGATCAAGTGACTGATTCTGGAAGTCGACTGTAAAACCGAAAATTGAGAATGCACATGTAAATGGGTAAAAGGAGCTGCTTCTAAAGCGAATTGTTCCTCCTGGCCCACCTTGGGCTTCCCCGAAAAATCTTCCCGTTTTACCAACTGCAAAGAAAGTGCTTTGAGATTCTGATGGTTTAACCCAATTATTCGAACGCGATCCGGCAGAGCATCTTGCAAGGTTTTTTGATCCGTAAGACTATTGTCATCTTTGGGAAAGGAGAGGATTTGATTCCGAACGAGTTGAAGAAAACAACGGGTGGTAGCTTCCACATCCGCTGTGGCGTTGTGTGCCTCTTCAAACGGATTTCCAAAAAGTTTTTCGTGGAGTTCAGTAAGTGTAGGCAATTTAAATTTGCCTCCGCGACCTCCGGGAATTTTACACCATTCGGCTATAGGCTCCGTACACGTATCCAATACGGCATAAGAATCCAAAAGATTCTCTCTTCCGCTTCTAAGGAACTCGGCTCCCATAATATTTAAATCAAAAGAAACATTGTGTCCCACCACATATTTAGTTTGATTTAAGGCCTTCTGCAAAGCATCCAAAACCTCAGATAATGGAACCCCTTTGGCATCTGCCAAAGCCGTAGAAATTCCGTGGACCGTTTCCGATTCATATGGGATGGTATAGCCATTGGGTTTAATCAGAAAATCACAATGCTCTATCAATTCCCCTTCCGCATCGTGTAACTGCCAGGCAATTTGTACACATCGAGGCCAATTATCCAGGTCTGTTAATGGCGCATCCCAACGCTTGGGTAAGCCTGTAGTCTCGGTGTCAAAAATCAAATACATAAGACGAATGTAATCAATTATACCCCTAAGCAGACCTGAAAATTATCCCCCTTTTTCAACAATAGGAAAGACCCTAAGCCCTTCAAGAATCTTTTTTTCTAGGAAGACTAATTCGTATCTTTTGTGCGTGAAAAAGAAAAAAACGCCTCTCCTTCGGTTTAGCGATAAGGGTATCTATTGTGCTCCGGCAGATGTCTATTTAGACCCTTGGCGTCCAGTTCCCAAAGCCATCATCTCGCATGGGCACTCCGACCACGCCCGCTGGGGACACGGGCAATATATCTGTACACACGCAAGCCTTCTTATCCTCAAACATCGCTTAGGAGCAATCCAGGTGTCGGGTCGGAATTATGAAGAAAAATTCTACATCAATGGTGTTCAATTTTCATTTCATCCCGCAGGTCATGTCTTGGGTTCAGCTCAAATCCGAGTAGAACATCAGGGTGAAATCTGGGTATTTACGGGAGATTATAAATTAGAATCCGACGGAGTTTCGACTCCTTTTGAGCCCATCCGCTGCCACACCTTTATCAGTGAATGTACGTTTGGGCTCCCCGTTTTCGATTGGCAAAAACCGACCTTAATTCATCAAAACATCAACCACTGGTGGGACAATTTAACCCACCAAAAAAGGTCGGGAGTTTTGTTTGGCTATTCCTTGGGAAAAGCCCAAAGACTTCTCAAGCATTTAGACCCCAGTATCGGAAAAATATACACCCATAGTTCGATCACGGCTATGACGGCAATCACTCGCGCACAGGTTGATTTTCCTGAAACTTATCCTTTAAATGCAAATGTCTCCAAAGAAGACCTTGTAGGTGCAATGATATTGGCCCCTCCAGCAGCTGCCGGCGGGGCTTGGATGAAAAAGCTCCCACAACCAGCTACGGCCTATGCTTCGGGTTGGATGAGTTTTCGAGGAGCCCGCCGACGTAGAGGTTTCGACCGAGGGTTTGTACTCTCCGATCATGCAGACTGGAAAGGACTCCTTCAAGCGATTGAGGCGACAGGCTGCGAAGAAGTGATTACTACGCATGGATATACACATCTCTTTGCCCAATATCTGAGAGAACAAGGCTATGATGCCAAAACTGAAAAGACCGCATTTGAAGCCGAAACTCCTGAAATCGAAACTTCTGAAACCCTATGAAACGCTTCGCCGCTCTTGTCGAACAATTGGATCAAACCACCAAAACCAATGGGAAAGTTGCTGCTTTAAAAGCTTACTTTGAAGAGGCTCCCAAAAAAGATGCCTTGTGGACCATTGCTTTACTTTCCCATCGGCGACCTTCACGCCCCATTACGACTTCACAAATGCGCCAATGGGCAGCTGAAGAAGCGAAAATTCCAACATGGCTGTTTGAGGAAACCTACCACATTGTGGGCGACTTAGCGGAAACCATTGCTTTGCTGTATCCTGCTCAACCCACTGGTTTTAATGACGCCGCTTTAAGTGATATCATTCGAGCATTAATTGAACTTAAACCCAAAGAAGACCCAGAAAAAGAACATTATATTAAGCAAACTTGGGCCCAACAAACAACATTGGAACGCTTTGCTTTTAATAAAATCATGACCGGTGGGTTCCGTTTGGGAGTAAGTCAAAAATTGATGACTCGCGCCCTCGCCCAAGCCTTAGACCTTGAAGAGCAAACGCTCGCTCACCGACTTATGGGCGACTGGTCGCCAGAAACCATAAGTTTTGAAGAACTTCTTCTAAACCCTGATCCCAAAGATCAATTAAGCAAACCTTATCCCTTTTATTTGGCCTATGCGCTTGAAAAGTCTTTTTTCGAAACTGAATCCCCCGAAGACTGGTTTGTGGAACACAAATGGGATGGAATGCGAGGACAAATTATTCTCCGTTCAGGAGTGTATTTCTGCTGGAGTCGTGGGGAAGAATTGATGACTTCCAAGTTTCCTGAATTTAACATCTTTACTGAAAAACTTCCCAATGGGATCGTGATGGATGGAGAGATTCTGGCCTATTCAGAGGGCATCAATGACTTTTCGGTTTTGCAAAAAAGAATCGGGCGGAAAAATATAACCCCTAAACTCTTAAGAGAAATCCCCGTAGTTTTTGGCGTCTATGATTTGTTAGAATATGAGGGTAAGGATCTGCGAACAACCCCTTTACAAGAAAGACGTATACTTCTGGAAGATTTATTTCATGCGCACCAAAATTTAGATCTTCCTTGGTTTTTATCTGAAATCGTTCCTTGTCAGAGTTGGGAGGATGCAGAAAAAGAGCGGGCACAAGCTCCGGTTCAAAAAAGTGAAGGACTGATGCTTAAACGAAAATCCAGCCCCTATGGGATTGGACGAAAAAAAGGGGATTGGTGGAAATGGAAATCCGATCCATACACCATTGACGCCGTCTTGACTTATGCCATGCGTGGTCATGGTCGCCGGAGTACCCTTTTTACAGACTACACCTTTGCCCTGTGGGAAGGAGGGGAACTCGTTACCTTTGCAAAAGCCTATTCGGGTTTAACCGATGCTGAACTGAAAGAGGTAGACCGTTTCGTGAAAAAAAATACAATTGATCGATTCGGGCCCGTTCGTCAAGTGAAACCCGAGCTGGTCTTTGAGATTGCCTTTGAAGGGATTGCCCTTTCTCCCCGACACAAGAGTGGAGTGGCGGTGCGTTTCCCTCGAATTCTTCGCTGGCGAAAAGATAAATCGACCCAATCCGCTAATACGCTTAACGATCTTAAAGGCATGATTCCATGAGCGCAAAGACCCCAAAAGATGTTACCGATTGGTTTAAAGTTCAAGGCTGGACTCCTGCCCCTTTTCAAAAACAAACTTGGAAAGCCTATCGGGAAGGAAACTGCGGTTTAGTAAATGCCCCGACGGGGAGTGGAAAAACTTATTCCCTCTGGGGAGCCATCGTACAGGAAGCCCTCGAAGCCCCCATCCCCCCCAAAGGACTACAGGCGCTGTGGATTACTCCTTTACGAGCCCTAGCGGTAGAAATTCAGCATACCACCCAAAAAATGAATCGGGATCTTTTACCCGATACAGAAATCCAGAAACGCACGGGAGACAGCTCACCCAAAGAAAGGGCCGCATTTAAGAAAAAGCTGCCTTTTGGATTGGTGACCACCCCGGAGAGTTTACATTTATTATTAAGCCATAAACATCACGAAAATTATTTTAAAGAACTGAAATGCATCGTTGTAGATGAATGGCATGAACTGTTGGGAAGTAAGAGAGGAGTCCAGGTAGAATTGGCAATCGCTTATCTGTGTGCACTATTTCCCGATCTCAAAATATGGGGAATCTCAGCCACCTTGGGAAATTTAGAATTGGCACAAGAGATTTTATTAAAACCCACCCAAAAAGCCGGGCTGTGTATTCGGGCAAATACGCTCAAAAAAATTAAGGTAAAGTCTTTAATTCCCGAGGAGATGGAAAATTTTCCTTGGCGGGGACATCTGGGCTTGCATCTACTTCCGGAAGTGATTCGACAAGTCGAACAAAACCGTTCAACTTTACTGTTTACGAATACCCGTGCTCAATGTGAAGTTTGGTTTCAAAAAATTCTTGCGGCCATGCCCGAGTGGGCCGGACAGATGGCTATGCATCATGGAAGTATGGAAAAAAAGGTTCGCCTTTGGGTTGAAAATGAATTGAGAGAAGAACGTCTAAAATTAGTGGTTTGCACTTCCAGTTTAGATTTAGGAGTTGATTTTAGTCCGGTAGAAAGTTGTATCCAGATCGGGTCCCCTAAGGGGGTTGGGCGTTTTTTACAACGAGCAGGAAGAAGCGGGCATCAGCCCGGAGCCACCAGCGTAATTCACTTTGTTCCAACCCATGCCATGGAACTCATCGAAGCTTTGGCGCTCCAAAAAGCCATCGACCGACAAACCCTTGAAGACCGACAACCGTATCTGCTTTCTTTTGATGTGTTGATTCAATTTCTAATGACCTTGGCTGTAGGCAATGGCTTTCACCCTCAAAAAATCTTCAAAATCATTCAACAAAGCTTTTGTTACCAAGAAATCCGAGGGGAGGAATGGGCGTGGTGTCTGAATTTTCTCCAGTTTGGGAGTCAGAGTTTAGAACACTACGACGAATATAAAAAAGTAATTCAAGAGGAAGACGGTCAACTCAAGGTAGCGAATCGCGGGATTGCTATGCGGCACCGAATGAGTATGGGAACCATCGTTGGAGGTGCCGATTTAAAAGTCAAATATTTAAAAGGGAGTTACCTCGGCAGTATTGAAGAGTGGTTTATCAGCAAACTTCAGCCTGGAGATACCTTTACTTTTTCTGGGCGGGTGTTGGAATTAGTCCGTATTCAAAACATGGAAGTACTGGTTCGAAAATCCAAAGCCAAACAAGCCAAAATCCCCAGTTGGATGGGAGGACGAATGAGTTTTTCTGCTCACTTAAGTGAACTCCTTCGAGAAACCCTCTATGATTTAGAAGAACAAGATTCAATGGAACGCAAAGCACTGAGAGGCGTTTTAGAACAACAAAAAAAACAATCCATCATTCCTAAAGCCAATGAATTTTTAATCGAGAGTTTCCCCTCCAGAGAGGGCTATCATGCGGTCTTCTATCCCTTCGAAGGACGTGCGGTTCACGAAGCTATGGCAAGCATTGTCGCTTATCGAATGGGGCTTTTGGAGCCCAGTAGTTTCTCCTTAGCATTTAACGACTATGGATTTGAACTGCTTTCTGATAAACCGATTGATCTCCAAGGCCTTATTGACAATAATCTCTTAAGTCCTCAAGATATCATTGAGGATCTAAGGAAAAGTTTTAATATCAGTGAAATGGCTCGACGTAAATTCAGAGATATTGCCGTGATTGGAGGGTTGGTATTCCAAGGGTTTCCTAACAAACCGATCCAGGCAAAACACCTCCAATCGGGGGCTCAACTGTTCTATGAAGTATTTAAAGACTATGAACCCGATAATCTACTATACCAACAAGCACTCACCGAAACCTACGAACATGGCATGGAAGAAGGTCGACTTCAGCAAGCCTTTGAGCGTATTTCAGAACAATCCTTATGTTGGATGCCGACCGAACATCCAACCCCATTCTCCTTTCCTATAATCACCGACCGTTTGCGAGGAAAAATGTCCTCCGAAAAATTAGAAGACCGGATTAAACGCATGTTGAAACAATTAAACAAAATCTCCCAATAATGACTATTGATCTGGCCGGAGAACAAGTGATCTTAGACCCCAGTGGAGCCCTTTTTTGGAAACGAAAAAAGGCGCTTTTGGTGGCCGATGTCCATTTGGGAAAAATTACACACTTCCGAAAAAATGGGATCCCTGTGCCCCGAGAACCTATCTTGGATTTTTATCGGAAAATGGAATCGCTGAAACAACTCTACCCCATAGAAAAACTTTACATCTTGGGCGATTTATTTCACAGCAGCCTCAATCGAGAGTGGACGATTTTTGAACAATGGTCAAAAAATCAAAAATGTTCAATGACTCTGATTTCGGGAAACCACGACATTCTCCCGAGTCAGGCCTATGCAAATACCCCTTTAGAAGTTGTTGAATCTTTGATACTCTCCCCGTTTCATTTGACACATGAACCCGAAACACATTCGAAATTTACCATCTGCGGTCATATTCATCCCGGGATACTATTAAGAGGAAAAGGAAGGCAAAGCATCAAAGTAAGGTGCTTTTTCAGTAAACCCAATCAACTCATTTTACCTGCCTTTGGCACTTTCACAGGCCTTCACTTAATGCCCATTGAAGAAGAAGATCGAGTGTATATACTCGGAGAAAATGAGGTCCTTGCCTATCGCAATTCAACCGGATAACAGCTATCTTTACGCCCCGTGATACAAGATTTTCTAGCAGACATATCGCCTTTAGAAAGCCAAAAAAAAATAATCAAAGCTATGGGGCTCCCCCAGAGCACACATATTCGAGGGACTGTAGGTTCAGGATTGAGTTTTCGAATGGCCGCTGCATTTGAAAGCACTCAAAATTCACTTCTTTTTGTATTAGACAATGCCGAACAAGCCGCTTATTATCTGAACGATTTAGAGGTCCTTTTGGGAGACAAACAAGTATTGTATTTTCCGGCCAGCTCCCGGCAGCCCTATATTACCGAAAATACAGATAATGCCAATGTATTGTTAAGAGCCGAAGTTTTAAAGAAAATAGCAAGAAGCACAAAACCGCTCTTGATTGTGACCTACGCCGAAGCGCTCTTTGAAAAATTAATCTCCCAATACACGCTTAAAAAAAATACCCTGCGGCTTAAAAAAGGAGAAATCTTATCCATCGACTTTGTCAATGAAACCCTTTTCGAATATGGTTTTGAACGAGTTGATTTTGTAAGCCAGCCGGGAGAGTTTTCGGTACGAGGTGGGATTATTGATGTGTTTTCGTTTGCCTACCAACACCCCTATCGGATCGAATTTTTTGATGAAGAAATCGAGAGTTTAAGGAGCTTTGATGTCAGTACACAACTGTCCATTAGCCACTTCGATTCTATAGATTTACTCCCCAATACTTCACAAGTATCCTTTACAGACAAACGTAAATCCCTCCTAGAATCCCTGCCGGAGAACAGCAGCTTTTGGTTTCAAAACCGAGATCAATGCGGAAAAATACTTAACCGATTGTTCTCCAAAGCAGAGGAGCATTTCAGCACTTTAGATACCACTATTCAATACCCTCCGGAAACTCTTTTTTTACGAAAATCCGATCTGGATGAGCAATTGAAACAACGTTGTCTTTTCCTGCTGGAAAATTCAGACCAGTTTCCTGCTGATGCGCCAATTCACTTTAAACAAAGTCCACAGCCTATTTTTCAGAAAAAATTTGATCTCCTCATCGATCACCTCAATACCAATCACGAAAGCGGCTATGTTAATTATTTAATGTGTACTGGAGAAAAACAAGCCCAGCGATTTCATGATATTTTTCAAGAAATGGAAGATACAGTGCACTATCGCACTCGGGTAAGTTCCTTTTTTGAAGGTTTCGAAGATTTGGAATGCCGAATAGCCTGCTTTACCGATCATCAGATCTTTGAACGCTACCACAAATTCTCGATAAAGTCTCAAAAAACTCAAAAAGATGCCCTGAGTTTAAAAGAACTCACCCATATGCAAATTGGAGATTATGTCACCCATATCGATCATGGGATTGGGAAATTTGGTGGCTTGAAGCGAATCGAAATTGAAGGCAAATGGCAGGAAGCCATCAAGTTAATTTATGGAGAACGCGATATTTTATATTTAAGCATTCACGCACTTCACAAAATCTCGAAATACCGTGGAAAGGACGGAGCAAGCCCTCAAGTACACAAATTGGGGTCTAAAGTGTGGAAAAACCTCAAGCAAAAAACCAAAAAGAAAATTAAAGAGATTGCCTTTAATCTCATTCAGGTCTATGCGAAACGAAAATCAAAAATTGGCTATGCCTTTGCCCCCGATAGCTACCTTCAACTGGAATTGGAGTCTTCATTTCTCTATGAGGATACACCCGACCAGTCGAAAGCTACCGCAGACATTAAAGCAGATATGGAACGTGAACGGCCTATGGATCGATTGGTTTGTGGAGATGTAGGGTTTGGAAAAACAGAAGTCGCTATTCGAGCGGCCTTTAAAGCGGTGGATAACAGCAAGCAAGTTGCGGTATTGGTTCCGACGACTATTTTGGCTTTTCAACATCAAAAAACTTTTAGTAAACGCTTGGCCGACCTCCCTGTCCGGGTGGATTATCTCAATCGTTTTCGAACCGCTAAAGACAAAAAAAGGATCCTACAAGAACTGGAAGAAGGAAAGTTAGATATCCTTATTGGGACGCATCAGCTCGTTAATAAAAGTGTTAAATTCAGAGACTTGGGATTGCTAATCGTGGATGAGGAACAGAAATTTGGCGTGGCTGTAAAAGAGAAACTTCGCGCCATTAAAACCGATGTCGATGTACTTACCCTAACCGCAACTCCAATTCCCAGAACTCTACAATTTAGCCTGATGGCGGCCAGAGATCTTTCCGTCATTGCGACCCCACCCCCTAACCGATATCCAATTGAATCGGAAGTTGTGCGTTTTTCCGAAGAAATTATTCGCGATGGAATTTTATATGAATTGAAACGTGGCGGACAGGTCTATTTTATCCATAATCGGGTTGAAAATATCCGGGAAGTAGCAGGCATGCTTCAACGACTGGTCCCTGATGCGCGCATTGGGATCGGTCATGGACAATTGGAAGGGGCTAAACTCGAAAAAATTCTACTGAGTTTTATGGAAGGAGCAATCGATATCCTCCTGGCCACGACCATCATTGAAAATGGGTTGGATGTCCCCAATGCCAATACCATTTTTATCCACAATGCACAGAGTTTTGGCTTATCTGATCTGCACCAGATGCGGGGTCGAGTTGGCCGTAGCAACAAAAAAGCCTTTTGTTATTTCATCACCCCGCCCCTAAGTGCTATAAATAGCGATGCTCAAAAACGTATCCAAGCCATCAATCAGTTTGCAGCCTTGGGTTCTGGCTATCAAGTGGCCATGAAAGACCTTGAAATTCGTGGAGCTGGAAATTTGTTGGGCGGAGAACAAAGTGGATTTATCAATGATATTGGTTTTGATGCCTACCAGAAAATTCTGGAAGAAGCAGTGGAAGAATTAAAAATCAGCCAGTTCAAAGAACTTTATGCTGAAGAACTCCAATCCGATCAGCGAAGTTTTGTCAAAGAGCTCCAACTCGACACCGACTGGGAACTGCTAATTCCCGACGATTATGTCAATAGCGTACAGGAACGATTAACCCTATATCAAAAACTTTCTCAAATTAAGGAAGAAGAGGTGCTCGATAAATTTAAACATGAAATGGTAGATCGTTTTGGGCCGCTTCCCTATGAGGCGGAAGAGCTCTTGAAAAGCATACGACTTAAATGGGTAGCCACTCAATTGGGGATCGAAAGACTGGTCATTAAAAACAATAAAGCGGTTGGTTATTTTATTGCCGATCAACAAAGCCCTTTTTATCAAACGCCCGGCTTCCAATACATCATTCAACAGGTACCACAATTATATCCTAAGGTTCAAATCAAGGAGAAAAAAGTGGGACAACAACTCAAATTATTAGTCATTTTCAAAGAGGTTCGAGAAGTTCAAGAGCTGCTCGAAGCCTTAAAACCATTGGTCCCTGAACTTACAAATGTTTAAGATTTTTGATGACTTCGAAAGCCACATTGACGGCATCTTCATCGACTATTATGGTAAATTCATTGGAAGTTGAAATCACTTCATTGATATTGACTCCCTCCCAGGACAAACGTTGGAAAATAAAGAAGTAAAGTCCTGGGATTTGCACATTTTCAATGGGAAGCTTTACCGTGATAGACGATAAGTTTTCGACTTTATCCAAGCGTTTTTCGTACTGGAAAACCGTTTCAACTTCTTGAGCAATATTGGCACTCACAATCATGTTCATCTCCGCTACACCCCGTGAAGAGGTGTAAAACACATCATTTTGTTGATCAATTATCCGCAAGAGAGTAGCCTGGCAGGTCAATAAAGTATCGGAGACTTCAAAACAGTAGTCTACCAGAGACGAACGAACAGTAATGTCGCCGAGGTTTTTTAACACATGAACGATTTTATGGGTCGAAAGGAATTCTAAATTTTCAGAAATCCGCTTTAAAGCCATCACAATCGCGCCATTTTTGGCAGGTTTTCGAAGATTTTGCTCAATTTCAGGTTGGATTTGTCGTGCTAACGAGGTAAGGTTTATAATGCCTTGAGAAAGGGCAGAAGACAAAAAGGGTTTGGATTTTACATAGGCCAGTACCTCAGATGCGATGGTTTTCATTTGTTTTATTTGAGTACAAATGTAGTGATTTAAAACATAGTGTTATATATACAACATTAAAACACATAAAATGAGTTTGGAATATGCTTAATATCCCATTGGCCATGGGAAAAGAAAACACTAACGATATCAAAACGAACTTCAAATGAAAGGCTATGGCGATCCATATAAGCATTTGTAGCTTCTACTAAATGGGTAATTTTCCGACGACTCACAAAGCTTTCTGGGGTGCCAAAATACAGGCTGGAACGTGCCTTTAATTCAACGATCACTAAGGTTTCATTTTCTTGGGCGATGATATCAATTTCTTTGGAGCGCCAACGTAAATTACGGGCTAAAATTTGATAGCCTAAGCTTTGGAGATGTTCAGTGGCTTTTTGTTCTGCCATTTTTCCAAAAGTAGATGCATGACTCATAGGCAACGTTGGGGTTGAACCTCCAAGTTAAGCAAACTAGAAATGCAAGAGAAGTCGTACTTTTGTAAAAATTTTTTTCATGGCCAATAAGGTGTCTAAACTCACAATTACTGCAGCTCTTCCATATACCAATGGTCCCCTCCATATCGGGCATCTGGCCGGAGTTTATGTTCCCGCGGATATTTATGCGCGCTACTGGAGGGCTCAAGGCAGAGATGTGGCCTTTATTTGCGGAAGCGACGAACATGGGGTCGCCATCTCCATGAAAGCGCGAAAGGAAGGGATTTCTCCAAAAGAAGTAATTGATACTTATGACGAAATTATTCGGAATGCCTTTCGTGATTTTGGAATTTCTTTCGATAATTATTCCCGAACCTCTAAACCCATTCACCACCATACGGCTCAGGAATTTTTTAAAACCCTCCACGAGAAAAATGTATTTGAGGAAACCACCTCCGAACAACTATACGACCCGGAAGCCCAAAGTTTTCTGGCCGATCGATATGTGACCGGCGAGTGTCCTATATGCCATCACCCCGAGGCTTATGGCGACCAGTGTGAAGCCTGTGGAAGTTCTTTAAATGCCACAGACCTGATCAACCCGAAGTCTACGCTGAGCGGAGCCCGCCCCGTTTTAAAAGCCACTAAACACTGGTTTTTACCCTTGGATCGGTACGAGTCTTTTCTGGAGGAATGGATTATCCAGGGACATAAAAAAGATTGGAAACCCAATGTGTATGGCCAAGTGAAATCTTGGGTCGATAATGGCTTAAAGGCGCGCGCGGTGACGCGCGACTTGGATTGGGGAATTCCCGTTCCCGTGGAAAACGCTGAAGGGAAGGTTCTCTATGTATGGTTCGATGCGCCCATTGGTTATATCTCCTCCACTCAAGAATGGGCTGCACGAGAAAACAAAAATTGGGAAGACTACTGGAAAGACCCCCAAACCGAATTGGTTCATTTTATTGGAAAAGACAATATTGTGTTCCACTGTATTATTTTCCCGATCATGCTTCAAGCTCACGGGGATTACATTTTACCCAAAAATGTACCCGCCAATGAATTTTTAAATTTAGAAGGCCAAAAAATTTCTACTTCCAAAAATTGGGCGGTATGGCTGCATGAGTACTTAGAAGATTTTCCGGAGCAACAAGATGTTTTGCGTTATGTCCTTACGGCCAATGCACCCGAAACCAAAGACAACGACTTTACCTGGAAAGATTTCCAAACCCGAAACAACAGTGAACTGGTTGCGATCTATGGCAATTTTGTCAATCGAGTTTTGGTCCTTTCCCAGAAATATTATCAGGGGAAAGTTCCCTCAAAACATGCCTTAGAGGCCGTAGACCAGAACGTGATCCGTGAACTCCAGGCCATCCCTAAAAAAATAGGGCTACAGTTAGAAAAATATCGCTTTCGAGAGGCCTCTCAAAGTTTAATGCAATTGGCCCGAATGGGAAATAAATATTTGGCGGATGAAGAGCCTTGGAAGCTCGTGAAAACTAATCCCGAACGGGTAGAGACCGTTATGCATATCGCTTTACAAATGACCGCTGCATTAGCCGTTTTGAGTGAACCTTTTTTGCCTCATACAGCTCAAAAATTATCCCAAATGTTGCAATTGGAGGGGTTGCAACTCGGCTGGGATAGTATTTCTAAAAATACGGAATTAATCCCCGCCGGACATTCTTTAGGAACTGCTGATTTGCTTTTCCAAAGAATCGAAGACGCCGCCATTGAAACACAAATCTATAAACTACAAAACACTCAAAGTTCGTCTATGAAAGCTGATACTAGATATGAACCCGAAAAAGACCTGATTAATTTTGAACAATTTTCAGCTCTCGATTTACGAATCGGAGAAATTAAAGCTGCTCAAAGAGTTCCCAAAACCGATAAACTCATGCAGCTTGAGGTCGATTTAGGATTTGAACAACGCACCATCGTATCGGGGATCGCACAACATTTTACGGCCGAAGAATTGATCGGCAAAAAAGTGAGCGTAGTAGTTAATCTTGCTCCACGAAAAATTCGAGGGGTGGATAGCCAGGGTATGCTTTTATTGGCCGAAAATCCTGAGGGAGAGCTCATATTTGTAGGGCCCGAAAAAGACCTCTTCAATGGAGCTGTAATTCGTTAAGATGCTCCCAGTAGCCTTTGATCCCAGCTATGTTTTAGCCTTGCCGGAAAACCACCGCTTTCCCATGGAAAAATATGAATTGCTCCCACAGCAACTCCTCCGAGAAGGCTCCTGCGATCCCAGTGATTTTTTTCGTCCGACATCTGCGGAATGGATGGATGTCACTCGCACCCATCAAGAATCTTATGTGCAACGCTTACAAGCCGGAGCACTCGAGCGGTCTGAAATTCGAAAAATCGGTTTTCCTTGGTCTGCTGAAATGGTCGCTCGGGAATTCTTAATTGCCGGAGGAACTATAGAGGCGGTTCAAAAAGCCCAGAAATATGGGATTGCTATGAATGTTGCTGGAGGAACACATCATGCCTATCCAGATCGGGGGGAGGCTTTTTGTATGTTGAACGATCAGGCAATCGCAGCAGATTGGTTGTTGGTAAATCAACAAGCCAAGCAGATTCTCATTTTAGATTTAGATGTACATCAGGGGAATGGAACGGCTGTGATCTTTCAAAACAATCCGAATGTCTTCACTTGTTCCGTCCATGGGGCCAAAAATTATCCCTTCCGAAAAGAAAAAAGTGATTGGGATATTGCCTTGGAAGACCATACACCTGATAAAGAATATTTAAAAATAATCGATGAGCTCTTACCCGAATTATGGCAAAGCGTTCAACCCGATTTTGTCTTTTATTTGAGTGGGGTAGACGTATTGGCCTCCGATAAATTGGGTCGCTTAGGAATGAGTATAGAAGGGTGCAAAATGCGCGACCAAAAAGTATTGGAGTTTTTCTGGAGAAAGAATATTCCGGTAACTTGTAGCATGGGTGGTGGCTATTCTCCTGAAATTAAGCACATTGTAGAAGCCCATGCCAATACTTATAGAATTGCTAAAAATCTTACTGAATAATTTACCACGTTTGACTTTTCATATTTAAGGCGGCAATCACAATATCTTTTCGACTCACTTGTCCGACCAGTTTTTTATTCTGTAATACTGGAAAACGTCTTCGACTCGATTTGGCAAAAAGGTCGGCTGCTTCAAAAATACTGATTCCTGCATCTACAGTATCCACCTCGCTGGTCATAAAATTAGCAACAGACTTATCCAAAATAGGCATATTGAAATAGCGACTTTCAGAAATTTGCTTCATACAATCGGCTTCCGAGATTACGCCAATCAAATGGCCAGAATCGTCTACTACAGGCCCCCCAGAAATACGATGCTTAACAAAGGCTTTCATCACTTCATGAATGGTCTGGTCCGGTTTAAACAAGACCAAATTACGAGTCATTATTTCGGAAACTAAAAAAGTTTTAGCACGTTTTCGTTGGGGCTTCGCTCGGGCTGCAATAAAGTTCTTAATCGGCATAATTTCTAAATTTTGATATAATATAATCATAATTTATTAATATTTAAAGCTCAATATTGCCAATATCTCATTCAATGCCCGTATTCAGTCCTATTTCGGATATTTGCCTCCATGAAAACAATTGGAATAATTGGATGTGGATGGTTGGGCAAAGCCCTAGGTACCGCATGGGTTACTCAAGGCAATAGAGTCTTGGGAACCACTACCCAAAGTTCAAATCTTACTGCTTTAAACCAATTGGGAATTGAAGGACAGCTTATGGAACTTACCGAAACCCAACTTCTGGGCAACCTTAATCCCTTATTGGAATGCTCCAGTTGGATTTTTGCGATTCCGCCCCAACTTAGAAAAGGGGCTCCTGAAAATTTTATACATCGGCTGGAAGTCTTTGGAAAAAGCTTAAGTGAGTATACCGGACAATTCATTTATCTCAGTTCTTCTGGGGTATATCGTGGACGCGAAGGGGTTTGTAAATCTTCTGACATTTTTAAGGGGGAAACCTCAAGAGCCCAATACTTACTGGACGGGGAGCAGCTAATAAGAAAATGGTTCCCTAAAGCCATGATATTGAGATTAGGAGGCCTCATTGGGCCCAACCGCCATCCGATTCGACAACTCGCCGGGAGAAAGATATTAAACCCTAAAAGCCGCATCAACTTTTTACATCAAATAGATGCAATAGGCGGTATTCATCAAGTTGTTCACACAAATATGAGTGGGAAGACCTTCAATTTGGTCTGTCCCTCTCACCCGGAACGAGAAACTTATTATGAGCAAATGGCCGATTTAGCTCAACTTC
Source organism: Flavobacteriaceae bacterium (assembly GCA_049598145.1). Taxonomy (GTDB): domain Bacteria; phylum Bacteroidota; class Bacteroidia; order Flavobacteriales; family Flavobacteriaceae; genus WTJH01. Next base: position 788 of record JBMYNJ010000020.1, on the reverse strand, counting down.
CCCGACCTATTTTTGGCGAACAAATAGAAAAAATTAAACAGGTTGAAGGTCTTGAATTCTGTATGAAAACTGGCTTCAACTACCGTATTAAGGACTTGGTTCGTCTGGATTAATTTCGAGGGTAGAGGTCGCTAAAGCACTCGTGTCAAGGGTTTGAATTCGACTATTCACTGCCTGGGTAGCCGTGTAAAGTTGTTGCAAGGAATTGTTGAGTAGGCTGCTGTCGTTTTTATAGGCCGCATAACGAGCACGCATAATCATGGTATGAAGGACTTTCATCCGGCCTCGAATACTCGACTTTTCATAAAACTCCGGGAAAGGGCTTTTTAGAATTTTTAAGCTTTGCTTTTCCAACTCTGTTAAAAAAACATCCAAGCCTTGGGGTCTTAATTGACTAAGGTTTGAAAGACGGGAATGTAATTCTAAATAATCGCTCCACACGGGCATTCCCCGAACGGTGAACAGAGTGCTATCAATAGCAGGTAAGGCCTCTAAGGGCTCCATGAGGAGTGGTGTTTGACCTATATCATCCTGAGGGTCATTTTTATTTTCGAAAGACTGACATCCCCCAAGACTCCAAACAACCAATAAAATTCTGAGGGTATTTTTCATAAGAATATTATTAAGCTGAAAAAATTCGCATCAGTAAAATTAAAAAGAATAGGACTTGTAGGATATACAAATGAACGGGGTAAAGAAATGGTGGCCTTAGGCGCAGGGATTGAAATAATACGTGCAGAGGCAACGCTACTAAAGCCCACCCAAAATAATTCTGTATCGGTGCTGTT
>JBMYNJ010000019.1:0-21843 GCA_049598145.1 Flavobacteriaceae bacterium | reverse complement strand
GGAAATAATTGGGGGGGGAGAAAACAGGAATACATTGTTGAACAAAAACTATCTTCGTATTACTCTAAACAAAGACAAACGCTATGGATTCCTCGAAACTGGTCAATGGTTTTTCTAAAAAAACAAAGGCTGAAAAAATGGAATGGCTACAACAAACCTACTTTCAGAATCAGCCTGCTTCCGTGGAGGTCCTAAAACACTATTGGAACTCGGATCCTCAATTGCAAGCCAAACACGAGGAATTTATCGAAAATACACTCACCAATTTTTATATGCCCTTGGGAATTGCTCCCAATTTTAAAATTAACGATCAGATTTTAGCTATTCCAATGGTGATTGAGGAGAGCTCGGTCGTGGCTGCTGCCAGCAAAGCTGCAAAATTTTGGGCTTCACGTGGAGGTTTTAAAACCCGAATCCTCAATAATCTCAAGGAAGGGCAGGTTCATTTCAGCTATACTGGAAACCCTGAAAAATTACAGGCTTTTTTTAAGCGAAATCATTCCTCTTTTTTGGAATCTTTGGTTCCCCTGGCCACTCGAATGGAAAAAAGAGGGGGAGGAATTCACGCCCTCGTGCTGAAAGATAAAACACATCTGATACCGAATTATTATCAATTGCATTTACAGTTTAAAACTGCCGATGCGATGGGCGCAAATTTTATCAATTCCTGTTTGGAGCACTTAGCAAACGAGTTTGAGGAACAAATTACTAATGCTCCTGAGTTTGACTCATTGGAAACGCCAATTAAGATCTTTATGAGTATTCTTTCCAATTATGTCCCGGAATGTTTGGTAGAGGCTCGAGTCGAATGTGCAGTAAAAGATTTAGGAACATACGGGGATTTAGATGCCGCTGCATTTGCTCAAAAGTTTGTGGAAGCCATTGAAATTGCAACCGAAGAACCTTATCGAGCGGTGACTCACAACAAGGGAATCATGAACGGTATCGATTCCGTGGTCTTAGCCACCGGTAATGATTTTCGAGCAGTAGAAGCTGGGGTACATGCCTTTGCTGCTCGAGATGGGAAATACCGAAGTTTGAGTGAAGCAAGTATTGAAAACGACACCTTTCACTTTCGATTGCAAGTTCCTTTAGCCCTAGGAACTGTTGGGGGCTTAACCAAACTCCACCCCCTAGTTCGGTGGTGTTTGGAATTGTTGGGGAACCCTGGCGCTGAACAACTGATGCAAATCGTGGCAGCAGCAGGCTTGGCTCAAAATTTTGCTGCGGTTCAGTCCTTGGTCACTACCGGTATTCAGAAGGGGCACATGAAGATGCATTTGCTCAACCTTCTGAATCAAAAGGAAGCAACCGCCCCTCAAAAAGAAGCTGCTTTAGAATATTTTAAAACCCATGTGGTCAGCGCTGCATCGGTCGAAGAATTCTTGAAATCAGAACAATGAAAAGAACTTTTTCCGCTTCGGGAAAATTACTCATCAGTGGCGAATATGCTGTTCTGGATGGAGCCCTTGCTTTGGCCTGCCCTACAAAAGGGGGACAACACCTCAGTTGGGAACCCGCTCCCTCTGAAAATCTTTATTGGCGAAGTTTAGACGCGCAAGGTAAACCTTGGTTTGAAGCTTATTTTTCTGCGGACTCCTTAGAACTCATTCGAGCAACCGATCGGGCAATGGCCGAACGCTTAAGGGAAATTTTTGAAGTCATTTTAAACAGGCAACCCCAATGGGAGTTTCCCCTTTGTGGTAGGGTAACCTCTGAGCTCGATTTTGATCCCCAATGGGGGCTGGGAACTTCCTCTACCCTAATATCCTTGTTGGCTCAATGGGCAGAAATCGATCCCTATGAATTGTTAGAAGCAACCTTTGGTGGGAGTGGCTACGATATTGCCTGTACTCAAGCGTCCGGTCCTATTTTTTATCAAATCGAATCCTCAAAAAACATTCGGGTAAAGCCAGCAAAATTTAATCCTCCTTTTGCGGATCAATTGTTTTTTGTTTATCGCAACCGGAAGCAAAACAGTCGGTCGGCAATGAAACATTATAGAGCTCAGGAAAAACCTAAGGGTTTTCTTCAAGAAATTTCAACGATTAGTCAGAAACTCACCTCCACAACTAACCTCCAAGAATTTCGTGATTTACTTCAATTTCATGAAGAACTTTTAGCCGGGGTTCTCCAACAAATACCTGTTCAAAAAGATTTATTCCCCGATTTTGAGGGACAAATGAAAAGTTTAGGCGCTTGGGGAGGGGATTTTATTTTGGTAGCTACGCCCATGGAAAACCCCAAAGTTTATTTCCAAAAAAAGGGATACCCTGTAGTTATCCCTTTTTCTGAAATGTTGTTGATGTAAATTGGATTTAATAATACAACGAACGATTATCTGAGATCGTTGCAGCAGACTCTAAAGCTTTTCCAATATTTGCCGTTACTTTTTGATATTCATCGTTTCGCAATGCTTCGGCATATACCTCATAACTGCGTAATACGATTGCCTTTTCACGTTTGGTCACCTGAATCATGTATATTCCGGTATTTCCTTCCATTAAAGCTGAAGGCTGATTTTCAGGGATTCCAAAGGCTGCACCGATGATATATGGTTCTGCTCCAGCCCCGACCAAAATTGCATTGTTTTGATTGATTGCAGAAGCAGTTTCTACTTCGCGATCGGTTGCTTGAGCCAATTCTTCAAGACTTTTGATGTTGGCGTATTTTTCTTTTAAAAGCTTTGCTCTTTTCTGCTTTTTTAGTTCCGGAATCACCAGGTTTTGAACTTGCTCAGGAGAGGCTGTTCCTGCAGCTCTTTTTTCAGCAATTTCAACAACTACATAGCCTCCATCCGGCTTGTTAAATCGGCGAATATCTCCCACTTGAGTCGCATCATCAAAAGTCCAAATCACCAGATTTCTCATACTGGGAAGATTGGGCAAGTTTTCATCCATTTGATCAATCGACTGAACTGTTTTCACTTCAAGCCCTTTAGTCTCTGCTGCGGCAGCAAAACCTGGGTCTTTTTTACTTTCAATCTCAAAAGTTGTGGTCTCCTGGAAAACAGCATTGGAAGTTCCCTCCGATGGGACAATAGCACGGGTAATATCGGCCATTAGCACCACATCCTCTTTATCTGTAATTTTAATCACATGATAACCAAATTCGGTTTCCACCAGGCCAATTCGGCCCACGCGATTTTCATTGGCATAATTAAAGAAAGGCTCTGCCATGGTTCCTTCTTGGAAAAATCCAAGATCACCCCCAAGTGTTTTAGAAGGGCCATCCGAATTTTCGCGGGCTAGAGTTTCAAAATTATCGGGGTTGGAACGAGCGGTTCGATACAAACGATTGGCTAATTTTTCAGCCTCTTCTTTAGTTCGAGTGATTTGTGTTGAAGCTCTTGTGGCCCCTGTAAAAGCGATTAAAATGTGGCTGGCACGAATGGCTCCCCCTATCTTACGGTCGAGTAATTTGGAAATTTTTAAGGTTTCTCCATCCCTGTAAGGTCCGAAAACTTGATCCTGGTCAAGAGCAAAAAGAATTTCAGCATATTCTGAAGGCAACTGTCCCTTGGTTTGATAGACAGAGTCTAAAGCCTGATCGGAATAGCGCTCTATATAATCGGAGGTATTGGTGGTATTTTTAAATCCAACAATGGTATCTGTGAGTTTTGAAACATCGTTATATTCTACACGGTCTTCTAAGAGGGTCTCCAAATCTGCCCGTAAGGCAGCAATATCTTCTTCAGTTGCATCTTCCTCAAAAATAACCATCTGAATGTCTCGAGAAGCTTTTTGCTCAAACTTAGATTTATTTTTATTGACATAAGCTTTGATCTCCGCATCTGATATGGAAATCAAGCTGTCTGGAATCATCACATAGGGTAGACGAACATATTCGAGGTTCACCAAGTCGTTTTCCAAGTGATAAAGTTGCTGAGCCTCTTGTTCGGTAATGCCAGCACTGGCCTTAATCAAATCCAGGTATATCTGCTCTTTGGCTACAGCAATGATATTGTCTTCCTGTGCTTTCCAAGATAGGTAAGCTGAGGGGTTTTCAACTTTTAATCGAGCAACGAAATCTGAGAATAAACCAAAATCAAACAACCCTAACTCGTTTTGAAACTGAGGATCGGCAGTAATGTTTGGGTTTTGAGATACAATTTTTTCGATTTGCTCAGCTCCTGCGTCGATCCCCAAAGCTTTGTATTGCTGGTTAAGCAAAGCTTCACGAATGGCTTCGTCGTATACGAGTTTGGCGGCTTGGGTGGTCGAAACATTATAGTTTCTTTCGGCAAACTCTACCTGTTGCCGAAAAATATTGAGCGATATTTCTTCATCGTTTACTACTGCAATAGGGTCTGTAGGCGAACCGTTGGCTCCGGCTCCATCGAAAACTCCAGAAATCACAAATGCAAACAGGGCCATTCCAATGATAAAGATCAAGAAAATGGACTGCTGTCTAATTTTACCTAAAATAGCCATAAGAGGGTTGTTTTTTGTAGGAAGCGAAAATAAGATATTCCCTGCAATATTAAAACATTAACCCACGAAAACGGAGGATTGCTTCCTTATTCAGAGGGCTGCTTCTCCAATCGAATCCGTTCGATCTTTGTGGAACTCACCGAGAGTATTTCCAAGACAGAATTTTCCAATTCCAGTTGGGCTCCAACTTCTAAAATTTCGCCTGTCATAAACGCCACCAGCCCACCCAAGGTCTCATAGTGATCGCTTTCGGGTAAATTAAGATCATAGGTTTGGTTTAAATAATCAACCTCCAGTCGGGCCGAAAACTCGAATATATTTTCCGCTATCGTCTTTTCGTGATGGGCGATATGGTCGTGCTCATCTTCAATCTCCCCAAACAACTCTTCGATAATATCTTCTACAGTGATCATTCCGGCCGTGCCGCCATATTCATCCAGCACTACGGCCAAACTCTTGCGTTGTTTCGTTAAAAGTTTTAAAACTTCATTCGCAGGCATCGGCTCCGGGACAAATGCTACCGGGAGGAGGACACTTTTCAAACTTTTAGGTTGACGAAATAATTCAAACGCATGCACATAACCAACAATATCGTCTATGGTCTCTTGATAAACGGGGACTTTCGAATAGCCAGTAGAAACAAATAATTGCTGAATATCTGCCAGGGGAGTATCCAAAGCGACAGCTGTAAGTTCGGCTCTAGGAACCATGACTGCTCGAGCTTTGACCTCGGTAAATTCTAAGGCATTCTGGAAAATGTGTATTTCTGTATCAATATTTTCTTTGTCTGCACTCGATTCGATTTGTTCCTCAATATAATTTCCCAACTCTACTTTGGAAAAATTCAGCTGTAGGGTATCGCTCTCCACCTTAAAAAAAAATTTTAAAATATTATCCGTTAGGCCCATGATAAAAACAGACAGGGGAGTAAACACTAAATAAAAAAAACTAGCGGGCAGAATAAGGATTTTCATCAGACGATTGGCAAAAAGTCGAAACAAAACCTTGGGGAGAAATTCTGCCGTCAAGAGAATAATTCCTGTAGAAATTAAAGTCTGATAAAAAATTATCTGAAGACTTATATGATCAGAGTTTAAGAGGGTTTCCGGAAAAAAAAGACTCAGAATCCGATCCCCCATAAAAATCCCGTAGACCACCAGAGCAATATTGTTTCCCACCAACATGGTTGCGATAAATCGGGAAGGGTTTTTGGTTAATCGATGTAGAAGTTTGGCCGAGAGAGTGTCGTGCTGTTTTTCGAGTTCTAAATAAATTGGATTGGCAGAAACAAAAGCAATTTCCATTCCCGAAAAGAAAGCGGAAAGTAACAGACACAACCCAATAACAAGATCGGTGTAGATCAATTAATTTTGGTTTCGAGCATTAAATTTTCGCCTAAAATGACGTCGAAATAACGCCATAAAAACAGACAGGATACAAAAGCCCAAAAAGATATATGCTTTTGAGGGATTAAGCGTCCACAACTGAACCGTTTGGAAAGCAGAGATAACTGCAATCACCCAATATAGGATTTCGGAAATTCGAAGGGTTTTCATGGTGCTGGAAGTGAATCTTTTTGTTCTTCTACTTGTAGAGTTCCGGCTAAGGTTCCCGTATTAAATGTAGTAAATTCTTTGTTGGCGTCCAATCGAACGCCATCGAGATCGTAATCGGGGCTGGTATATTCAAAAGCTTTTTCCGTAAAAAGCCACTCCGTTTGGGCATCCCAAAAGAGTTGTTCGGTTTTTAAGACCGAGCCATCAGCGGAGCGAAGTTCTACATGGCCTCTCAAATCGACCAATCGGGTCGCATTATAAAGGATTCCGTAGTCGGCCTCTAAATAACTTTCTCGTTTTTGAGTGTCGAAAAACGTCACAAATACCCCTTCGGGAAATTCGGAATACTGAAAAGCCAGGTGGGTATAGTCGATATGTTTGGGTGCTTTTAAGATGGCTTGCACCTGAGCGGAATCTGTATAAATCATCCGAATATTTTCGGCTGTCCCTAGGGGTACGTCTTCAATAGAAGTCAGTTCTTTAAGTGCTTGGGAATTGTCATCACAGCCCAAGATCAGGAGCCAAACAATCCCTATGAGTCCATATCCAGGGGTGGAATTCATTTTTAAAGTTTAGGCACCGTAACCGATTCGCCTACCCAACAATTGAATTTGATAACAGCACCCTCATTACCCTCTGTAAAGATATCGGTCTTGCTGGGTGCTCTCCCCTTGTAGCTTTCGGCAGTTTTTAAAGCCAACTTCTTAATCGAAGCATCTACACGAGCTGCTTTTTCAGCCATCTGTGCCGCCAACCAATACATGGCTCGCTTTTCGAATTGGGTTTTCCCACAGTCGTTGGCACTCGAGGCATAAAGATTGGCAATCAATAAATAAGCCCTTCCCATAGAGGGTTGGAAAGACAAAGCTTTACGCGCATAACTTCGCGCTTTACTTTTTCGGCCTTTATTTTTAAACTTTGTAGCAATCTTAAAGAGAATCTTGGCTTTTTTGTAGTTGTCTGTCTCTAAAGCAATCGACTCTTCATAATATTGGAGCGCACCATTTTCGTCTCCACTTTTATCCTTTAATAGACCCAAATAGTAGGCAGAGTCTGCAGACGGATCCAATTGATGCAGGGCCTCAACCAAGGTTACAAACAGTGGCGCATCCGAACAGTCTTTGCTGTCCATTCGGCTGGCTGCACGTTTTAACCAAACAGCATCCCCTTTGTTCGCTTCGAAATTGCGCTCGTAAAGGGGAATAAGGTTTTCACATGTTGCCTCTTTGGCAATAATGGCATCCAAGTTGGACGCAAAAACTCCAAAAGCTTTAGAATTAATTTCAAAAGCTCTTTTGTTTCGAAGTTCACGAGAACTCATGGCTTCTCCAGCTTCTTCTTTCTTTAGGATTTTATCGATTCGCTTGGCCAAATTGGTTTGCTCCACCTCAAATTTTTCGGAAATCTCTTCATATTTTTCAAACAATTGCTCCATCGAAACTCCTGCCGAACCGGATTTGTAGAGTTTGTAAAGGGTATTGAAGTAATTGTAAAGCATTTTGGGGTTGGTGAAACTCTTGGCATCTTCCTGATAAGCCGTATCAAAAGTGGAATAAACAGCCGATAAATCTGCGGTTTTATAATCCAACATAGCTTGAGCCTTTTTACTTATAATATCTCCTTTTTTAGAAACTCCCTTGCGGGTGGGGAAATATTCGACCCATTGGTCGTATAAGCGAATTAAATCTTTAGCTGTAGCCCCTTTGTCGGCATCTGCTCCTTTTTGGATTCGATCTTTTAAGATCCGCTCTCCATAAGAGTATATGGCCACATTGAGGTCTGGACAGGAGTCTCTAACAGCTTTCCAAGTTGAGTAAGCGGCCTCGTAGTTTTTAACTTTCGCTGATTCAGCAAAAATGGATAGGTTTTGTAAACATTCCTCTTTGTTTTGCGCCCAACTGTGGGGCAGAGTTAAGAATGTTATCAATATTGGCAATATCTTTTTCATAATGCAAATTAATTATACTTTCTTTTAATAAACCAAATATCATTGAGCGAAAAACCAATTCGGATGGCCCAATAGTTTTCTAAAATGCGACCGTTGTTGGTGTCGCCTCTTCGGCCCAATTCTACACCGATATTGGCATTAGATAGCCCGTTCAATGGTATACCTAAACCAAAAGACGTGCCAAAATCGGTTATGGACTCCCCTTGAGCTAAGAGGCCTGTGGTTTCTTGTCGGACACCGAAACGATAAACTACCCGCTTCCAGAAGCTCGTTAGGGAGGTGTATCTCGGGATAAAAAATCCTCCTAAAATCATTCGTGTTCCATCTTCATAGGATATGCTGGGCAATTGCATGAATGGGTTGGAAAAATTGGAGGAGGCCGTTTGTTCGTATTGAAATCCTAAAAACCACTTTTTTTCTTGCCCAAATCCTCCACCAAATTTGAAAATAGAGGGCATCTTAATATCGGTTTTATCTTCTCCTGTGGCGTTTAAGTCTATCGATTCAAAATCCCCAGATTCGTTTCCACTGATGGATCTGGTATAATAAACAGCGGAGTTAGTCGACACCAAATTAGTTTCTGGATAATAGCTGACATAAAGCTCCGTAAATAGTTTCTTGCTCAATGGGATTTTTAAATCAGCCGCCAACTGATAGGTTAAACCCGAAATACTGGCGTTTTTATCTAAAAAAGTTCCTAAGTCAACCGATCCTAAAAATTGTGAATTGGTCAAGCTAATTTTTCCAAAGTCGTAGTTTACTGTAGCACCAATAGCCAAAACTTTAAACAAGGGAAAACCTACCGATAAAAATGCTTTATTGATTCCGCCTTGACCTTGATATCGATTAATGCGTTCCACTACATCATCTTGCTCCAGGATATCTTGCACTCGGTAGCCTACAGAACTGTAGGGTAAAATTCCAAAACCAAAACCAAAAGGCCCTACAGGGATCCCAATTCCCATATAATCAATGGTCCCGCTAGGAATTTCTTCAAGATCGGCCTCGGATTCTAATCGAGTATTTTTATAATGAATTCCCAAGGAGAAAGTAGTCGTTTTTAAACGAGCATAACTTGTCGGATTGCTAAGACTCACATGAATAGAATCGTTGTAGACTTCCAATCCACTCATATGTCGGTTGAAGTTGTTCCCGCGAAAGTTGAGATCGCCAAGTCCGTTAAACGAATAAGGGGATGCTGTTGAGGATTGTGCAAACCCCCAAGAGCAGAATAATAGCCACGCAATTACACGAAAATGCCTAATCATGAAGTCTCGTTCAATTGTAAGATAAAATGCAAACCTTCAAATAGAAAATTTGGCTGGGCAAATATGGTGTTTTTTAATGTTTTAGGCAATAGAGAAGCGTTACCCCCTGTTAAAATTAACATGAGATTAGGATGTCTCTGCGCATATTGTGTATACTGATGAAGAATTTCCCCCCAAACACCGTGATAGACACCGGCATGGATAGCGCCTTGAGTGGTCTGGCCCATAAAAGATTCAGGAATTTCAGGTTGAAGCTGTGGTAGACGACCTGTAAAGGAATGAAGAGCTCTATAACGTAGATCGAAACCCGGACTAATGGCACCGCCCCAATAATCCCCGACGTCCGAACAAAAATCATAAGTGATACAACTCCCCAGATCCACTATTAATACATTGCGCTGAGCATAGTTTTTTCGGGCTGCAGCCACAAGTGCCAGACGATCGTCGCCTAGGGTGTTTGGGGTTTGATATTGAATATTGAACGGAAGTTTGGAAAAAGCTTTGAGTGGCCGTAGATTAGGAATGGACATTTGGGCCAAAATTTCTGTGTCGGTTCTCCCGCTGACATTCGCGAATATGCCCTTTTCAATCGAATACTCCTCCCTCCATTCTTGAACTTTGGCCTCCCAAGGATCTTGCCCTTCAAATGCTTGCTGATCAACACAAGATTGAGAATCATAAAGAGCCAGCTTTATCTTTGTATTTCCAAAGTCTCCCAGTAAATACATATTCGTTGCTTTAATTGCGAAAATAACAAAATAGGCTATGGATTTGGGGGGGAAAGAAAAGGATTTTATATTTGCAACTGCTTAAAACAAGCTGAGGTACCTTAGCTCAGTTGGTAGAGCAAAGGACTGAAAATCCTTGTGTCCCTGGTTCGATTCCTGGAGGTACCACATGATACTCAAAAACCCATACCGATCCGTATGGGTTTTTATTGGGGTCTCTTTTTCAATTATTAATCGGTTTTTCTAAAGATACATTCCCAAGAGCTTCCCACTCTCCCTTGAGTTGAACTTTATCAAGCACAGCAGGCATTAAAATACATTCCCCTTCCTTAAGCGGATAGTTCTGATCCTGGTAGATCAAATCCAAAATACCTGTCGAACAGATATAAATGGTCAAGGAATTTCGATGGGTTAGAGTGACATCTATCAACCCATTAATGACCAAAAATAGCGTGTTGAAATAAGGTGTCTGAAATAACAGGATTGCTCTATTTTCGTGCTGATAGCAGCAAAATTTCCGAGGTTTTTGAGCCCAATTTAAGCCCCCGGAAATTTCAAAGAATAAATGATTGCAATTTCGAATGAAGAATATTTCAAGAAGTTGCAAAAGCATTTTCAATTGGTTTATTTTTGTGAAAATTGCCTTTTTGAACCGAAAGATTCCGCAGATAGTTCTTATAGATGCAAACGACTCGTTTGTACACAATATTAAGGATGCTTTATATCAACTTGGGTATCCTTTAAAGATGCTCGCATATTCGGACTTCACTCAAGCGCAGATTCTTGAAGCTGATGCCCTTATTTTTTCGCCCGGACCCGGGCACGCCTCAGAATATTCCCGTTGGAATGAATTATTAGAGGCTCTGCCGCCCACATTCCCAGTTTTAGGAATTTGTTTGGGCTTTCAAGTATTGGCCTCCTACTATGGAGCTTCTTTAAATCAGCTGAGGGAAGTTATCCATGGACAAAATCATGATTGCCTGCAAATCAACGAACATCCTCTGTGGAAAGGTATCCCAAACCGCTTTGAGGTCGGGCGCTACCACTCTTGGGAAATTAAAGCGACTTCTTTAGGAGATTCACTCATCCCATTGGCCCAAACTACGGATGCTTGCTTGATGGCGATCGCTCATCGAAATCGCCCCCATATAGGGGTTCAGTTTCACCCGGAATCATTTATGTGCCCTTATGGCAAACAGATGTTCAAGAATTTTATAGCTTTAATTCCATGGGAGTGAATGCGTTTGTCGAGCAAATGAATATTCGAGCCAAGGAAAGAGAACCTTTCTTTTTTTTGATCGATTTTGAAAAGAAAAAACCGCTCCTACTTTCCTGGGAAGAGGCCAAAAGGAAAGAGATTTACTTCCAAATCAACAACTATCAAAATTTCGACCCCTCCAGCCCTGGGAATTCCTCTTTTATACGTTCTCAAAAAAAAATTTCCCAAACAGTATACAGAAATGCTTTCGAGAAGGTTCAAAAGCATCTGAAACAAGGAGATACCTATTTGTTAAACCTCACTTTTCCCACCCCTATTGACTTGGAAGGCTCCCTACTGGAGGTCTTCCACACCGCCCAAAGTCCCCAAAAACTCTATGTAAAAGATCATTTTGTTTGTTTTTCACCAGAGACATTCATTCAAATAAAAAACGATCAAATCGCTACTTTTCCAATGAAAGGGACTGCAGATGCCGACGATCCGACCGCCGCCGATCGTCTTTTAAACAACACCAAAGAACTCTGGGAACACAGTACCACAGTGGATTTACTTCGAAACGATCTCGCCATTCACGCACATCATATCCAAGTCGAACAATTTAGATATTTAGACACCATTCGGACTTCGAAACAAAACCTCTTTCAAGCCAGTTCTAAAATCACAGGAAAGTTGCCTTCCAACTGGCGTGAAAAATTGGGCGATATCCTTTGGGATTTGTTGCCTGCAGGCTCCATTAGTGGAGCTCCAAAAATCAAAACCTTAGCCATCATTCAAGAGGCAGAAATCGATCCTCGGGGCTACTATACAGGGGTCTATGGGATTTTTGACGGCGACCAAGTACACAGTGCAGTAGCCATTCGTTATATTGAGCAACAAGGGAATTCTTACTGCTATCGCAGTGGCGGGGGAATCACCGCAAAAAGTCGCTGGAAAGAGGAATATCAGGAACTTCAACAAAAAATATATGTACCCACTATTTGAGTCCATCCGAATCGATGGGGGAAAAGCCCCTCTGCTCGAATGGCATCAAAAGCGACTGATGCATTCCTATCAAACGGCCTTTGGAAAAGAGTGTCCTTGGGAGCTTAAACGGATACAGCCCACTAGCGCCAGTACGGGTCGAACCAAATGGCGTTTTCTATACAACGAACAGGCGTATCAAAATGAAATCATTCCCTATCGAACATTGAGTTTAAGGCGTTTAAAATGTGTTGAAATTCAAGAATATCAATATCCTCACAAGTGGACGGATCGAGCGTTTATAGAAACAGCATATCAAAACAAAGGTTCGGCTGATGATGTTTTATTCCTACAAAATGGATGGCTCAGAGACACCTCCTACTGTAATATAGCTCTATTTACGGGCAAACAGTGGATAACCCCCAAGCCTCCACTATTTCCTGGGGTAGAACGCGAAAGGCAAATTCAAAAAGGCAACTTTGTCCCTCGACAAATTCACTGGCGGGAACTGCCCAATTTTGAAAGCTTTGTTTTGATTAATGCAATGCGGCCATTCGAGGAACAACACCCGCAGAAAATAGTCGGGAATATTATCCGGGATTAAAGTTCTAAGTCGATGGAAGGGGAAGTTTTTTCGGGGAGTTCTTCCGGTTCTATTTGCTCCACTTTTTTGAGCTTAGACAACATCATTCGCGTTCGAGTAGTAACCATTTTTTCGATCTCATTGTCGGCTTCTTTAATTTTTTTCTGAGCTTTTTCAAGTACCCCTCCAAAAGTTACAAACTCTTTTTTAACCGCTCCTAAAACCTGCCAAACCTCACTGCTGCGTTTCTGTATTGCAAGGGTCTTAAAGCCCATTTGAAGACTGTTGAGCATGGCTGCAAGTGTAGTGGGGCCCGTCAAAATTATTTTAAATTCCCGTTGTAGCTGGGCAATCAGATCAGGATGGCGAGCCAATTCTGCATAGAGCCCTTCTGTGGGTAAAAACATGATCCCAAAGTCTGTGGTGTGGGGTGGTTCCAGATATTTTTGAGCGATATCTTTGGCAAAGAGTTTAACCGAACGAATCAAAGCTTTCTGTGACATTTCGACTTGAGAAGGGTCGCCTACTTCGTAGGCCGATTGAAGTCGCACGTAATCTTCCTGCGGGAATTTAGCATCTATGGGGAGATAGACGGTCTTTTCGTCATTTTTACCGGGCAGTCGAATCGCAAATTCCACCAAAGCATCTGAATGGGGTTTGGTTTTAACATTGGCCTCGTATTGTTCGGGGGCCAAAATCTGTTCTAAAATATTCCCCAATTGAATTTCACCTAAAACTCCCCGAGTTTTTACATTGGTTAAAACCCGTTTAAGGTCGCCCACTCCCGTAGCTAAATTTTGCATCTCTCCCAAGCCTTTTTGGACCTCCATCAGTTGTTTGGTAACTCGCTCAAAGGATTTTCCTAGACGATCTTCAAGAGTTTTATGCAACTTCTCATCAACGGTTTCTCGCATTTTCTCCAAACGCAATTCCGTGGTTTTGGCCAATTCGTCCTGCTTTAACGCCATTTGTTCAAACTTCTGCTTTTGAAGCGTATTAAAGGCATTGACATTTTGAGTAAATACTTCTTGAAATTGCTGTAAAGTTTTCCGAAGTTCTTCCCGATCGTCCTTGGCATTTTTAAGCATGAGATCTGTTAATCGGGTGATTCCTTGCGTCAATTCTTCTCGGTTTTCCTTCAAATTTTTGGACAGTTCCGTTCTTTGGAGGGAAAATTCTTGTTGAAGACTCAAGCGAAATTCATCCGATAGACGGCTGGGCTTTTGAGCACTGACACGAAACCCGAGAAAAGCCAGTACAATTAAAATGAGTACTAAAAGAATAATAACAATGATGTCCACACTCAATTCTTTAACAGATTAAACCAATGGAGCAACCGGGGAATATTTTAATTTCTTTTCAATCGCCATAATCATTTCGTTGGCAATGTCTTTCCCGGTAGCATTTTCAATTCCCTCCAGGCCCGGAGAAGAATTGACTTCCAGCAGTAATGGGCCTTTGTTAGAACGGATGATATCCACTCCTGCCACTTGTAAATTTAAGATTTTTGCCGCTTTAACCGCCATCCGTCTTTCTTCTTTGGTGATCCGCACCTGAGAAGCAGACCCTCCCAAATGAATATTGGAGCGAAATTCTCCTTGCGGAGCTTGTCGCTGTATAGCGGCTACCACCTTTCCATCCACCACAAAACAGCGGATGTCTTTGCCCTCGGCTTCTTTGATAAATTCTTGCACCAAAATATTGGCCTGAAGACTTTTAAACGCATTGATTACACTTTGGGCTGCTTTGGAAGTTTCCGCTGATACGACCCCTTTCCCCTGAGCGCTACTAAGGAGTTTTATGATTAAGGGAGCGCCCCCCACCATTTCAATCAAATCTTTGGTTTCAAGAGGAGATTTCGCAAAACCCGTCAACGGGATTTGAATTCCATTTTTGGAAAACAACTGAGAGGAAAATAATTTATCCCGGGATTCGCTGATGGAAGCGGCAGAATTTTGACAAAAAGTCCCAATAGAATCGAATTGTCGCAACAATGCACAACCATAAAAGGTCATACTGGGTCGGATTCGTGGAATCACAGCATCTACATTATCCAAAATACTCCCCCCGCGATAACGGACTTCCGGGGTATCCGCATCCAGACGCATATAACACTGCTGAATGTTTAAAAAATGCATCTCATGCCCTCGAGCCTTTCCCGATTCGATTAAACGTTTGTTACTGTAAAGCTCCCTGTTGGAGGCTAAAACTGCAATTCTTAAGCCAGATTTCTCATGAATCAGGTGCTTGTAAAAGTTTTCAACTTGGGATGAAGAATAATCCCCCAATCGAAAATGTTCCGCAGGATTCACTAAAAAACGTTGGCGCATGGCTTCACGCCCCAACAACATTCGATAATCCATCGCATCCCGATTCGCCAAGGACAATTCGATATCAAAAGTCTGCTCTCCAATGCGCAAAGGGGTTCGGATCACGTAGCGCTTCTGTGTATTCCCATTGGAACTTCGAATGGTCCGAGTATCGATAATCGGAGCCGAACATCGGATGGAAACACTTCGGTTGTCCTGAATCGGATTGACCTCAAACTCCGCCCAGGGAGTCCCATTGCGGAAAATTCTCTTGATATTATAGGCCTGGATAGAAGAGGTTTTAGCTCCCGAATCGATACGTGCCTTAATGGCCGGAATCTGGAGTTGCTCAAAAGCACACCATTCTTCGCTTCCTAAAACTTTTAACGATTTGTCCATAGAAACGAATTTATCAAATCGCCCTCATTTGAAATGCTTTTTCGAGTTATTTTTAAGTGAAAATAATCCCTATGGAAGCACCCATTGCAAGCCGACAAAAAATCGTCGCCCTTGATTGGGAGCGTAAATATAAGTAGGATCGAAACTTAAGCCGTACGGATTATTGACCGGATCGTTGATCTGCTGATCGAAGGGGTCTTCGGCCCTGGCAATCAAAAAGGGCACCTCGTCTGCAGGGGTCCAATCCAAAAGATTTTTACAGCCCCCATAAACTTGCCACTGTGAATTGATTTCCCAAGACATCTTTAAGTTCTGCAAACTCCATACAGGGGAATATTCCGGACGGGGGTCGTTTTCTCCGGCCAATGGGAGTCGCATGGACCCATAAAGATTCCCAGTGTAGTCTAATCCCCATTTACCGCGGGAACTCCGATAATTCAGGCTCCAGACCCCCGACCAGTTTTCAGTAAAAACCGGTCGAAAAAGGCGGCCTTCATTTCGGGCTCGTACATTTAAAATACTGGTTCCAAGGTTACCGGAAAAATTCCGGAAACGAAAGTCTAAATTGGTGCTTATCCCTTTAGAAAAGGAGAAGCCATCCAAGTTGGCGTAACGAATTTCGTCGGGATTCGTATCGTAGTCCGGCAGGATTTGGTTTTCAAAGTGAGTATACCAACCTTGAAGTTCCCACCCCAAAATCCAACCGTTGGTGGTATAGAATTTTCTCGAAAAATTTAGATGGATACTTTGGGATTGTTCCGGCGCTAATGCTTCTTCTAAAATTACTTCCCGGGCACCCGACAAAGCGGCGTGTTCTTCCGTAAACAAATTCACCACTCGAAAACCGGTTCCATAATTCAAACGTAATCGTGTCTGCTCATTAGGAGTCCATCGAAGCCCCACACGTGGGGTCCAAATATTTTTATGAGTGGGATGAAAGTCCCATCGAAGACCCGCTAAAATTTCTAAGGATTCTTGAAAACTAAATTCATCTTCCACAAATATTCCCGGGAGAATATACCGATCGGGCTCCAAGGTCGCCGGAGTATTATCGTTGTAGAAACTGTATCGAGTGGCTGCCCCAAATAGCAATTGATGCTTCTCCCATTTTTCTTGACCAAAGACCTGAACAAAACCCACTCGGTCGTGCCCTCGATAGGGGATGTCTCCATAAGAGGAATCCTGATGGTGATCGGTAAACGAATATTGCATTTGTAAACCCGAACCCCATACATCCCTATGCTGTCCAATAATCTCATATCGGCGGGTATAAATGCTTTCCGCATAAATTTGTGAACTCCCTCGAAACCTAGAATTCCAATCCATTTCTCCTCCCCACCGGTCTTCGTACAAAAATCTAACGGCCAATTGATTGTTTTTTTTCCATTGGAACTTATTAAAAAAAGACACTCGTTTTTGTAAGCTCATGTCCGTAAATCCATCTTGATTATTATCTACTGGAGAATCGTAAAAAAAAGTATTGATCCCAACCAATTGGAATAAATTTTCAGACAATTGTGTACTGAATCCTAAATCCAAGTTGTGTTCATTCCAATTGGTGGAAAAGGAGTCGAAATACAACTGTGGGCTTTGTTCCGGAATTTTGGTAATCACATTGATGAGTCCCCCCACTGCCTGACTCCCATAAAGGGTCCCGGCAGGTCCTTTGACAACTTCTACTCGTTCGATCAATCCGGTAGGAATCCCATTAAGCCCATAGACACTCGATAAACTACTCACAATGGGCATCCCGTCGATAAGCACAAAAGTATACGGCCCTTGGAGGCCATTGATTTGAATATCGCCCGTATAACAAACACTACAATTGATCTGTGGACGAACCCCATTGATATTTTGCAAACCCTCGAACAAACTTGAGGTGGGGTTTCGTTTAAAAAAAGAAGCTCCGTAAACTTCCACCGGAATCGTGCTTTCTAACCTTTTGATCGGTATAAGGCCGGAGGTTACAACAATTTCCTCCAAAGTCCCGTCGGGAATTAACTGAATTTCCAAAGGTTTGGAAGTATCAATTCCTTCTAAGGAAAAGGTTTTGGGGGTAAATCCTACATATGAAAACACCAAAGTTTCATCGGTATTTTCGGATACGGTTAAAGTAAAAGCACCTTTTTCGTTGGTGGTCGTGCCTGAGCTACTAGACACTTGCCAAACATTCGCTCCAGCCAAAGGGCCTTCAGGTCCCAGGACTATTCCCCGGACTTGCCCCCATAAAGAGTTTCCAATCAGTAAAAAACAAAATAAAATCAGGATACGCATGATCAAAATCATTTGGGATGTATCACTTTAACTTAGAGATTGGGCACAAATTTGATGAAAAAAAGAAGCCTAGTGTAGTTTCTTTTCAGAAAGTTTATCCAGAATATAAACAATGTCTTCAGAGGTCATCCCAGCATTGATCTGAAAACGAATACATTCCTCTCCTTTTGGGACTACTGGATAACTAAGCCCAATCACTAAAATTCCTTGTTCATAGAGATAGGAAACCAATTCTCGGTTGCTGGTACTGCTTCGGGTAAGCACCGAAACAACCGGATGGGGTCCCGGAATGGTTTCAAAACCCATTTGCTGCACTCCTTCTCGAAATTGAAGGGTACGGTTTTTTAAATTTTCTAATCTTTGATGGCCATCCGAAGTCGCCAAGAGATTTACAGCTTCCAAAGCTGCTGCAGACTCCGCAGCTCCAAGAGGATTGGTATAGATATAGGTATCCCCTTTTTGTCTTAGAAATTCGATTAGTTCTGTAGACCCAGCTACAAATCCACCATTTACCCCAAAGGCTTTTCCAAAAGTTCCCACCAAAGCATAGGGGAGCGAATCGGACGATTCTATAACCCCTTTTCCTTTTGATCCCAAGGCGCCTACTCCATGAGAGTCGTCCACCACTAAACAAATCCCCTCCTCAAATTGATCCTGATATCGAAGGGCCAAATTTTGGATTCCTGTTAATGGGACCACATCGCCCCGCATACTAAATACTCCATCGGTTAAAATACAAATCCGTTTAAACTGTTTCGGAATTTGCTGGAGCTTAGATTCCAAGTCGGAGAGGTCGCCGTGAGAATACACTACTTTTTGTCCGGATACTACTCCAGCCATTTTTAATCCGCGAATTAAACTGTTGTGGTTTAAAGCATCACACATCCAAAAGGTGTCTGAAGTATGCAAGCCTAAGATCAAGGACAAATTGGCGGCATAGGCCGAATTGAAAATGCGTGCTGCCGGATAGCCAGTAAACTCAGCGATTGCTTTTTCCAGAGCTTTATGCGGGGGAAATGTCCCGTCTATAAATCGAACCGCTCCGGGACCCACTCCGTATTTAAGGGTAGCTGCTTCGGCTGCTTGGATCAATTGGGGATGAAAATTTAAATCCAAATAGGAGTTGGAATTCGCTCGAATATAGGGTTTATTGCTGCCCTCCAAGGTCACCCGTGGCCCCCAAGAATTTTGGGCAGGGATACGACCAGAAATAACCCGTTCTTTGGATTTTAATATCCCCTCTTGTTCCAGGGACGCGAGCTTTTGAATTAGATTCTTATTTAAAATATCAGACATAATCAGAAGTTTTAATGCTGGATACCCCTTTTATCATGGTGGCAACTGTTTTTTTAATATCATAGGTTGGATTCCATCCCCATTCGGCACGGGCACAGGAATCGTCAAGTGAATTTGGCCAACTATCTGCAATTTGTTGACGCAGGGGGTCTTCTTGACAAAGTACTTTAAACCCCGGCTTATACAAGGCAATTTCGCGACCTAATAATTCGGCATTGAGTTGCATGGATGTAATATTATAGGCGTTTCGAGTTTTTAAATTTTGCGCAGGAGCTTCCATCAATTGAAGGATCCCATCGATAGCATCATCAATATATACCATATCTAAGGTGGTTTGGGGCTCTAAATAAGACACATAGGAGTTTGCTTTACTGGCGGCAAAAAATATTTCTACAGCAAAGTCTGTTGTTCCTCCATGAGGGATCACTTGATAGGAAACAATCCCCGGAAAGCGAATCCCTCGAATGTCAAGACCATATTTGTGATGATAATAATCACACAAAAGCTCCCCCGCCAATTTCGTTGTGCCATAAATGGTTTTCGGCCGCATTACGCAGTTTTGAGGGGTTCGGTCTGGGGGAGATTCCTCGCTAAATACTCCGATGGTCGAAGGGAAAAAAAGCTGACAATTGTATTGCCGGGCCAATTCAAGACTGTTATACAATCCCATAAAATTGGTTTGGACAGCGGTTTGCGGAGCTTTTTCGGCAGCCGAAGACAACAATGCCGGTAAATGATACAACTGGCGGATGGGATATTGCTGAAACAATGAAACCAACCCCTCAGGACTCCTACAATCCAGAGAAAAAAAGGGTCCCTGTTCCCGAACAGCTGGCGAGGGCTCGCGAATGTCCGCAGCAATAACCTTTTGGGAACCGTATTCTTTCCGAAGTTTTTGGGTTAACTCTAACCCGATTTGACCTAACGCGCCCAGAACCAAAATCATAGCCTAAGATTGATTATTAAAATTAAGTTATATTTCATAGGAATTCGCACCTAAATTGAATTAAAAAGTGGGAAATCAATAAATTACATAGGATTCAAAAGCTGCTCCAAATGCTTTCTGAACCTTTCAGCCAATTGGTGTGCTTGTGCATCGTAGGCCTCTCGATCTTCCCATAGATTTCTAGGATTCAGTAGGACCGTAGGAATCCCAGGACATTGGGTTGGAATTTTAAATTCAAAAAACGGACTCGATTCAAAAGCTATTGGATCGATTTTATTCCCTAAAGCAGCGTCAATTAATGCTCGGGTATACTGTAAAGAAATTCGATTTCCTACCCCATAGCCTCCCCCGATCCAACCCGTATTCACCAACCAGACTTGGGTGTTATTTTCTTCGATTTTCTTTTGGAGTAAATTTCCATAAACACTGGGATGTAAGGGCATAAATGGCGCCCCAAAACAAGCTGAGAATACGGCTTGGGGCTCTTTTACTCCAGACTCGGTCCCGGCGACTTTAGCCGTATATCCTAACAAAAACTGATGCACCGCTTGTGCAGAAGTGAGTTTACTTAATGGAGGCAAAACGCCAAAGGCATCACAACTCAAAAAGAATATATGTTGTGGAGCCGCCCCGATAGCGGATGCCTGAAGATTATTTAAATGTTTTAAAGGATAAGATACTCTCGTGTTTTCAGTGATCGAGTCATTAGAATAATCCACCCGGTCTGAATCCGGATAAAACGCCACATTTTCCAATAAAGCTCCTTTGCGGATGGCTTGAAAAATTTCCGGTTCCATTTCAGGGTCTAGGTTGATGGTCTTGGCGTAGCAACCGTCTTCGAAATTGAATACCTGATTTTCGGGACTCCAACCGTGTTCATCATCACCGATCAATTTGCGATCGGCGCAAGAAGAAAGAGTCGTTTTACCCGTCCCGGAAAGACCAAAGAACAAAGCCGTATCTCCCTGAACGCCCACATTGGCAGAACAGTGCATAGTCAGCGTATTTTTAAAGCTCGGTAATGTGAAATTTAAGGCCGAAAAAATACCTTTTTTAATTTCCCCAGTATAGGCTGTTCCACCAATTAAAATGATACGACGACTAAAATTAATCACACTAAAATTTTCAGCTCTGGTGCCATGTGTTTTAGGATCGGCTTTAAAAGACGGAATGCAAAAAACACTCCAATCATTACTGTAGTTTTCTGAACTCTCGGGTGAGAGTTCAATAAACATATTTGAAACAAATAAATTGGACCAGGCCAACTCTGTAATCACACTGACATCTATACGGTAGACCGGATCGGAACACACCTGGACTTGCCGCCCAAACAACTGTTTGTTTTGGATGTAATCAATCATCTGCTTATACAACCGATCGAAATAATGGGGGGTCATGGGAAGGTTAATTTCTCCCCAGTGGATGCGTTTGGAAGTTAGAGCGTCTCTAACCAAAAATCGATCCTGGGGGGATCGGCCCGTAAATTTTCCGGTGTTTACAGCAATTGCTCCGGAGGCACAGCCTACAGCATGCTCATGGGTTACGGATCTTTGGATGAGTTTTTCCGGCGTTAAATTCCAGTGAATGCTCGCCGAATTTAGGTTGTGGATTTGTTCAAATTCCTCCGCCCGTAGCACACTTATTTTGTTCATGGTCTTGCGATTAAAAGACAAATAAATTAATCATATGCTTGAATAAATGTAGAGAGAAGCTCCCATAGAAATTGCCCAAAAGAGGATAAAAATAATTGAGCTAAATTATAGTTTAACTAAATAAATGGACAAATTATTGATAATTACGTAAGATATGTTTATATATATATGATTATTTTAATAATTATTCACTGCAAAAATTAGGAGTATAAAAAAAAGCCCTCCTTTTAACGGGAAAGCTTCTCATAGTTGCTGGTCTAAAAAAGACGAAA
>JBMYNJ010000018.1:0-22032 GCA_049598145.1 Flavobacteriaceae bacterium | reverse complement strand
GTTGAATCCCAATGATACAGTCATAAATCATTTCTGAAGTCGACCCCATCTCGGGTTTTGAAAGGGTAATCTCAGCAAAGTCAGTAGGGTTTTCGTGATGATCGATCATAACTACAGTGGCTGACGAACTTTCAACCCAAGTAGCCAATGAATCTATCCGCTCCAGATCATTAAAGTCCAAGCAAAAAATTAGTTCTGCTTGAAGGATCAATTTCTGAGCGTGTTCGGGCGACTGTTCTGCATTGATAATTTGCTCCTGTTGAGGCATCCATTTTAGAAATTTAGGATAGTCGTTCGGAGAAACGATACGGGCATTTTTGCCTAAATGATCCAAAAATATTTTCCAGCCCAGACAACTGCCTAAAGCATCGCCATCCGGATTTTTGTGCGGAATTATAACAATATCTTGGCATTGATCTAAGACTTTTTCTATTTCCTTCATCCTATAAATTTCAACCACGAATGTACGTATTTCCGCCCGACTGATTTTTAGATGAAATTCGAAACCAATCGGGATGATTTTGTTTAGCTTTGCAAAAAAATAAAATATGAGCAATCGTACGTTTACTATGATTAAACCCGATGCAGTGGCTAACGGACACATCGGAGCTATTTTAGACCAAATTTCAAGCTCTGGATTTAAGATTGTAGCCCTTAAAATGACTCAACTCACCCAACGCGATGCCGAACAGTTTTATGCCGTTCATGCGGAGCGTCCCTTTTTTGGAGAATTGGTTAGTTTCATGACCCGAGGGCCTATCGTGGCTGCTGTGTTGGAAAAAGAAAATGCCGTAGATGACTTCCGTACTTTGATCGGTGCCACCAATCCTGCTGAAGCAGCAGAAGGTACGATCCGAAAAAAATTCGCTGCTTCTGTAGGTGAAAATGCAGTGCACGGTTCGGATAGTGACGAAAATGCTGCTATCGAAGCAGCGTTCCACTTTTCCGGTCGCGAATTGTTTTAAGTTAATACTACCCCTTTGATCTGTAGGTCGGGGAGTCTTTCCTCGAGATTTTTTTTCAATTGATCCAATCCCGTGCTCAGTTCCTTACGCAGGGGAGCAGACGAGATTCGAACTCGGATGGTATTGCGAGACCACAAGACCTCGGTAGTGTATTTACTGACCAGTGGCCCCGTGATTTCTTCCCAAGCCGCTTCGACAGCCTGTTGATGAAAGCCACGAGACAGATTTTTTTGCCCCTTGATTTCTTGCAAAACTGATTTTAGGGATTGCGGTTCAAATTTGTCTGGAGGTGGGGTCACTTTAATTTCTTTCGTTGGTAATGGTATTTCTTATCGTGATGCTCTAATATCAGCTGAATACTGTCTACATAAATCAGGTGTTCTTCCCAACGGTCCAGGTCGGTTGTAAAGACAAACGAATAGCCCTTTTCCGATCGTTTAATTTCAAATGGATTTTGGATATCCGAGGTTTGAAACCGGCCCTGAATCCCAGGTTGCCCTTTTTTTCGGAAGCCTTTTTGGGTATTTAGCTGATAAAAATCCCATACCGGAAGCCCCCCTTTTTTGGGGTAAAAGGTTTCATTTCCATGGGTTACGAAAGCGATTTCCCAATAGCCTCCTACCCATTCTAGATCGATCGCCTTAGTTTTGGGTTCACAACCCGTCGCAAGCCATACGAACGTGGCAAAAAACACGTAATGGGATAAAGAATATCTCACCGAACGTTTTTTTCTCTGAGTTTTTCAAATTCTTTTTCGATTGAAAACATGCTCTTAAACTGATAAACGCTGAGGTAATGTGACAATAAGCCTATACCCCAACCTAGAGCTGAATAGGTCACCCAAAGGTGTTCGGGCGAGAGCCAGAGATTTAGGCCAACCAGACCTAAATTTACCAGTAAGTAGGTGGTGAGGTGGATTTTAAATCCAACTCTTCGTTCGGCTTCTTCCCAGAGTTTTTTTTCTTCCATATCGGTTGTGTTTAGGGATTAATGTAAGATACAATTTAATCTTTAAAGTTCGAAAATGTCGTAGGGCATATTGGCTCCTTGGAGCGCTTCTAAAGTGCGCTCTTTATGGGTGTCTGAAATGAATATTTGACTGAAAGCTTCATCTTTCATCAAGCCAATGATTTGCGAAACTCGGTTCTGATCCAGTTTGTCGAAGGCATCGTCTAATAAAATGATGGGGGGGGTTTGGGTAGCTTGTTTTAAGCATTCAAATTGGGTGAGCTTTATGGCAATCAAAAAGGTTTTTTGCTGGCCCTGACTCCCAAATTTTTTGATGTTTTCGCCATTCATCAAAAAACTTAAATCATCTTTATGGATCCCAACCGAACTGTATTGAAGACTTCTGTCTCTGGATAAATTTTCAGTAAAAAGCTCTTCTAAAGAACCCTCTGTTAATTGAGAATTGTAATAAATTTCTGCCCTTTCTTCCCCTGCACTAATTCGTTTGTAATGCTTTTCAAAAATGGGCTGAAATTCTTTGATAAATTTTTGACGGGCCTGAAAAATATCGGCTCCGAGTCCATCCATTTGCTCATTGTAGACCTCCAGAGTATCTGGATCAAAAGTTCGATTGACCGCAAAATATTTCAACAAGGCATTCCGCTGACTGAGAATTTTGTTGTAGACCAGTAGTTGGTCCAGATAGCCCGGAGTGGTCTGACTTAAAATCCCGTCCATAAATTTTCGGCGGATGGCACTTCCCTCAGTAATCAGGTCTCGGTCGGCAGGTGAAATCATCACTACCGGGATTTTCCCGATGTGTTCGGTGATCTGCCTATAGGTTTTTCCGTTGTACTTAATTGTTTTTTTGTGCCCTTTTTTTAGACTGCAATGAATTTTCTCTTCCCCTCGGGAACTTTCAAAAAGTCCTTCCAACACAAAAAAATCTTTCTGAAATTGAATGTTTTGCACCGCTTGAGGATTAAAATATCCCTTCCCGTAGGCCAGATGATATATGGCATCTAGAATATTGGATTTTCCTCGACCGTTAGGCCCTACAAAACAATTGATGGGTTTCTGGAAATGGAAATTCTCCATTTCGAAATTTTTATATTGGTTCAGATGTAACTCTTTTAAAAACATATGGTGTTCCGACTCGAGCAAAAATATAATAAATGTGAGGTTTAGCCTCAGATTAGCATTTTTCAATTGAAAGAAAAAAACTAATTTTGCTCAACTAAAATTGAAGCATGGCCACGTATAAGAAAAGAGGAGCAAAAAAATCTGTTGCAAAAACCAACACTCCTGCAGAAGAAATAAAAAGTACAACCGCAGAAGTTTTTGAATCTCTCGATCAGACCGCTTCTCGCTCCGAAGCTTTTGTATCCCAATATCAGAACTATATATTAATCGCGGTCAGTGTGGTGGTGGTTGGTGCATTAAGTTATTTGGCCTACGACAATTTTATTGCACAACCCAAAGCTGCCGAGGCAGTTAACGAATTAAACCAAGCACAATATTATTTCGAATTAGCAGTCAACAATAGTACAGAATCTGATTCCTTATTTCGTCTAGCTCTTGAAGGTGGGGAAGGGAAATATGGATTTTTAGATATCATCGACAACTATTCCGGAACTCCTGCAGCCAAGCTGGCTACTTACAGCGCCGGGATGGCTTATCTTAACTTAAAAGAATTTGAAAACGCCATTAGTTTTTTAGATAATTTTTCGTCTGATGACGTTATGTTGAGCGCGTTGTCTCAAGGAGCCATTGGAGACGCGTTTGCACAATTGGAGCAACCTGAAGAAGCTTTTGAGTATTACATCAAAGCTGCCAATGCGAGCACCAATGCGTTTAGCACTCCTAAATATCTCTTTAAGGCGGGCCTAATAGGGGCTCAGATCGGAAAAGAAGATCAGGCATTAAGCTTTTATAAGCGCATCAAAGAAGAATTCCCACAAGCACCGGAAGCAGCCCGAGTGGAAGTTCAGATTGGCAAATTAGAGCACTCGTCGAACTAAAAAATGGCGACTGCGCACCAAAACTTATCTGAATACGATGCCCAAAGCCTTCCATCGGCCAAGGGTTTAAAAATTGGCTTGGTTGTTTCTGAATGGAACGACCAAATTACTTCCCAACTCTATACAGGGGCTAAAAAAACCTTACAGGATTGCCAGGTGGAGACTGCAGACATCGAAACGATATACGTCCCGGGTAGTTTTGAACTTGTTTATGGCGCCAAATATTTGATTGAAAGACAAAAGTTTGATGCGGTTATTGCCATTGGGAGTGTGATTCAAGGAGCTACCCGCCACTTTGAGTTTGTCTGTCAGGCGGTATCTCAGGGTATCAAAGACCTCAATGTGCAAACCAACACCCCAGTGATTTTTTGTGTGTTAACGGATGATACACTAGAACAAGCTCAGGAGCGTTCGGGAGGAAAACACGGGAATAAAGGAGTAGAAGCTGCCATAGCCGCCATAAAAATGGCAACTTTAGGCAAAGTTTAGGCCCAAATTACTGTATCTTTAAACTGTATCGTAGTTGACATACCCTATGTTTAAGCTTAACTTTTTTAAACAACGACCCAATTCCCGTTTCAATTATACGCCTCGATATTATCAAGGAAAGGATACGGGCAATCCTTATGATTTTGACAGTTCCCTACGTCGCCATCGGGAGACCTATAATGCCAACGACCGCCGACAATTATGGGCTGAAGCCCGACACCAAAGCCGCTCTCGGAGAAATACGGGAAGCACCAAAATTATTTTGTTGATTGCTGCGGGATTATGGTTACTTACCATGTGGCTGTTCGATTTGGATTGGTCGTTATTTAAATTTTAAGCACAAATGCCAGATATCATAGCCTTGTTGCCCGATCATGTGGCCAATCAGATTGCAGCTGGGGAGGTGATTCAAAGACCGGCTTCGGTGGTGAAAGAACTTTTGGAAAATGCCATCGATGCACAAGCGGATACTATACAATTGCTCATCCGGGACGCGGGTCGAAGTTTGGTGCATGTGATCGACAATGGAACAGGGATGACAGCTACCGATCTGCGATTGGCTTTTGAACGACACGCCACATCCAAGATCAAACAAGCTGAAGACCTTTTTTCTTTGCAAACCAAAGGGTTTCGGGGAGAGGCACTCGCCTCGGTAGCAGCAGTTGCTCAGGTGGAAGTACATTCCAAAATTGATGAGGCTGATCTGGGGAGTTGCTTAAAAATTGAGGGCAGTGAAGTGCTGCTACAGGAAAATTCTGCGACCGCTACGGGAACCTCTATCGCCGTAAAAAACTTGTTTTTTAACATTCCTGCACGCCGAAATTTCTTGAAGTCAGACGCCGTGGAAATGCGTCATATTTTAGATGAATTTCACCGGGTGGCTTTGGCACATCCCGACATTAAATTTCAGTTGTATCAGAACGATAATGAGTTGTTGAATTTACCCGCCTTAAGTTTAAAGAAAAGAATCTTAGGTATTTTTGGAGGAAAATATGAAGCCGCCTTGGTACCGATTCACGAGCAAACCTCTGTGGCTCTAATGGAAGGTTTTATACTGAAACCCGAACAAGCCCGAAAATCGAGGGGTCAGCAGTTTTTCTTCGTCAATCAACGGTTTATTAAAAGCAGTTTTTTACATCATGCAGTTTCTGCTGCCTTTGAAGGCATGATAGGGGCTGGTTATCACCCCGGCTATTTTATCTTTTTACACCTGAACCCCAAAACTTTGGATATCAATATCCACCCCACCAAAACGGAAATTAAATTTGAGGACGAACAAAGTATCTATTCCATCTTGCGTTCAACCGTTAAGCATGCCTTGGGGCTTTTTCAGGTAGCTCCCACCTTAGATTTTGATCGGGACCCGAATTTAGATCCTTCGTACAGCCAGACGAAAACCGGAGAGGTGAATCGTCCTTCGGTGAGTGTCAATCCACAATTCAACCCCTTTGCAGAATCGACTCCCCCCACCAAAGCCGAGAAGCAAGCTTGGGAACAGATGTATAGCCAGCTACATCAGCAAAACAAAGCAAATGAGACACAACAACAATGTCTAACTCCCCCCGATAGTTTTGCCTCCCAAGTCACTTGTTTTCAGTGGCAACAAAAATACTTAATCACTCAGTTGGGCGGACAACTTTATATTTTGCACCAGAACCGAGCCCATCAGCGGGTGTTATACGAACAGTTTCTCAAACAACTCAACCAATCCGAACCTGTAGCCCAGACGATGCTTTTTCCGGTAAAACTTCAACTGAGTGTTCAAGAAAAAGTAGTATTTGAATCGATACAAGAAAACTTGGAAGGGATGGGCTTTCAATTTCAATGGGAAGGTGAAGCCCTCTCGATATTGGCTGCCCCGCAATTGTGTACTTCCGATAATGTAGGAAGTATACTGCAGGATATTCTTCATAAAACGGAGGAACAACCCTTGCAAGAGAGCTTTAGTGTTTCAGATCATCTGTCCAAACTATTGGCTGTTGCACTTGCGGTGAAGTCTGGGCAACGGATGTTGGTTCAGGAACAAGAGCAACTCATTCAAGATCTATTTGCCTGTACAGAACCGCGTTTATCGCCCCGAAATCAGCAAATTTTCCTAACTTTCGAATCCGAAGAGATCGAAAAAAAATTGCTTTAATGCGAAATCTTACAGAGACGGTTAAACACCTATTGATCATCAATGGGATCTTTTTTTTAGCCACCTTGAGCCTTGGTGATATTACCTACGATTGGTTTGCGCTCCACTATCCCGAAAATCCTAAATTTCAATTTTGGCAACTTCTGACGCATATGTTTATGCACGGCGATTTTTCTCATATTTTCTTCAATATGTTTGGCTTATATATGTTTGGAGTACCCCTGGAACAGATGTGGGGGAAGCAAAAGTTTATTTTCTTTTACTTGTCTACTGGCTTGGGTGCTGCAGCCCTTCAGTTGATATTATATGCTTTTCAGATGGGGATGATTGAAGATCAATTGATCGGGTTAGGAGCATCGACTGCGGAAATCACACAATTTTTCCAAACGGGATATTACAATTCCTTTTGGGAAGAAAATATAGGAGCGCAATTTTTGGCTTCGGGTTATCGGGCCTATCAATCGGTCATGGTAGGTGCCTCAGGTGCTTTGTATGGAGTTTTGGTTGCTTTTGCTTGGTTGTTTCCCAATTCGCAGCTCATGTTGTTGTTTCCACCCATCCCTATCAAAGCCAAGTTTTTTGTCCCTTTACTCATTTTGAGCGATTTGTTTTTTGGGTTTACTTCCTATTCCATAGGCCCGATCGCACATTTTGCCCATGTGGGGGGTGCTTTGGCCGGTTTAGCTATGATGTGGTATTGGAAAAGAAATCAGTTCAATCAAAATCGTTGGAATTAATGGGGTTTTGGGGTGATTTGCAATATCGATACACACAGTTCAATGCAGCCGAACGGCTCATTTCATTGATAGTACTGTGCTTTATAATCCCTTTCTTTTTAGATACGTTATTGTATTTATTAGCTTTTCCCCGAGGGACTTTTATCAGTTGGTTTGAATTGGTTCCCGAATGGTGGAGTTTCCTCTATCGTCCTTGGACTTTTTTTACCTATAGTTTCTTCCATGCAGGTTTTTTCCATTTGTTCTGGAATATGTTAATTCTGTATTATATGGGGCAATTTTTGTTGAATTTATTTCGTCCCTCTATGTTTTACAATGTTTATTTTTTGGGTGTTTTAGCCGGGGGACTTTTGTTTTTAGTGAGTTATCGCCTCTTTCCAGTTTTCAGTTCCCAAACCCCTCCATTGATTGGAGCTTCTGCAGGAGTCATGGCTGTACTGGTTTTTATGGCTTCGTATTCACCCGATCAGATCATCCGTTTTTTTATATTTAATATTCCGCTAAAATATTTGGCTATTGGATTTGTCGTATTGGATATTATCCAAATACCATATGGCAATGCCGGGGGACATATAGCACACTTAGGCGGAGCTGCTTTGGGGTTTGTTTATGCACGCCAGTTGATTAACGGAACAGATATAGGGATTCCATTCGAACAATTGTGGCGTTCCGTGTTGGGTTGGTTTAAGCCCAAACCGCTCAAGACCGTCTATAAAAACCCCACAGGAGCTGCCCGTAAAAGTTCTCATCCGGATCAGGAGACGATCGATAAAATTTTGGACAAGATCAGTCAATCGGGCTACGACAGTTTGAATGCTAAGGAAAAGGAAATCCTCTTTAAAGCCGGAAAGAAATAGCCCTTATGCTTAAGAAGTTTCTGTATCCAATATTGATTTGTGTCAATAGTTTAACCGTCTTACTACAGTTGGTCCTTAGTCAAAGTTTGGGCTTTTCAGTTCACGCCCCCTTAATGACGCTTTTTTTACCGATCCTTTTTTTACTCAATACTGTTTTTTTTATCTATTGGATCATCCGCTTTCGATGGCCTTTTTTATTCTATTTCGGGATGTTACTGCTGAGTTATTCCCAAATCGGTTTATTGTTTCAGAGCGGTAGCCCACGAATTGAAACGACCCCGGGAGCTCAAATCATGAGTTATAATGTCCGTTTATTCAATCGGTACGGTTGGTTGGCCGATAAAAATATAGCGAAGGACATCGAACATTTGATTCAACGTAAGTTTCCAGAAGTCATTTGTTTTCAGGAGTACAGTGCTTCTGCTGCACCGAGTTTAAGTCAATATCCACATCGGCACGTGGTTCCCGGTTTAGCGATTTATTCCCGACTTCCTTTAGTGGCAAAGGGAAACATCCAAGTGAAGGGAAGCCCAACTGCTGGAATTTATTCAGATATGCTCTACAAAGGCGATACCTTGAGGGTTTACAATATTCATATGGAATCTTTCCGATTGGATCATCAGACCGATTCGTTATTGGACAGCAATCAGACCATTCGGCTTCGTAAACGGATGTTAAATGTGCTGAATCGCCAACAGCAGCAATTGAAAACTTTAGTGAAATTCAACCAAAAGAATCGGCATCCCTCCGTGGTTTGTGTAGACCTAAACAATAATGCCTTTTCAGAGGTCTATCAAGGTCTATCTGAATTTTGGACGGATGCATTTACCCTGAAAGGAAGTGGTTTGGGGGCGACCTACCGATTGGCCGGGATTCCCATGCGGATTGATTTTATTTTCAGTAGTCCTGAAATAAAGGTACTGCAGTTTCAGCGCTTTGAAGAAAAGTTTTCAGATCATCAGCCCATTATGGTTCGAATTCAGATCCCTTAAACTTAAGCAGGGAGGGGAATTGTTCTTAAATATTGTTCGGTTTCCGGTCCTAAATTAAACAATAGATCTATTACACTAAGATTAGGGATAAAACCATTCTTGTTTTCAAATACTTGATGGTAGGAAGGAAAGTGGTTGGATTTTAGGGGGTTTTTTGCATTTAAGTAGTCCAATTGAATTTCGCTTCCTTCGGGGAGATCATTTAAGAGTTTTTTTTGAAATTCTATCCCTAATACTTGAAAGATGCGTTCCAATAGTTGAAGATTGAACTCCAATAAGGAACTTTCTTCGGAATTAAAATAAGGAGCGAAATCATCTTCATAAAATTCAAAATAAGGACTGGATCTGTAAGCAGCTTCTAAAGACTTCCAGTGTTCTTTTTTCCACCGACTTTCGTGAAAAATCTGGACTTCACTGTCTTTTTGCTTGCTTCCTTTTTTCTGGTGTACAATTGGAACTGTTAAATGAAGCAACCCATTAGCTCCGTGAATATTACAGCGGTTTCTGAAGGTTTGCTTTTGGTAGTTACCTCCGCCATAGAATCCATAGGTCTCGACCTGAAGCAAGGCAGCTATATAGGCAATTGAAGGGAGATAGGCGGGGATAAATAGCCTCATACAGTCTTTTTTCCTCTTCGCTTACGAATAAAGGAAATCACTTGCCAGATCACAAAAACAGCAAAGGCATAAGGAAAGTAGGACACTCGTTTTCCTGTTCCTGAAACGGTGGTGAACACTCGATCCCATCGAACTTTCCAGTTCTTGAATCCGCTGTTGAAGTTTTCCAAACTCATCCATATAAAAACCGGTTTTCCAACGATATGGTCTTCGGGAACAAAGCCCCAATAACGACTGTCTTCCGATTGATGTCGATTGTCCCCCATCATCCAGTAGTAATCTTGTTGAAAGGTATATTCGTTTTGGATGGTTCCATTGATACGGAATCCTTCGGGATCATATTCTAGGGTATTCTTTTCGTAATCTACAATGATCTTTTTGTAAAGAGGAATGTTACTGCGGTTTAATCCAACTGTCATCCCGGCTTTTGGGAGAACGATGGGCCCAAAATTATCTTCGTTCCAGTCGTAGGGTATTTTATTCGGGAAGAATGTTTCATTTGGCGTTTGGATTTGGGCCACTCGGCGCACCAAACTATCCAGGCTTAGTTTCTTTTGTAATTCTTGCGCTTCTTCCAAAGTGAGATTGAGTTGTTTTTCTTTTTCCAGCAGTTCAAGAACTTTTAGATTGTATTGACGAACGATTTCTATTGGGAGCCCTGCCGATGGAGTGAACACAGCAAAGTCTTCCGGAGTAGAGCCGCTTCTTCCAACGATGTAGGGCAGGAGGGCGTTAAAGGAATTTTGGGTAATGTTACTAATGGCATATCTACGGGTAAACTCTTTTAATCCCAGTTGGAGCAATTTTCGAGAGGAAATCCCCGTGGCAGCATAGGCCGTGTGCATGTATTGCACTTCTGCACGCTCGGGTAATTCATTTTTTTGTCCGTTGCGATATACAAAACCATTGATAATCTCAAGCGTATCGCCTGGAATCCCCACACAACGTTTCACATAATTGGATTTTTTATCGATGGGTTTACGCACCCCTTTTTCTTTGACAAAAAATTGCCGCACGGTGTCGGCCGGCCAACTAAAGACAACGATATCGTTGGGTTTTACTTTTTGAAAGCCTGGCAACCGCAAGTAGGGAAGCTGGGGTTTTTTTAAGTACGAACGAGTTTTGACCAGTGGTAAGCTGTCATGAACCATGGGAAAAGATACAGTGGTCATAGGCACTCGAGGCCCGTAATGCATTTTGGATACAATTAAGAAATCGCCGATTAGGAGCGACTTTTCTAAAGAACCTGTGGGAATAATAAAAGGTTGGAAAAAATAATTGTGTACCAAAGTTGCAGCCACAATCGCAAACAGCAAGGAACTGAACCATTCTTTGACCACCGCTGGGGGACGGTTTTCAGGCCGCTCAATATAAACGGTTTGGTCATTATAGTTCAAAGGGATGATCCATAAACCCAAGGTAATAGTAACCAACAGCGTATCTTTCCAACTCGATTTGCCAAAAGCTCGGAGCGTTTCTACCCACAAGGCCGGAAATACAATTAGATTAATGGTGGGGATAAACAACAAGAAGACCCACCAAAAAGGTTTTTTGATGATCCGGAGCAGAATAATTGCGTTATAAACCGGAACGGCCGCTTTCCAAGCGGCATGACCTGCTTTTTGGTAGAGCTTCCAAGTTCCTGCAAAATGAAGCAACTGAACCCCCAAAAAGAAAATTAACCATTCATATACGTTCATAAGCTGAAGATTTTAAGCTTTTATGTTTAACACTTCGTTCATTGAAAAGATACCTTTTTTTCCTTGAAGCCATTCGGCTGCAAGAACCGCACCTAGAGCGAACCCTTGGCGATTAAAGGCTTCGTGTTTGATCTCAATAGCATCAATATTACTTTGGTAGCTTACCGTATGGGTTCCGGGAACATCGGGTTCACGTAAGGCCTTGATGGTCAATTGCTGTTCTTGTGCAGATTCTAAACTCCAGCCCTGATAAAGGGGATTGTTTTGTTGTATTCCTTCGGCTAAAGTGATGGCTGTCCCACTGGGAGCATCCAATTTATGAATGTGATGAATTTCTTCCAAGGAGGCTTTATAGTCGGTATAGGGAGCCATCAGTTGGGCTAAATGCTTATTCAATGCAAAGAACAAATTCACCCCTACACTAAAATTAGAAGCGTATAAAAAGCCTTGATTTTTGGATTTTGCTTCTTCAACTATAGCAGCGTAGTGGTCTAACCAGCCGGTGGTCCCGCAAACAACCGGGACATTGGCTTCAAAGGCTGCTTGAATGTTGGTCACAGCCGCTGAAGGAACACTAAAGTTGATGGCGACATCGGCTGAGTGGAGGGGATCGCTTTGAGTGGTGTCGTCCCAACGGGCTACGATTATATGCCCTCGATCTTGAGCAATCGTTTCAATGGCTTTTCCCATACGTCCATATCCAAGAAGGGCAATATTCATAAATTTGATTTAAAAACGGGCTGCAATTCGAAGGCCAACTCCCATCCGATTTTGCCAGAGATCGGGCGCTAAATAGGGTTCAAAGCTCAACTGATCGCTCACATTAAATTGTAAAAGGTGGGCGCCTACATTGGCATCCAGTATGTTTAACATATAGGTTCCCAGAATAAAAAGGAAAGACATGTCGCGATAGCGTTCATGAAAATCCATTCCCAAAAGTAGTTTATCTGTTTCGGGAATCAAGTCGATAAATTCATCATCGCTATACCCGGCTAAGCGTCTTTTATAGGCGGTGCGGTAGCGGTCCATTTCACGATTGTTGTGGATATAGCCATAAACCGATCCGCCAATCGCGGCGTATACAAATGGGAGCTTCCAGGCCTTGCGTGTGTAAACTTGCCCTAGTCCGGGAAAAATGGCCGAGTAGAAAGCTGCTTTGGAAGGGGTCAGGGGAGAAGTTTTGATCTTCAATAACCGTTTTTCTTTTTTTGTTTTCGGTTCTTGAGTAATTGAATCCGGAAGTTTTTGTGCCTGAGTAAGGACTCCCCAAATACACAAGAAAGCCGTGGTGCAAATCCGCATTATTGTTTAATTCGGTTCAATATTCGTTCCAGATCAGCTTGGGAAGAAAAAGAAATATGAATACTTCCTTTGCCTTGAGCCGACATCCGTACCCGCACAGAACTGCCTAATAAATCTTCCATTTCTTGAGCTGCGGTTTCAAAATAAGCGGGTTGGTGTATTTTGGGTTGTGGGGCTCTGTTTTTAGTATTTTTGACCAAATTTTCGGTTTCACGGACCGAGAGTTTTTGGGCAATTACCTTTTCATAAAGGTTTAGCTGTTCTTTGGGGTCCTCAACATTTATCAATGCTCTACCATGCCCCATACTTAAAAAGCCGTCCCGCATTCCGGTTTGAATGATCGGGTCTAATTTGAGTAAACGAATATAATTGGCAATCGTCGATCGTTTTTTACCGACTCGTTCACTGAGTTGGTTTTGGGTCAGTTGTATCTCATCGATCAGTCGCTGGTAGGAAAGAGCAATCTCGATAGGGTCGAGGTCTTCCCGTTGAATATTTTCAACCAAGGCCATTTCAAGAGACTCTTGGTCGTTGGCCAAACGCACATAAGCCGGAATATTTTCCAAGCCGATACTTTTTGCGGCTCGGAAACGACGCTCCCCCGAGACCAGTTGGAATTGATTGCCAGCCATTTTACGAACCGTAATCGGCTGAATAACACCCAATTCTTTGATAGACATGGCTAATTCCTGGAGACTTTCTTCGTTGAAGTGGGTTCGCGGTTGGTTGGGGTTTACTTCAATGCTCTCTAGGGATAAAGCCACTATATTTCCAATGACTTCCGATGCTTGTTGATCGTTAGCGGATAAAATTTCATTTTCGGGATTGTTCAGTAGGGCAGACAATCCACGACCTAAAGCCTGTCTTTGTTTGGACTTTGCCATATCTATGCGGATTTATTCCGTTTAATGATTTCATTACCTAAAGCCAAATAGCTATGTGCGCCACGACTTTCAGCATCGTAAGATATGATATCTTCCCCAAAACTCGGGGCTTCACTCAAACGAATGTTGCGTTGAATGATGGATTTAAAGACCATTTTCCCAAAGTGCTTCTGCACTTCTTCGACCACTTGGTTCGATAAGCGCAGACGCGAATCATACATGGTGAGCAGTAAGCCTTCGATCACCAATTCTTTGTTGTGCAAGTGTTGTACGCTTTTGATCGTGTTTAAAAGCTTCCCTAAACCTTCTAAAGCAAAATATTCACACTGAATAGGAATAATTACCGAATGGGCACAACTTAGAGCATTTAGAGTAATTAAACCTAGAGAAGGCGCACAATCGATCAGGATATAATCGTATGGATCTCGGATAGGTTCTAAAGCCTCTAAAAGCATTTTTTCGCGCTGAGATTTATTCACCAATTCGATTTCACTGGCCACCAAATCGATATGGGAAGGAATTAGGTCAACATTTGGGCTATTCGTGTTTAAGATCAAATCATCTATAGGAAGACTGTGTTCCAAGAGTTCATAGGTTCCATTGATTTTTTCATTGGTGTCAAAGCCTAAACCAGAGGTCGCGTTGGCCTGAGGGTCTGCATCAATCAATAAGACCTTTTTTTCTAATACGCCCAGTGCAGCGGCCAAATTGACTGCTGTTGTTGTTTTTCCGACGCCTCCCTTTTGATTGGCTATGGCAATAATTTTTCCCATACCTTTAAAATGAAGCCTAAAATAGTATTTTTTCAGGGCTTTGACGGTCCAAAATTATCAACACTTTCAATTTTTGTTGAAACCGCTCGTATCGATTAAAAAAATCGATTCCCCTTCTTTTTTGAATAAATATTTCTCACGGGCATAATATTCTAGACTATCTAAATTTTCCAATTTTTCAATAATTTTTTCGTCTGCCCGGATGTCTTGTTCTAATTTTTCTTTTTCGGCTTCGAGTCGGTCGATATCTTCCTGCAACTCCCACTGAATTCGCCAGGAATTCGTATCTAAAAAAGTCATCCAAAGGATAAATCCCAAACTTAAACTCCCATAAATCCAAGCAGCTGAGCTCAGGCGAGAAGGATATATTTTTTTGAAATTAAATTTTTTTTTCAAGGCTCCGACTTAGATATTTGAGCAACATCCGATGGGGTGACGAGTTTTCGATACTGATTGCCCCAGCTGTTGCGAATATAGTTCATTACATCGGCAATTTCGGTATCGTCGAGCCCCTGGGCGGGCATATTTCCGTTGTAGGTTTCGCCGTTTACCACAATTGCTCCTTGCATGCCATATTTAAGCCCTGCGATGGATGCTTCCAATTGGGTGTCGATAAAGTCACTCAAGGCTAAAGGGGGGAATGCGTTTGGTACGCCCTTACCATCGGGGAGGTGGCATTGCACACAAAAATCGGAGTAAATCTCTTTTCCTCGAGTAATACTCATTTGAAGTGTGGGATCAATTTTCTCTTCGCAAGCCATGAGGCCCAATACCCAAAAGAGGACTCTTATTTTTTTCATGAATCGGGCACAATTTTATATATCCCCTGACCTTCTACAGAAAGGTATAGATAACCCTCTGGACTCTGTTGAACGTTTCGGACGCGCCCCACACCGGGGGCAATCTTTTCACGACCCACCACTCGATTATTTTTAATGATTAAGCGTTCCAGGTATTCGAATTTTAAAGAACCCACAAAAAAATCGCCTTGCCAATCCGGATACTTGTTCGAGTTTAAAATCGCAAAACCGCTGGGAGCAATGGAGGGGACCCAATAATAAAAAGGTTGTTCCATGCCCTCTTGTTCGGTTTTCATACTTATGGGTGTCCCGCTGTAATTGATTCCGTAGGTAATTATGGGCCAGCCGTAGTTTTTTCCGGCTGCGATCCGATTAATTTCATCTCCCCCTCGAGGGCCGTGTTCGTTTACCCAAATCTCCCCGGTTTGGGGATGGGTAGCCATGCCTTGTGGATTTCGATGCCCGTAAGAAAATATGGCGGATTTTGCTCCTGATTTATGGGTAAAGGGGTTATCCTCAGGAATAGAGCCATCTAAGTTCAACCGGTAGATTTTTCCACCATCTCTACTGAGGTCTTGGGGATTCACTTCGCGATTGCCCCGATCGCCTATGCCAAAATAAAGGTGCCCCAGCCTATCAAAGACGATTCGCGACCCCCAATGCTGTCCTTTTCTGCTGTTGGGGGTGGCTTTGTAGAGTAGTGCTACTTTTTCGAGGCGCTTATTTTCGACGAGTGTTGCTCGATAAAGCGCAGTGTTTCCCCCTGAATCCTCTCCTTGCGATGAGGCCAGCGTAAGATAAATCACATGATTTTTATTATACTCGGGGTCTAAGGCGACATCGAGGAGTCCGCCTTGACCCCGGACATATACCTCTGGGACTCCCTTAATTTTCTGTTTAATTCCCTGATTGAAGTAATATAATATTCCTCCTTTTTCGGTCGCTAATATTTCAGTTTCTGAAATAAAGGCCATCCCCCATAATATTCCTGGGTCTGCTGCTACTAACTCAAGACTATAATGCTGTTTAGAAGGAGTTTGTATAGGAGGGGTGTTTTGTTGTGCACAACTGAAACAGGATACTATAAAGTATAGGCGTAATGTAGGTTGAAAAATTTTCATGGAAGCATTTTAAGCACTCAAATTAGCAATAAATTCTACCAATTAAAAAGCCTTTCATATGAAAGGCTGCAAAGCACGATTTAAAAAGTAGTCGGGATGACAGGATTTGAACCTGCGACCCCACGCACCCCATGCGTGTGCGCTACCAGGCTGCGCCACATCCCGAAGGTCTTTTCAGTAAGTCGGGGTGGCAGGATTCGAACCTGCGACCTCCTGCTCCCAAAGCAGGCGCGATAACCGGGCTACGCTACACCCCGAAAAGGTGCGCAAATATACATTATGCTTCCCTTAAGCACAAAAGAAAATAGGTTTTCTTTGCTGGGTTTATTTCCGAATATGTATTTCGGTTCCACTCTTGGAGTTGTGGTAATAAAGTTCCCGGGTGGTGGCTTCTGCGATACAATCCATACACCTCAACCCATCGATTTCCATTTTCCAGAGATGTCCCGCCAATTCTTTGCGACTGAAGCTTTCATGATTCGGGGTTTCCCAACTCATATATGTAGCCATATTGGGATGAATATAGAGCAATTGTCCCACAGGCAGGATTAAATAGGATCGTAAATCCCGATCGTGATATTTAGCGGCTTGTTTGCGAATCCAATGACTTGGAAAGGCAATGCTTTGGTTGGTGATTACAGGTTCAAAAATAATTTCTTTGGCATGGATTTGGGCTTGATTTCGGTTTTTTCCACGGGCTCGAAATTGCAGCTCTAAACCTGATTTTTGATTTAAATCCGGCTGGATAACCAGTCGCCAATCGTCGGATAGAAAAAAGTTTTCGCCCACCTCATTCGTATAAACCTCCAATGGATTCCCCCAATCCACGATACGTTCATAAGAACTTTGGATATCTTGTATGCGCAGTTGCAAAGTGTCTGTGGACTGAAGTAACACCGGACTTTTTTGGGTGTAACTGGTTTGTACTCGATTGACTCGAATTTGGTGAAAGCCCACCCCTGCCAAAACGACTACACTGGCAAACCATATGAAAACGCCTATCCAAATAAACAAAGGGCTAAAGATAGATTTCTGAGGGCGGAGCAGTTTAAACCCTACTCCCAAAAGGAAAAGGGCAGGGATAAGGGCAATAATAAAGGCAAAAAGAACCAGGCCCCAAATGGGGATGAAAGTCGATAAAAAGGACTGCAGCATCAGAAACGGCCCGAAAGTCCAACCCAATAGTAGAATTCCGGTTCCGCCGATGAGCAGTCCCAAAAGCATATTAATGCTGATGAGGATCAAAATCACTCCAAGGAAAAAACCAACAAATTTTAAGAGTCCCTTAAGTGCGTTTCCAAAACCATCTACTGCGGACTTTGATTTTTTTTTTAGGTCTTCAGTTCCTTTTTTAAAGTCCACATCTTTTACTTTTTGGGTAACCTCCTCAAATTCCTCCCGAATTTTTTTTTCAATGGTCGAAATATTGACGGGCTCTCCCTTCATTTGAAGTTTTTCAGCCGTGGTTTTTGCGCTGGGGAGCAAAATCCAAAAGATCAAATAAAGAACTAAAAAGGTTCCTCCGGAAAACAAGATCAGTAGGAGCCAGATCAGTCGAATCCAAAAGGTTTCAAAGCCAAAAAAGTGACCTAAACCGGCAGCAACTCCCCCAATATAGCGATCGTCGGGATCGCGAAAGAGTTTCTTTTTAGGAGTGGTTTGATTTTCAGCACTTTCGGCCTCGTCTTGAAAATCAGCAGGTTCTCCAAGAATCTCAATGACGGCGGCAACGTCTTTTTCGCCGATCACGTCTTGGGGATGGGTTTTGCGTTCTTCAAAAAGTTCGGCCATACGGGCTTCTATATCCTCTATGATTTCAGAGGCCCCTTGGGTTTGTTCAAAAGCTTTTTTGAGTTTTTTAAGATAGGTTTCTAAAATTCGGTAGGCATTTTCGTCGATGTGAAAAAAGCGACCGGCGAGATTGACGTTTACTGTTTTATTCATAGTTCGGGTCTTATTGGGTGATTTTTTGTACCGCTTGGTGAAGGGTTTCCCAAGCTTTATTTAATTGCTTTAAAAAGGTTTCTCCTTCCGGTGTGATACTGTAGTATTTTCGGGGAGGCCCGGAAGATGACTCCTCCCAGCGATATTCGAGTAGAGCCTCGTTTTTAAGACGGGTCAGCAGGGGGTAAATAGTGCCTTCGACTACGATGAGTTCAGAAGACTTTAGCGCGTTTAAAATTTCTGAGGCATACTGGTCTTCTTTATGGATGATGGCCAAAATACAGAGTTCTAATATGCCTTTACGCATTTGAGCTTTGGTGTTTTCTATATTCATAGTCGAGTACTATTTAATGCAAACATATAAATAAAAACTGGTACTTTGTAATGCATAATACTATTTTTTTTTTTAACATTTCTACAACACGGATTCCAAAGGGTTGTTTCTATTTTGTGATTACTTAAACAAGAAACCAATGAGGAGCAAAGATTTATTTTTCTATTCGAAGACCGTATTGCGGCGGGTGAGCTTTAGTCGTTATTTATTCTTTAAGGAGTTACGAAAAGCCTGTAAACAGCTCGACCCATTAGACTCGGAACGTTTGGAACGTTGGGCGTATGCCTACTACAGTCAGAAAAAGAAATTATCTTTCGAGGTTTAGTTTTATGCTCTAACCGGAGCAATGACTTGATAATCTTCAAATTTTATGGCTCCCTGAATAATTCCACTAATGGATTTGTGAAGTGCTTCAATCACTGGCAGTTTAATTTCACTTTTAGAATAAATCAGGCTGACCGCTCGTGCAGGAGAGGGTTTTTGAAATGATTTTAAGTTTTTTTGGCGCTCTTTAGACAAAGAAAGGGTATGTAAATAGGGGAGTAGGGTCATCCCTAGACCTTCGTCAGCTAAACGGATTAAAGTTTCAAAACTGCCGCTTTTTAAGTCAAAAGTGTTGCTTTTCTGTTGTTGTTCAAGAGAACAAAGATTGAGGGATTGGTTTCTAAAGCAATGCCCATCTTCAAGCACCAGAATTTCATTGGTCTGCAGGTCTTCGGTTTCTAAAGTGTCTACCCGGCTAAGGGAGTGGCTGGGGGGGATGTAGCCCACAAAAGGTTCGTAATATAAGATCCGTTCGATAATCTGCTCTTGTTTCAGAGGGGTTGCTGCGATCCCAGCATCTAACTTACCTTGCCTGATTGCTTGAATGATATTCTCAGTGGTAAGTTCCTCAATCTCGAGAATCACATGGGGATGGTTTTTTAAAAAACTGGCCATAAACAGCGGAAGTAGCGTGGGCATGATGGTGGGAATAATACCCAAGCGAAAACGTCCACCGACCAGTCCTTTTTCCTGATCGATTACGTCTTGCATGCGTTGGGTTTCCTCTAATATTTTACGGGCTTGCTCCACGATTTTATACCCTACAACTGTCAGGCCGATGGGTTTAGTTTTGCGGTTGAAGATTTGAACTTTTAGTTCTTCTTCCAGCTTCTGCATTTGCATACTCAGGGTCGGCTGGGTAACAAAGGATTTTTCGGCGGCCATGGTAAAATTACCCGAATCCGCCACAGCAATTAGATACTCCAACTGTGTTATTGTCATTTTCTTATTTTTTATTCAAAAATAATAATTAAAACTTATAATAACAATATTTCAGCTATAAATCACCGTGTTTTTGAGTTTATTATAACTATTATCTATTCCAGCACTTTGGCCTTTATAAAAATATTTTGAAGAGGGGACTCCCGCTTATCAACGGGCTGGGCATTGATGGCGTCTACAACGTCCATACCATCGACCACTTGACCGAATGGGGTGTAGTTCCCATCCAGATGATAAGCACCACCGGCCTGTTGCACAATAAAAAATTCATAAGGTGAAGCCAATTTGTAGGGATTATCAATTGCACTACTTGGCATAGAGACTACTCCGCGATGATGTTTATGGTTATTTCGCAAATCGTTGGGAAGCAAGTAACGACCAATTTTTCTGCGTTTCCGTGCGGTTTTAGGGGAGTCTGAGTTTCCGCCTTGAATAATAAATCCGGGGACTACTCGATGAAAGGTTGTCCCATTAAAGTATCCCCGCTGAGTTAAATACAAAAAATTGGCCCGGTGGTATGGGGTATCTTCAAAAAATTCGATAGTAATGTTTCCAAACGAAGTTTCCAATAACACTTGATTGTTCTTTAAGGATTTTTCATATTCAAATAGAAAAGGGATTGCATTTTTATCGTCTAAATATGGAAAAGAGTCTTTTTCTTTTTGGGGAGGTGAGGTGAACTGTTGTGGAGTCTTCTTGAGCTGTTTTGAGACGGTCGTTTTTTCTGGGGATGCATTTTGGCAATTGGACACCCCAAATAGCACTAATAAAAGGAATACTGTTCGCATTTTTTTGGATTTATACGAAAGTAGGGAAATAGTTTTTTGCATCTTTAAGCGTCAAAACTGTATGTCTTGGAATTTGATTTTTTTCAGCAACAACTCGAACCGCTGAGTAGCCTTCCTACAAATCCTCTGGCTCACCGATTGGCTATGCCACCCCAACGCGACCGCTGGATTGCACAGGCGCTACAAAACCCTGATCCACCCAAACAGGCAGCTGTGTTGTGTTGTTTCTATCCAGATGAAAAAGGGCAAACACGCTTTGTGTTAATTCGTAGACAAGCCAGTAAATATGCGCACGGGGGACAATACGCTTTGCCCGGGGGCAAGCAGGAAGCTTTGGATC
Organism: Flavobacteriaceae bacterium; assembly: GCA_049598145.1. Classification (GTDB taxonomy): domain Bacteria; phylum Bacteroidota; class Bacteroidia; order Flavobacteriales; family Flavobacteriaceae; genus WTJH01. The sequence continues at coordinate 1,017 of JBMYNJ010000018.1, read as the reverse complement.
GTTCCCACTGGGAAACCGCCCTCCGGGAAGCGGAAGAGGAGGTGAATATTCAGTCAGAGGCGGTACATTATATTCGAGGGTTGCACGATTTGTATATTCCTCCAAGTCATTTTCAAGTCCATCCTTTTTTAGGATATCTGGAGCAAGCCCCTCACTTAAAACCCCAACCCAGTGAAGTCGCTGAGATTTATTCCATCCCGATAGAATCCCTTTTAAACCCGAATAATTTAATCCAGACTTCGATGACGACTTCATACATGAAAAATCAATTTGTTCCAGCATTTAACCTAGGCGGGCATCTGGTTTGGGGAGCGACTGCGATGATGTTGGCCGAGCTTCGTGAACTTCTTCGGAGTTTAGCTGGCTAGAATGCGTATATTTGGTCGGAATTTGATTTATGCTTTTTTTTCAGAAAAATCCCTTTGGACATTATTTAATCCTTAAGAAATGGCTGATACGCTATATGGGGTTTTTAACCCATCGGCGTTATCACGGTTTTAATGAGTTAAAGATTGAAGGTTCTGAAGTAATTACCCAGTTGCCCGAAACAAGGGTGTTGTTTGTGTCCAATCACCAAACCTATTTTGCTGATGTCGTGGGCATGTTTCATGTCTTTAATGCCAGTTTAAAAGGTCGGATCGATTCCATTAAAAACATCGGCTACATTTGGAAGCCCAAACTCAATATTTATTTTATTGCTGCTAAGGAAACCATGAAAGCCGGACTTTTACCTCGAATTTTGGCCTATGCAGGTTCAGTTTCCATTGAACGCACCTGGCGTTCAGATGGAACCGAGGTGAATCGACAGGTGAAAATGAGTGATATCTCAAACATTGGGAAAGCTTTAGACGATGGCTGGGTGATTACCTTCCCACAAGGGACTACCCGTTCATTTAAACCCATCCGGAGGGGAACAGCACATTTGATTAAGACCTATAAACCTATTGTAGTTCCTATTGTTATTGATGGTTTTCGCCGTTCCTTTGATCGCAAGGGAATCCTGATTAAAAAAAGGGG
>JBMYNJ010000017.1:4250-24170 GCA_049598145.1 Flavobacteriaceae bacterium | reverse complement strand
CTTTTTGTATATCAACCGGACTTTTTTTGGATTGTACAATCTTTTACACGACCTCAAAGCCGAGGTAGACGTCTACAATTACATGCGTTTTGTTTAATTGGTTTTCTTGTATGTAATTGCAAAAGCGCCTTCGGGCGCTTTTTTTGGTACTAATTTAATTAGTTACTTTTATCCTTTAACACCAAATTTATGTATCGATCAAAAATAACTGGATTGGGTAAATATGTCCCCGATAATGTGGTGACCAATGACGATTTAAGCAAAGTAATGGATACCAGTAACGAGTGGATCATTGAACGAACAGGGATCGAAGCCCGCCGCCACATCCTAAAAGGGGGAGGGGATACTACCGCCACCATGGGAGTAAAAGCGGCTGAAATAGCCTTAGACCGTGCCGGAATCGATGCACAAGAAGTGGATTTAATCCTTTTCGCCACTTTAAGCCCGGACTATTATTTTCCCGGATCGGGAGTTTTGGTACAAGAAATCATGGGAATTAAAACCTGCCCGGCTATGGATATCCGCAATCAGTGTTCCGGATTTATTTATGCCCTTTCCACTGCCGATCAGTTCATTAAAACAGGGATGTATAAAAACGTCCTGGTTATTGGAAGTGAAAACCACTCCGGAGGATTAGACTTTACGACACGTGGACGAGGAGTATCCGTTATTTTTGGGGATGGGGCTGCTGCAGCTGTGGTGAGCCGTTCGGAATCTGATAGTGGAGGGATCATCACCACCCATTTGCATTCGCAAGGAAAGTTTGCGGAAGAGTTGTCACTTATTGGTCCGAGTACCAATCGATGGGTTCCTGAAATTTTAGAAGCAAACGACCCCGAGGATACGTCTTATTATCCCTATATGAACGGACAATTGGTGTTTAAAAATGCTGTGGTTCGTTTTTCTGAAGTGATTATTGAAGGACTTACTGCTGCTGGTTGGGAAGCCTCGGATATCGACCTGTTGGTTCCTCACCAAGCCAATTTGCGTATCTCACAATTTGTACAGAAAAAATTTGGACTTAATGACGACCAGGTCTATAACAACATTCAACAATACGGAAATACAACTGCTGCTTCGATTCCATTGGCACTCACCGAAGCCTGGGAAAAAGGAAAAGTGAAGGAAGGCGATAAAATTGTATTGGCCGCATTTGGAAGTGGATTTACCTGGGGGAGTGCTTTAATCGAATGGTAACTCTAGTACTCGGCGCTTCTGAAAATCCGGAACGGTATAGCTACAAAGCCGTCGAAAGACTTCAAAAAGAAGGGTATAAAGTGATCGCAATCGGTCGAAAATCAGGCCAAATTCGTGGAACTACGATCCAAACGGAATTTCCTTTAAATCTTGAAATTCATACGCTTTCTTTGTATTTAAGCCCTAAAAATCAAGGGGAATGGGAAGACGCTATTTTGAGCTTAAAACCCCAACGGGTGCTGTTTAATCCGGGTACCGAAAATCCAGCATTTGCCCAACGACTTCGCAGGGCTAAAATCCAAGCTTTAGAGGTCTGTACGCTGGTCTTATTGGCGACGAATCAATACGAGTCCTAAAAAGGTCAACAATCCATTCAAAGGCAACAGTTCGTACCCAAATACGTACCCTCCAAAATAAGAAGCAGGAAGGTTGGCAAGACCTATAATGATCCCCAAAACAGCCAGACAAACCCAAACTACTCGACTGTCGTCTATGGTGTAGGAGGTAAACATTCCAAAGGCGAAAAGTCCCAGTAATGGCCCATAGGTATAAGAGGCAACGGTGAGTAAACTGTCAATAACATTGCTGCTTAAGACATAATAGAAAACGATTACTACTCCAACAAGAAGGCCACTCATACCCAAATGGATTTTCTTTCGACGTTTGGGATCGATTTGAGTCGCCTTTAGTCCCAATAAATCAATACAGTAGGAGGTGGTTAGTGCAGCCAAGGCACTATCGGCACTACTGTAGGCGGCTGCGATTAAGCCCAAAATAAAAGTAATTCCAACCCAAGGGCCCAATCCGGAATTCAGGGCGATTTCAGGAAAGAGAAGATCCGTTCGAAGACTTCCATTGAGTTCAGGGATTGCGATTTGGTTGGCTTCTGCATAGGTGAAATTCAAGGCGCCTAACAATAAAAATAAAGCAGTGACCCCTACCAAAACTAGACTAAAGCTCAGCATGTTTTTTTGAGCATCTCTGAGCGATCGGCAACTCAGGTTTTTTTGCATCATGTCTTGGTCGAGCCCAGTCATACACAAAGTGATGAAAGCTCCCCCGATAAAGGCTTTCCAAAAGTACTGACGTTCGGTTGGGTCGTCTAAAAGCCAAATCCGATTGAAGTCGGGGTAGGTATTGGGATTCAATATTTCACTTTCTTGGAACCCTAATTGTTGTCCCATATAAATCAGCGATAAGACTACCGCAACAATCATCAGCAAGGTCTGAAGACTATCCGTCCAAACGATGGTCTGGATACCCCCTCTATGCGTGTAGAGCCAAATCAGTCCTACGGAGAGCACCACCGTTATTTCAAAAGGCCATCCGAGGGCATTAAACACATATTGTTGTAAAACGATGGCGACCAGAAATAGACGAAAGGCCGCCCCTAAAATTCGAGAGATAAAAAAAGAAACTGCCCCCACCCGATGACTGTTGGGGCCAAAACGATCAGCCAAATATTCGTAGATGGAGGTAACTCCTTGCTTGTAGTAAAGGGGGAGCAAAACGAAACTCACGATCCAATAGCCCACCCCATAGCCTAAGACTACTTGAAAGTAGGTAAATTGCGAACTTCCCACCCAACCGGGAACAGAAATAAAGGTGACTCCTGAAAGGGAAGTGCCAACCATTCCGAAAGCCACTACATACCATTTAGCATTTTTATTGGCTGAGAAAAAGGTTTGATTATCATCTTTTTTTCCTGTGATTCTTGAGATTCCAAGAAGGATTAAAAAATAAAGTGCGATGACACTCAAAATAAATAAAGGCTGCATAGGGCAGGAATTTCAATTTTCACAAAGGTAGAGAAGTCTGAACAAGAGAGTTTTTTGTAATTTCCAACCCATGGAATTTTCATCCAAACGATTAAACGATGCCGTTCGAGAAATCAGCCAATTACCCGGGATTGGAAAGCGATCCGCTTTGCGATTGGCCTTGCACCTGCTCAAGCAACCCGAATCACAGGTGGAACAATTAGCCGAAGCATTAACCAGTTTACGAAAAGAGGTGATCTTTTGTGAAAAGTGTCATAATCTCTCCGATGTACCCCTTTGTGAAATTTGTGCCAATCCCAATCGGGATCGGTCCAAACTTTGTGTTGTTGAGGATATTCGAGATGTTTTAGCATTGGAAAATACGGCTCAGTACAAAGGGCTTTATCATATATTGGGTGGGGTGATTTCTCCCATCGATGGAATTGGCCCTCAGGATTTAAACATCCGAGATTTAGCCGATCGCATTGTAAACGATTCGGTAGAGGAGGTGATTTTTGCTTTAAGCGCTACCTTGGAGGCCGATACAACCACTTTTTATCTATCCAAAATTTTAGCCGCTACCGAGGTAAAAATCTCGACCCTTGCTCGTGGGATTCCTGTCGGAGATCAGTTGGAATACACAGATGAAGTGACGCTGGGGCGCAGTATTTTGGCACGGGTACCCTACAAACAATCTTCTTCTATGGATTAGGGGCTTCCAAGCGATAATTTGATATTTTTGTAAAAAATTGCCCATGGGCCAATACCAACTTAAATTACCGAGCATGGGGGAAAGTGTTGCTGAAGCAACCGTAACCCGCTGGCTGAAACAAGTGGGGGATCCCATCGAATTAGACGAATCGGTTCTTGAAATTGCTACCGATAAAGTAGATTCGGATGTGCCTTCCGAAGTTGAGGGAACCCTACTAGAGATCAAAGTTCAAGAAAATGAGGTTGCTCAGGTAGGTGATGTTTTGGCTTTAATTGAAATCGAAGGAGAAGCAGCTCTCGAATCCTCAGCCGAGGAGACTTCTAAAGTTCCAGAAATCCCTCCCGTGGCAGCTGAAGAAACGACTGCAGCTGCCTATACCGAAGAACTTCAGCAACTGGTACAGCCCATAGCACAGAACCCCACTCAGCCCTTGACCTCTGGCGATCGCTTTTATTCGCCTTTAGTGAAGAATATTGCACAAAAAGAAGGAATTTCTCAGACCGAATTGGATCAAATCCCAGGGTCGGGCAAAGAAGGTCGAGTGACCAAAAAAGACATACTCGCCTACCTGGAACAAGGAAGCACAGTTACCCCTTCAGAAGTAGCTGTAAATGAATCTTTGGAAGCTCCAGAAGTCAATCCTCTGTCAGTGTCGAAGATAGATGCTTCCAAAGTATTAAATTCAGGAACATCTGCACAAAACGCTCCAAAAGAAGAACGAATTATCCCCATGGACCGTATGGGGCAATTGATTTCTGAACACATGATTCGGAGTTTGCAGACTTCTGCTCATGTACAGTCTTTTGTTGAGGTTGATGTAACGGATTTATGGGATTGGCGGGAAAAAGTCAAAAAACGATTTCAGGAAAACGAAGGGGAAAAACTCACCTTTACCCCAATGTTTATGCATGCGGTGATTCAAGCTTTAAAATCTTATCCGATTTTAAATTCGTCAGTCTCCGGAACCAATATCATTCAAAAAAGTCAAATTAATTTAGGGATGGCCGCAGCCTTGCCCGACGGAAATTTAATTGTGCCCGTGATTAAAAATGCAGATCATCTCAATTTGGTGGGACTAGCAAAGGCCGTAAATGATTTGTCTCAACGGGCGCGTTTGGGCAAGCTTCGCCCAGAGGAAGCTCAAGGGGGAACCTACACGGTAACCAATGTGGGGAATTTTGGTTCTCTTACAGGAACTCCTATTATTAATCAACCTCAGGTAGGTATTTTAGCCATAGGAGTGATCCGGAAAGTTCCCGCAGTGATTGAAACCCCGGAAGGAGATTTCATTGGCATTCGCAAGAAAATGATGCTCTGTCACAGCTATGATCATCGAATCATCAACGGAGCCCAAGGAGGGTTATTTGCCAAACAAGTGGCCGATACGCTAGAGCAATGGGATCGTTCCCTTTATAGATAAGCTTATGAATTTAAACCTTACACGCCCGTTGTGTTTTTTTGATTTAGAGACTACTGGGATCGATATTGCTAACGACAGAATTGTAGAAATCGCGGTGCTCAAACTGATGCCTGACGGCGAAAAGCGGGAAAAAGTTTGGTTGGTGAATCCGGGGATACCCATCCCCAAGCAAGCTTCGGATGTGCATGGAATTACCGACGAAAAAGTAGCGGATGCTCCATCGTTCAAGGAGGTGGCTGCAGATGTCAATAGTTTTATCGATAACTCCGATCTGGCGGGATACAATTCAGATCGCTTTGATATTCCTTTATTAGCCGAAGAAATGCTTCGTGTAGAATTTGATTTCGATTTAAGTACTCGCAAGACGGTAGATGTTCAGACTATTTTTCATAAGATGGAAAAACGCACTTTGACGGCTGCACTTAAATTTTATTGTCAAGCGGATCTGGAAAATGCACACAGCGCTTTGGCCGATACGCAGGCGACCCATGATGTGCTCCAAGCTCAAATCGAACGTTATGAAGAATTACAAAACGACATTCATTTTTTAAGTGAGTTTTCTACCCACAGAAAAACCGCTGATTTAGCAGGATTTATCGTCTTTAATGCTAAAGAACAAGAGTGTTTTGGTTTTGGAAAACACAAAGGAAAAACGGTGGAACAAGTCTTGGAACAAGAGCCGGGCTATTTCGGATGGCTTTTAAATGCCGATTTTCCCCGCTACACCAAAAAAATTCTCACCCAAATCCGATTGCGAAAGCTTAATTCCAACGCATAGCTTATGAAGATTATTTGTGTGGGTCGTAACTATCGCGATCATGCGGCAGAGCTCAACAATGAGGTTCCCGAGCAGCCGGTTATTTTTATGAAACCCGATTCGGCCTTATTGCAAAATAACATGCCCTTTTTTATCCCGCCATTTAGTCAGGAAATTCACTATGAAGTGGAATTGGTGGTGCGGATTCACCGCATTGGAAAACACATACAGCCTAAGTTTGCCCACAAATATTACAATCAGTTAGGCCTGGGGATCGATTTTACGGCGCGAGACCTCCAACAGCAACTCAAATCTAAGGGACTCCCTTGGGAAAAAGCCAAAGGGTTCGACGGCTCGGCGCTGGTCAGCTCATTCGTTTCAACCGATACCTTTGAAACGCTCGATACCATTGATTTTCGTTTGGAAAAAAATGGACAAACGGTACAGCAGGGTCACACAAAAGATATGCTTTGGGGGATCAATGCTTTAATCGCCTACATTTCTCAATATTTTACCTTAAAGATTGGAGATCTAATCTTTACCGGTACTCCGGCAGGGGTGGGGCCTGTAGTTGAAAATGATTTATTAGAAGGCTTTTTAGGCGAGCGTTCCATGTTTCAATTGCAAGTGAAATGAAAGCAGAACTGATTACCATAGGAGATGAAATTCTCATCGGACAAATCGTTAATACCAATGCTACATATCTCTCTAAAGCCCTAAACAATATTGGGATTGATGTCGTTCAGATCACGTCAATTTCCGACACGAACGAAGCCATAGTCAAGGCATTGGATGCAGGGCTCAGCCGAGCCGAAGTTTTGATTCTTACCGGAGGTTTAGGCCCCACCAAAGACGACGTGACTAAACACAGTTTGACTCATTATTTTGGAGATAAACTCAAATTATACCCGGAAATCCTAGAGCATATAGAAAGCATCTTTAAACAATATGTGCAATCGCCCATACAGCAGAGCAACCGAGATCAGGCATGGCTTCCTGCTCAGGCACGGATCTTTAAAAACGCTTATGGGACGGCTGCCGGCATGTGGTTTGAAAAAGAAGGGAAAGTTGTTGTTTCGTTGCCAGGTGTCCCTTTTGAGATGAAGGCCCTGATGGAAGAACACATTCTTCCGGCTCTGAAACAAACTTTCGACCGTCCATTTATTTATCACCAAACCGTTCAGACCTACGGTCTGGGCGAGAGTGTGATCGCTAAACGGGTGGAAACTTGGGAAAACAATCTTCCTGAATCGGTCAAGATTGCTTATTTACCCAGTTTGGGTCGGGTGCGGATTCGATTGAGTTCCATTGGGAAAGATGCGGAAAAGGTTCAGGCAGTTGTCAATAGGCAGATCGAATTATTGATCGGTCAAATCAAAGATATTTATGTCGGACTGGAAGGGGAAGACCCTATTGAACAACAAATTGGAAAAGCTCTGGTAGCTCGTCGACAAACCTTGGCTGTGGCCGAAAGCTGCACCGGAGGGGGGATTGCTCAACGCTTGACCCAATTTGAGGGAGCCTCCGCTTTTTTTCAAGGAGGAGTGGTAGCTTATGATTCCCGTCAAAAGACTCAAATTTTGGGCGTAGAGGCTCACGCAATTCACCAGTATGGGGTGGTGAGTTCAGAGGTGGCTGAGCAAATGGCTTTACAAGCTCAGGCCCGGTTTCATACCGATTTTGCTTTGGCGACAACAGGCAATGCAGGACCGAGTACTTCGGAGGGGCGTGCCCCTGTAGGACGGGTGTATATCGCTTTAGCCTATCCCGGAGGATGCCGAGTAGAAGCCTACACCTTTGGGAACCATCGTGAACGAGTCATTCAAAAGGCGATCAACAAAGCTTTTGAGATGCTTGCAAAAGAAGTATATAGCCTTTCACCAGAGCTAAAAAATTAAGAATGGGGCGTTTGGTATTCTGAGAGAATAGTTTAAATTTGCACTCCATTTAACAAAATCGTAGAACAAATGTCTAAAGTTTGTCAAATCACTGGAAAACGTGTGATGTTTGGAAACAACGTTTCCCACGCGATGAACAAAACGCGCCGCCGTTTTGATATCAACATCACCAAGAAACGTTTTTTCTTACCCGAAGAGAACCGTTGGATCACTTTACACGTGTCTACGTCAGCCATAAAAACGATCAATAAAAAAGGGATCACGGCTGTTGTTAAGGAAGCCCGAGCAAAAGGATTAATCAAATAGAGTCATGGCAAAGAAAGGCAATCGAGTACAGGTGATTTTGGAATGTACAGAGCACAAAGACTCAGGACAACCCGGAACCTCGCGCTATATCACCACTAAGAACAAAAAAAATACGCCCGAGCGTTTAGAAATTAAAAAATTCAACCCCATTTTGAAAAAAATGACGGTTCACAAAGAAATTAAATAGTCATGGCAAAGAAATCTGTAGCAACTTTACAAACCGGATCCAAGCGTCTGACCAAAGCCATCAAAATGGTGAAAAAAGACGGAGCCTCTTCCTACTCTTTTGTAGAAACCATTATCCCTCCGGATTTAGCCAACGATTGGCTTAATAAAAAATAAAGCAGCAACCGCTGAGACAATCCCCTCCTTCGAGGGGATTTTTTTTTGGTTTAGGTTTCAACCTAAGATTGTTTTAACTTCGATATAAATCTGAGCCATGAATTCACCTGCCCGCCAAAAGCATTGGGAACATATCTACGAGACCAAAGAACAAGAAGAAGTCAGTTGGTATCAGCCCCGGCCCGAAACCTCTTTACAGTTTATTCAAAGTTTTAATCTCCCCAAAGATGCTCCGATCATTGATGTGGGCGGAGGCGACAGTTTTCTGGTCGATTCCCTCTTGGAATTGGGCTACACCGACCTCACCGTTTTAGACATCTCTTCCAAAGCTTTAAAACGGGCACAGCAACGCCTAGGCACTCAGGCCTCCAAAGTGGAGTGGATCGTTTCGGATGTGACTCAATTGCAGGCAGAAAAAGAATATTTCCTTTGGCACGATCGTGCCGTTTTTCATTTTTTAACCACTCCAGAAGATCAGCAACGCTATGTGTCTAACGCCGCCAGCAGTATGGCAGCCGAAGGTTCTTTACTGATCGGAACGTTTTCCGACCAAGGGCCAACACGTTGCAGTGGTATCGACATCCAGCAATATTCCGAAAGGAGTTTAGCAGCATGCTTTTCGCAAGCATTTCAGATGACTTTTTCCGAACGACTGCTTCACCAAACCCCCTTTGACACCACTCAAGAATTTTTGTTCGCTGGATTTAAGCCTCTTTAATCCAAGCAATTCCTTTTTTCCCTTTTAGCGGATAATTCGGCTAATGGCTTGAAGAAGACGTTGGAAAGCGGTATTTTTGAGATTCTTAGCAGCTATGAGTAAGTTAAAAAAGTTTTTATCCTCTTCTAATTTTAAACAATTAGACGCTGGACTCGAATCGTCCAAAAAATCCTTCTTTTCCCGATTGACGCAAACCATTGCCGGACGTTCTACCGTAGACGCCGACTTGTTAGACGAATTGGAGGAAGTGCTGATTGCCTCCGATATAGGGGTGCAAACCACGCTAAAGATCATCGATCATTTAGAAGAACGGGTAGCTGAAAAAAAATATTTGAATAGTGCCGATCTGGCCATGCACCTAAAACAGGTGTTGTTGGAAATTTTAGTTACTCCTCCATCGGAAGAAAAAGAATCCACGACTCCGAAAGTCTTTATGATTGTGGGCGTCAACGGAGTCGGAAAAACCACAACCGTCGGAAAGCTGGCCCACCGATTCAGCCAAGAAGGCAAAAAAGTAGTCTTGGGGGCTGCCGACACCTTTCGGGCAGGAGCCATCGATCAATTGCAAATCTGGGCCGACAGAACCGGGGTCACTCTCGTAAAACAGCAAATGGGAAGCGATCCTGCCTCGGTCGCCTTTGACACCATGCAATCCGGGGTAGCCCAAAATGCAGATGTGATCCTGATCGATACGGCCGGCCGGTTACACAATAAAACGAATCTAATGCAGGAGTTGTCCAAAATCAAGCGGGTGATGGCCAAGGTTGTTCCCGAGGCTCCCCATGAGGTTTTGTTGGTTTTGGATGGTTCTACCGGACAAAATGCCTTTGAGCAAGCCAAGCAATTTGCCGCGGCAACAGACATCACTGCTTTAGCCATCACCAAACTCGACGGCACTGCCAAAGGGGGCGTTGTCTTGGGCATTTCAGATCAATTCCAAATTCCTGTCAAATATATCGGTGTAGGTGAAGGGGTGACCGACTTACAAGCCTTTGATCCCGAAACTTTTATAACTACCTTTTTTAGTTAAATATGCAAAAATTTCTTCGTTATACTTCCATCTTTTTCCTTCTTTTAGGAGCGGTATATCTATTAGGACCCAGAGTAGAACGTCCGGTTTTAGATCATCCAGCACCTGAAGTCCCAGAAGATATAAAGGAATTAGACGCTTGGGTGAAAGCTCAAGAGAAAGCTTTTCCCAATATAAAACCGGGGAATGCATCAGTGATTCATTTTGCGGACAGTGTTCCCCAAAAAACCCCCTATAGTGTGGTGTATTTACACGGATTTTCAGCCAGTCATGAAGAGGGGGCTCCGGTACACAAGCAAGTTGCAGATGTTTTTGGAGCAAATTTATACCTCCCCCGTCTGGCCGGTCACGGACTTGAAGAGGAGGAAACTCTAATGTCGTTTAGCGGAACTAACTATTTGGATAGTGCCAAAGCAGCTCTAGAAGTGGGCAAAGCCATAGGCGACAGCTTAGTGGTGCTAGCGACTTCCTCCGGTGCAACACTTGCACTAACATTGGCTCAGGAACCCAAAATTGCTGCCCTCCTTTTATACAGCCCGAATATTCAAGTAGCTGATCCCGCAGTAAAATTATTATCGAAGCCTTGGGGGCTTCAATTGGCTCGATTAGTAAAGGGCGGAAAATATCACCTGATGAATAACCCCAGCGAGCTCAAAAAACAATTTTGGTCGACAAAATACCGATTAGAGGGGATTACACACTTGCAACGACTCATGGATCAAACCATGCGAAAGTCCACCTTTAAAAAGGTTACTCAGCCGGTGTTTATGGGGTATTACTACAAAAATGAGCAGGAGCAAGACCCCGTCGTATCGGTTCCGGCGATGCTAAGGATGTTTGATCATCTGGGTACTCCTAAAGCTAAAAAGGTGAAACAAGCCTTTCCCGAAGCCAATGAACATGTGATTACCTCTTATATTTCCACTCAAGTATATGATCGGGTGGCCGAGGCTTCTATTGATTTCTTAAGTGAAGTCGTTGGGATGAATCCCGTTCAAAGAGGTGATGAATAAATTAAAATACAGGATGATGAAAAAATTAAAAGGGTCTTTTTTAGGGTTTTTATGCATAGGTTTATTGCTCGTTCAATGTAAGGAAACTCCTAAGCCCAATATTTGGGAGGCTTTCGACGAAAAATTCCTTCTTGAAAAAAGCGCCACGCATAAGAACAACCGAATGCAGTTTAAACGCATCTTGTCCCAACATCGGGATCGAGAAGCGATTTGGGGAAGCTTGGAGGCGGAGATCCAAGCATTTGATTCGAACCGTTATGAGTCCTTAAAACCTTTAATACTAGAAAAAGATATCCCCAGCCTTCAAAGATCGGTAGCCTCGGGTCAAATGACCTATGAAGAACTCACCCTTTTTTATTTGACTCGAATCTATCGTTATGAAAATGATCCGGAGCAGTTTTTAAATGCCATTATTGCGCTTCACCCTAAGGCGGTTGAGGAAGCTCGGGCGCGAGATCGTCAGGCTCAGGAGGTCGATCCTTATTCCTTATACGGCATTCCGATTTTGTTAAAGGACAATATCAACGTTTCAGGGTTAGCTACAACAGCAGGGGCGGCAGCATTAGCTTCAAATGAGGCTCCAGATGCCTTTATCACTCAAAAACTCAAGACCGCAGGAGCCGTTATTTTAGGGAAGACCAACCTTAGCGAATGGGCTTATTATTTTTGTTCAGGCTGTCCTTTGGGGTATAGCGCTTTGGGAGGACAAACTCTTAACCCTTATGGAAGGATGCGCTTCGAAACCGGAGGCTCTAGCTCCGGAAGCGGAGTCGCCACCACAGCGAACTACGGGGCTGTAACCCTTGGATCAGAAACCTCAGGTTCCATTTTATCTCCCAGCGGGAAAAACGGAGTTGTGGGTTTGAAACCGACAATCGGTCGTGTCAGCCGATCCGGTATAGTTCCCATTTCCAGTAGCCTTGATACCGCAGGGCCCATTACCAAAAATGTAGTAGATGCTTTAATTGTCTTCAACGCAATTCAAGGAAACGATCCCGATGATCCCCTCGCGCTTCCGGGGGATACTCTTTCGATCCCGAAGAGTCTTCCAGATGATTTAAACGGGAAACGGATCGGATATTTCAAATCTTTTACACAGGACTCTCTGTATGCTCGTGCGGTTCAGGAATTAAGCGATTTGGGTGCGAGTTTAATTGAAATTGAAGGACCGGAGGTGAACACTCAAGGGTTTGGGACACTTTTGGATGTAGATATGAAAAGTGATCTGCCCCAGTATTTAAAACGCTATGCGGGTTCTGAAGTTGCCGTTCAATCGGTGGTCGATGTGCTTAGATTTAACGATCGAGACAGCTTGCTGCACGCCCCCTATGGACAGGGGGTTTTTAAAGGAATTGTAGCGGATACGACTTCTGAAGAAGCTTTTCAGGAATTAAAAATGCGGTTGATGAGTGAAGGGAAACGCTATTTTCAAACGCCTATGAAGGCTCATCAATTGGATGCGGTTATTTCTATAGACAACTACACGGCGGGATATGCTGCTTTAGCTCATTATCCGGCACTTGCTGTGCCCATGGGGATTAAAGCTTCCGGGGAACCCTCGGATTTGGTTTTTATCGCCCCCTCTTCCCAAGAAGCCCTTTTGTTTCATTTAGGTGTAGTTTATGAACAAAGGACCCAACACCGACAGGCTCCCCCACTGGATTAAGATATGCGAACCAAAAGTATACATCAAAAAACGATTAATGTGATCACCTTGGGGTGTTCCAAAAACCTCTACGATTCCGAGGTGTTGATGGGTCAATTAAAAGCCAATGGGAAACCCGTGGTTCATGAGCAAGAAGGAGAGATTATAGTGATCAATACCTGTGGGTTTATTGACCAAGCCAAAGACGAATCTGTTCAGACGATCTTGGAACAGGTCGAGCGCAAAAATTCGGGAGCTGTAGAAAAAGTTTTTGTGACCGGCTGCCTAAGTGAACGTTACAAACCCGACTTACAAAAAGAAATCCCGGATGTCGATGCCTACTTTGGCACTAAAGATTTACCGCTATTGCTCAAGACTTTAGGAGCCGATTATAAACACGAGCTTTTGGGAGAACGATTAACCACGACCCCCAAACATTATGCGTATTTTAAAATTTCGGAAGGTTGTGATCGCCCCTGTTCGTTTTGTGCCATTCCTTTGATGCGAGGAAAACATCAATCGACTCCTATCGAAACCTTAGTCGAACGCGCTGAAACCTTGGCACGAGAGGGTGTAAAAGAATTATTGATAATTGCTCAAGACTCTACCTATTACGGTTTAGACCTTTACGGTGAAAGACGTTTGGCCGATCTTTTGCGGGCGCTCTGTCAGGTGGAGGGGATTCAATGGATTCGGTTGCATTATGCCTTTCCTACCGGTTTTCCAGAAGATATTTTACAGGTGATTCGGGAAGAAGATAAGATTTGCAATTATTTGGATATCCCGTTACAGCATATCGCTGATCCGGTTTTAAAATCCATGCGACGTGGTACTACCCAGGCAAAAACTACCGCCCTTTTGGATCGAATCCGAGAACAAGTCCCAGGAATCCGTATTCGCACGAGTATGATCGTAGGCTATCCCGGAGAATCTGAAGCTGATTTTCAGGCTTTGGTCAACTTTGTCAAACAACAACGTTTCGATCGTTTGGGTTGTTTTACCTACAGTCATGAAGAAAACACCCACGCCTTTGGTTTGGTAGACGATGTTCCCTCCGAAGTCAAACAGGAACGTGCCAATCAGTTAATGGAGTTGCAGGGTCAAATTTCTTGGGAATTGAATCAAGAAAAAATAGGGCAGATTTTCTCCTGCTTAATTGATCGAAAAGAAGGAAACTATTTTGTGGGAAGAACTTTTGCAGACTCACCCGATGTAGACAACGAAGTGCGAATTGATGCCCGAAAATATTACGTAAAACAAGGTGCATTTGTTGAAGTGGAAATTGTGAGTGCAGACGATTTCGACTTATACGCCCAACCGCTCCATCAGCAACCTATAGCCTCAACTTCATGAATGCCATCCCCTTTGATTTTTCCGACATTGGTCTGAACTCCGCCCTCATTCGGGACTATCTCGAAGATGATGCTCGATTAGCGGAATTTCACAATGGTTTGCCAACACAGGCAAACCTCGAAGCCCAAGCTGCTAGAAAAGTAGAAGACTATTCAGAAAAACACCGATCGGTATTGGTGGAAGTGCTTCAAGAACAATATTCCTCCATGACTTCCCATCCAGCAGTTCAGGAAAACATTGATAAACTGGCTGACCAAAATACAGTAACTCTTTGCACGGGCCATCAATTGAGTTTAATGACCGGCCCTTTGTATTTTATTTATAAGATTTTAACGGTACTTAAATTGGCAGAAGAACTCAATGCTCATAGCGGTCCAGCCACCTATGTACCTGTTTTTTGGATGGCTTCAGAAGATCACGATTTTGAGGAAATTGCCTCCTTTCAGTATGCCGGAAAAAAATTTCAATGGAACAGTAAATCAGCAGGAGCAGTCGGCCAAAAAGAGTTAACAGACCTGCTGCCGGTCTTAGACCTATGGGAAAAACAATTGCCCCAAAGTCCCTTTTCGAATACGATTCACAAGTGGCTTGAAGAAAGCTACCGTTCGGCAACTACCTTGAGTGAAGCAACTTTTCGCTTGGTACATGCCTTGTTTCAAGACTACGGACTGCTGATTATCAATGCTGATAATCCTCGTTTGAAAGCCCTTTTTGTCCCCCAGATGCAGACCGAATTGTTGCAGGGCAATTGTGCAACAGCGGTGAATGAACAGAGCCAAAAAATAAAATCCAATTACAATAAGAGCTATAAGCCCCAGGTCAACCCTCGCCCGATCAATCTTTTTTACTTGAGTTCTAATTACCGTCAGCGTATTCTTCCGCTGGAAGAAGGCTATGGATTGGAAGGGAATTCTAAGACCTATACAGAAGATGAAATATTAGCTTTATTGGATAATTCGCCCGAGCGTTTTTCCCCTAATGTGCTCATGCGCCCTTTATATCAGGAATGTATCTTGCCAAATGTTGCTTATATCGGCGGTGGCGGGGAGTTGGCCTATTGGCTGCAATTAAAATCATATTTTCAAGCGTCCAAGATTCCTTTTCCTCTGCTTTTGTTACGACAGTCTGCACTGTTATTTGGAAAAAAAGAACATGTCAAATGGCAAAAAATGGGGCTTGAACTCAACGATATTTTTCTGGATCGGAATGCATTAATTAATAAAAAAATTCGATTAATCAGTAATATTAATTTGGATTTGAACGACTTAAAGGACCAGCTTTCCGAACAATTTTCGGCTCTTGAGCCTTTGGTGTCTCAAACAGATCCTTCTTTTGAAGGGGCTTTAAAAGCTCAACGTCACAAGCAACTCAAAGGATTAGAGGCATTGGAAAAACGTTTGCTTAAGGCGCAGAAGCGTAAATTAAAAGACCATGTGACTCGTTTGGTACTGCTACACGAAGCTTTTTTTCCTCAAGGAAAACTGCAGGAACGAACCTTGAATTTCATGGAGTTTTATGAAAAAGAAGGGCCGGAATTCCTCCGTTTTTTATATCAAAACTTCACTCCTTTGGTTCCTCGATTTTGGGCTGTAGAGCTTTCATAAGAATTCCGATTTCCAAGCGATTTAATTGTATTTTTGCGCATGCAAGAAAAAGTTCTCATACTAGATTTTGGTTCCCAATATACCCAGTTGATTGCCCGTAGGGTGCGAGAATTAAATATTTATTGTGAAATCGTTCCCTATCACAAACCTATTGAAGATCCAACTGCTTACAAAGCATTGATTCTGTCCGGTTCTCCTTTTTCGGTTCGATCCGAAGATGCCCCCCAGGTCGATTTAACGATCATTCAGTCAGGAATTCCGGTTTTGGCCGTTTGTTATGGGGCTCAGTATTTAGCTCAAAATCTCGGGGGGCGCGTTAGTCCTTCCAAAACCCGAGAATACGGCCGAGCCAACCTTCAATATTTAAAATCCGATGAATCACTGATGGCCGATATTCCGGCAGAAAGTCAAGTGTGGATGAGCCATAGCGACACGATTCAGGAATTGCCTAAGGCTTCCCATTTGATCGCTAGTACGGCCGATGTTATCAATGCCGCCTTTGCCTTTAACGAGTTACCCATTTATGGATTACAATTTCATCCTGAGGTTTATCATTCAACTGATGGCAGCACTCTGTTAAAAAACTTTTTGGTGGGGATCGCCTCTTGTGCACAAGATTGGACTCCCGATTCGTTTGTGGATATGACCATCGCCGATCTCAAAGCTCAAATCGGTACGGAACAAGTAATTTTAGGCCTTTCCGGAGGGGTCGATTCTACAGTGGCAGCGATTCTCTTACATCGAGCGATTGGAAAACAGCTCCACTGTATTTTTGTCAATAACGGCTTGTTGCGGAAAAACGAATTCAATCAAGTATTGGAACAATATCAGGGGATGGGCTTACAAGTGAAGGGAGTAGATGCTTCAAAGACATTTTTAGGTGCATTAAAGGGAGTTTCAGACCCAGAAAGGAAGCGGAAAGCTATTGGAAATACTTTTATTGACGTATTCGACGAGGAATCCAAAAAGGTAAAAGACGCCAACTGGTTGGGTCAGGGAACCATCTACCCTGATGTGATTGAATCGGTTTCTGTTAATGGACCTTCTGTGACCATAAAATCCCATCACAACGTTGGAGGCCTGCCCGACTATATGAAGTTAAAAATTGTGGAACCTCTGCGGATGTTGTTCAAGGATGAAGTCCGTCGGGTGGGAAAAAGTTTGGGAATAGACCCTCAAATTTTAGGGAGACATCCTTTTCCAGGCCCTGGGTTAGCCATCCGAATATTAGGGGACATCGACGCAGAAAAAGTTCGGATCCTTCAAGAAGTGGATGCCATTTTTATTCAGGGATTAAAAGACTGGGATCTCTACGATCAGGTTTGGCAGGCTGGAGCCATTTTGCTACCAGTGAATAGTGTAGGGGTTATGGGAGACGAACGAACCTACGAAAAATGTGTAGCTTTAAGGGCTGTTCAATCGACCGATGGGATGACCGCCGACTGGGTTGATTTGCCTTATGCATTTCTTCAGAAAATATCCAATCAGATCATCAATCAGGTTCCTGGAGTGAACCGAGTGGTCTATGATATCAGCTCTAAGCCTCCTGCAACGATTGAGTGGGAATAAACAATAGACATGAGATATTGGATTGTTTTTTTAGCATTGTTCATCGGGTTTCAAACCCCCTTGAGGGCACAAACTCCGGAACGTTTTATTTCCCATAAAGTTCGCAAAAGCGAAACTTTGTATAGTCTAGCTCGACAATATGAGGTTAGTGTTGACCAAATCCTCACCTACAACGCCATTGTGAAAAAAACAGGGCTAAAACGCCGGATGATTTTACGAATTCCGGTCTATACCCAAGAACCTAAGTCTGCACCGACACCCATATACGACTTTGTCTTATACACCGTTCAACCCAAAGAAACCAAATGGAGAATTGCTTATAAAAACGGTTTAACGGTTGCCGATTTAGAAGCCTTAAATCCACAGATTCTAAATGGATTACAAATCGGTCAGCAAATTCGTTTACCCCAACCCTCGGATGCTGCGAAGCGAGACTCTATTAGCCCCACCATCGACGAGTCTTTTAATTATTATACCGTACAGCCGAAGGAAGGTTTCTACAGAATTCAACAAAAAATAGGAGTCGATCGCGCTACTTTAGAAACCTTAAATCCACAATTAGCCGAAACGGGCTTGCAAGTGGGGATGATTTTAAAAGTTCCCGGAGATGCAACTGGCGAGCTAAAAGTCGAAAATGCACTTTTAGTCGAAACCAATCGAATAGCAGATTCTCTTAAATTACCAGCGCAGGTTTCCCTAGCTCTGTTATTGCCTTTTAAGGGACAGGAAATTTTGTTCGATTCGGTAGCGCGCACCCAATACCAGTTAAGTCGAAGAAACCTGCATACCATCTCATTAGATTTTTATTTTGGCGCCCTTCTTGCGATCGATGAGGCATCCCGGTTAGGGGTACAAATCCTTTTGGAAGTTTTTGATACCCAAAACGATAAATATCAAATCAAGCAATTGGTCGAACAAGGGAAATTAAACGGTTTTGATGCTTTAATTGGCCCATTAATTCCCAGTAATTTTGACTTTTTAAGCGGTTCTAAACTCCTAGCAAAAACTCCTAAAATTTCTCCTTTATCGACCAAAAGGGTTCGTTTTCGTTCCAATGTAATCCAATCAATGCCCTCTGAAAAACGGCTAAGAGACCGGATGTTTAGTTATTTAGAAAAATATCCCGACACACTTTCACAAGTGTTTGTGGTGGTAGACTCCATCCACAAAGATTTGGAACCCAGATGGAAAAATCTATATCCCCAAGCCCAACTATTATTGCCTGAAGTCGGAAATGTTTTACTTCCGGATCTGGTGGATTCGCTCTTAGTAGATTCGATTCCCAACAAGGTGATTTTAGAATCGAAGGACTTGGCTTTAATCGCGAGTACGACCTCTCTTTTAAATGCTCAGCTTTCCAAAGGGAAGGCAATAGAATTATACACCTCTTATCGAAGCAACATTTATGACAACGCTCAAATCCCCAAGGAGCAATTGGGGGCGTTAAAGTTTACTTATCCGGATGTTCGCAAACCTTTAGGAGAATTGAAAGACACCCTCTTTTTGGAGCGTTATCATCAAAAATTCGGGAATTTTCCCGAGGCTAATGCTATCCGGGCTTATGATATAGTTCTGGATTTTATTTTGCGTTTAGCTGTGGGTCGAGAACTTTCTTCCGGCATGCAATTGGGCCGGACGGAATACCGTGAAAATGCTTTTGATTATCGTTTGGTTGATGAGGGAGCTTATGAGAATACCGCCGTATTCGTTCTCCAGCATCAAGGATTTGAGATTGTAGAGCTAAAGAAATAATTAATTTAAAGAGTCTGTCCTTTGGACTTTTCGTAATTTTGAGTCCGGATAAACGAAAAAAGCGTTTTAAACCGGATGGCAGCCAAATATATTTTTGTGACAGGTGGAGTGAGTTCTTCACTCGGGAAAGGAATTATTGCCGCTTCTTTAGCTAAACTCCTGCAAGCTCAACAATTTCGGGTGACTATACAAAAACTAGACCCTTATATCAATGTGGATCCGGGGACCTTAAACCCCTATGAACACGGCGAGTGTTTTGTAACCGACGACGGGGCAGAGACCGATCTGGATTTGGGGCACTACGAACGCTTTTTAAATGTGAATACCTCTCAAGCGAATAATGTCACGACCGGACGAATCTATCAGACCGTTATTGAGCAAGAGCGCATGGGAAAGTTTTTAGGAAAAACGGTACAGGTGATTCCGCATATCACTAATGAAATCAAACGACGAATTCAACTTTTAGGAGAAACGGGCGATTACGATATTATCATCACAGAAATTGGGGGGACGGTAGGGGATATAGAATCCTTGCCCTATATCGAAGCCGTTCGTCAACTCATCTGGGATCTGGGCAAAGAAAATACTTTGAGTATTCATTTGACTTTGGTGCCTTATCTGGCAGCGGCAGGCGAACTTAAAACGAAGCCTACCCAACACTCTGTTAAAACCTTGATGGAAAGTGGAATTTTAGCCGATGTTTTGGTTTGCCGAACCGAACATCAGCTTTCAGCTGATTTAAAGCTCAAACTAGCGTTATTTTGCAACGTAGAGCCCGAGGCGGTGATTCAGTCCATAGACGCAGATACGATCTATGATGTCCCCTTGTTAATGTTGGAAGAAGGAC
>JBMYNJ010000017.1:0-4240 GCA_049598145.1 Flavobacteriaceae bacterium | reverse complement strand
GGACTCGACCAAGTGGTTCTAAAAAAACTCCATTTACCCACCGAGCGAAAGCCGGATCTTTCCGAGTGGAATAGCTTTTTAAAGAAACTTAAAAACCCTAAATCGCAAATTAAAGTTGGATTGGTTGGGAAATATGTGGAACTACAAGATTCTTATAAATCAATCCTTGAGGCGATTATTCATGCCGGAGCAGCCAATGAGGTTGACGTCCAGGTGGTGAGTATTCATTCTGAAGAATTGGAAGCCGGAAATATCGCAGAAGTATTGGCAGATATACAGGGGTTAATTGTCGCACCGGGATTTGGCGAACGCGGGATTGAAGGCAAAATCTTGGCGGTGCAATATGTGCGTGAACATCAGATTCCATTTTTTGGAATATGTTTGGGGATGCAAATGGCGGTAATTGAATATGCTCGTAATGTCAAAAATATCCCGAAAGCCAATTCTGTTGAAATGGATGCCAACACGCCCGACCCGGTAATTGATTTGATGGAGGCTCAAAAAAATATTGAACAAAAAGGTGGAACCATGCGTTTAGGGGCTTGGGATTGTGATTTAAGTGCTGGTTTACCCCAAAAAATATATGGACTTCAGCATATTTCTGAACGTCATCGACACCGTTACGAATTTAATGAAGCCTATCAGGAAGTGATTTTTGATGAAGACTTCCAGATTGCAGGGATCAATCCCGAAACAGGATTGGTGGAAATCGTAACCCTTACCCATCATCCTTGGTTTATTGGGGTACAGTTTCACCCCGAATACAAAAGCACGGTTTCGAATCCGCATCCGCTATTTGTGGACTTTATTCGGGCAGCGCTTGAACGTTCCACTACACAATAAAGATTGAAAAAATAAAAATGGAAGAAAAACGTTTTGACCCCTATCAGTTTATAGGTTTTATATTAATCGCCTTGATCCTCACTTGGATGCTTTATCGCCAAGCACCGGAGGAGGAAGTGGCTAAAGAGCCCACCACTGAGCAAGTTGTAACCTCCCCAGAGGCCCCTGAGAAGCCTTCAGATTCTGTTCAGGAACTATTGCTTCAACAACAATTCGGAACCTTTTCTAAAGTTTTTGAAAGTACTGAAGCGGTCGCCAATACCCTTGAAAACGAATATATTCGACTGGATTTTAACTCCAAAGGAGCACAAATCACCCGAGCCGAACTCAAAGGCATCCGGAACTATCTCGATGAGCCTTTATACTTAATTGATCAAGCGAATGCTTCCTTAGATTTGGAGCTGAAAACACAAGACGGGCGCACCTTACATACTTCCGATATGTATTTTCAGGCGGCTAGTCGAACCCAAGGGAATAAACAAGTGTTGACCTATACAGCTGCCGTCGCTCCTGGCCAAGAATTGCAAATGATTTACACTTTGTCACCCGATTCTTATTTTGTGGATTTTCAGGTGCAAACCACCGGACTTGCGGTTTTGATCAATGATGCACATGTCCTATGGAATACCAATGCCTTTCGAAATTCGAAAAGTATCGATTATGAAAATCGTTATACCGAATTGACCTATGGCTATGACGGCGATCGGGTGGACTATCTCTCCCTGACCAGCGATGACGAGGAAACTGAATCCAATGTGCGTTGGGTTTCGTATCGACAGCACTTTTTTAGCCAGATTTTAAAACCCGAGGTGCCCCTCCAAGAAGTACGCATGACTTCCAAAAACTTAGCTTCTGAAGAATCTTTAGAAGAAAAATTCACCAAAGCTTTTGGCACCCAATTTCAATTGAATAGTGCCGGGGAACTCAACAGCCGAATGGTGATGTATTTTATTCCGACAGACTACCACCTTTTAGCCGAGCAGGAAGGAGACCTGCAAGCCTCTCTCCCCATAGGGTGGGGTATTTTTGGCTGGATTAATAAATGGGTATTCTTGCCGCTCTTCGGTTTTTTATCATCGTTCCTGCCGCATGGGGTTGCGATTATCCTGATGACTATTTTGGTGCGTTTAGCCATGTCTCCGGTAACCTATAAATCCTATGTATCTCAAATAAAGATGAAGGTGTTGCGCCCGGAAATAGAGGAGCTCAACGCTAAGTTTAAGGGCGATGCTGTGAAGCGACAGCAAGAAACCATGACTCTTTACAATAAGGCTGGAGTAAATCCCATGTCGGGTTGTTTGCCCGCGCTCCTTCAGTTGCCTATTTTTTATGCATTGTTTACCTTTTTTCCTGTGGCCTACGCGCTTCGGGGAGAATCGTTTCTTTGGGCCGATGATTTGTCTTCTTATGACTCTGTTTTAGAATTGCCCTTCAACATTCCTTTTTATGGGGATCACATCAGTTTGTTCCCCATCTTGGCCTCTATTGCTATTTTTGGATATACCCAAATGACCACCGGGCAGCAAACCATGCCCCAGCAACCGGGGATGCCCAACATGAAAGTGATTATCTATCTCATGCCGCTAATGATGTTATTTTTCTTTAACAACTACGCCAGTGGCTTGAGTTTATACTATTTCGTGTCGAACTTATTGACGATTATTCTCATGCTGGTCATAAAGAACTATATCGTCGATGACACCAAAATCCACGCACAGATCGAAGAGAACAAGAAAAAACCCAAAAAATCAGGAGGTTTTTCAGCCCGTTTACAAAAGGCGATGGAGGAAGCAGAAAAGCAAAAAAAGGCACAGCAACGCGGGAAGCGACGTTAATTCTTTCAAGGGAAGTGCCTCCCTTTTGTACCTTTGCTTAAAATGGCAATTTCAAGCGCTATGGAACAGCAACGCAAGCGTGTAGTTGTGGGTCTTTCCGGAGGAGTAGATTCGAGTGTGGCAGCGCACTTGCTGGTTCAGCAGGGCTATGAAGTCATCGGCTTATTTATGAAAAACTGGCACGACGAATCTGTGACCCTTTCTGCCGAGTGCCCTTGGTTGGAGGACAGTCATGATGCTATGTTGGTGGCCGAAAAATTGGGGATTCCATTTCAAACCGTAGACCTTAGCGAAGAATATAAAGAGCGGATCGTCGACTATATGTTTGCCGAATATGCCCAGGGGAGAACTCCCAATCCGGATGTCTTGTGCAATCGGGAAATTAAGTTTGATGTATTTTTAAAAATTGCTCAATCCCTAGGGGCCGATTTTGTTGCGACCGGACACTACTGTCAAAAAGCCGAGGTCGATGTTCACGGAATGCCGATTTATCGCTTGCTTTCCGGGGCAGACCCCGGGAAAGATCAATCCTATTTTTTGTGTCAATTAAACCAGGAACAACTGGCGCAAACGCTTTTTCCGATCGGACATTTACAAAAAAGTGAAGTCCGTAAAATTGCACTGGAGCAAGATTTGGTAACGGCCGAAAAGAAAGATTCTCAAGGCTTGTGTTTTATTGGGAAAGTCCGTCTTCCCGATTTTTTACAACAACAGCTTCAATCTAAACCCGGAAAGATTATCGAGATTCCTGCGACTCAAATTCACCCCTATCCCGATTACAATCCCCCGGGAATCGATCCAGAAAAACTGGTCCAACTAGCCGAAGCCAACAGCTACCAACCCACTGACGGAAAAGAGGTAGGGGAACACAACGGAGCTCATTTTTTTACAATCGGGCAGCGCAAAGGCTTGGCGGTGGGGGGAACTCCAGAGCCCTTGTTTGTGATTGCTACAGACATAGAGCAAAATATCATTTATGTGGGGCAGGGAAGTGAACATCCCGGCTTGTTTCGGCCTGCGCTATGGGTGGCAGAGGATGAAATGCACTGGGTACGCCCCGATTTAAATTCACCAGACCGTTTCCCAATGGAGGTTTGGGCGCGGATACGGTATCGACAACCCTTACAAAAAGCTTGGTTGATACCGACGAACTCTGAGATCTATTGGGTGTTTCAAACGCCCCAAAGCGCCATTACTTCCGGGCAATTTGCAGCAGCTTATCTGGAAGGCGAATTGGTTTGTTCGGGTGTAATTGCTTAAATTATTCAAATGAAGACTGTTTGTGATTTGTTTCAAATCCGTTATCCGATCGTTCAGGGAGGAATGGTTTGGACCAGTGGCTGGAAGTTGGCCAGTGCAGTTTCCAATGCCGGCGGTTTGGGATTGTTGGGGGCTGGCTCTATGCGACCCGAAATTTTAGAAGAACACCTCCAAAAATGCCAGCGGGCGACTTCCCAACCGTTTGGAGTTAATGTGCCTTTGCTCTATCCCGAAATGGATCGGATTATAGAGTTGATTTTGGCCTACAAAGTACCGATTGTTTTTACCTCTGCAGGGAATCC
>JBMYNJ010000016.1:0-24198 GCA_049598145.1 Flavobacteriaceae bacterium | reverse complement strand
TATGCTCCTGACAGTCCTGAAAAGGCATCTGTTTTGAATCGATACTCAGAATTATATAGGCAAACCAAAGAAGTCCCATTAAAAATTAATGGAGAAGATATTTTTACAAATGAACTGGGAAGTATGCATCCGCCTCACGATCATCAACATCAGTTAGGAACCTATCACAAGGCCAGCAGTACAGAAGTCAAACAAGCCATAGCTGCAGCTCTTAAAGCCCGAGAGCGCTGGAGCACAATGGATTGGAGTGCTCGTGCAGGGATATTTTTAAAAGCAGCTGCCCTAGTTGCAGGTCCTTACCGAGATACCATCAATGCGAGTACTATGCTTGCACAATCCAAAACAATCCATCAGGCGGAAATAGATGCCGCTTGTGAATTTGCTGATTTCTTAAGATTTAATGCTTATTACATGCAGGAAATTTACGAGCAACAACCCGAAAGCGAGGAAGGCCTTTGGAATCGCTTAGCCTATCGACCCCTGGAGGGATTTGTTTATGCGGTGTCCCCTTTTAATTTTACAGCAATCTCCGGAAATCTTCCGGCAAGTGCAGCTTTAATGGGAAATGTAGTGGTGTGGAAACCCAGCGATCATCAAGTTTATTCAGCACAAATTGTAATGGAAATTTTTGAAGAAGCCGGCGTTCCTCCGGGAGTAATCAATATGATCATGGGGGACCCTGAAATGATCACGAATACCGTCTTAGAATCGCCCGATTTTGCTGGGATTCATTACACTGGCTCTACTGCGGTCTTCAAAGATATTTGGTCTAAAATTGGCTCCAAAATTCACCAGTTTAAATCCTACCCAAGAATCGTTGGAGAAACCGGAGGAAAAGACTTTATCGTCGCTCATCCCACGGCCAAATCCATTGAAGTGGCTACTGCCATTGTTCGTGGTGGGTTTGAATATCAGGGTCAAAAATGTTCAGCTGCTTCTCGTGTTTACCTTCCGGAATCCAAAGCCGCTGCAATTTTAGAACAGACACAGAAATTTATGAGCGAGATTCGAATGGGAAGTCCAGAAGACTTTGAAAATTTTGTAACTGCCGTGATCCACCAAGGTGCTTTTGACCGACTAAAAGATGCCATTGAAAAAATTAAAGCCTCAGACGAAGCCACAATTGTAGCCGGAGGAAACTACGACGACTCTAAAGGGTATTTTGTAGAACCAACCTTGGTACAAACCACCAATCCACATTTTTTCTCCATGGAAACTGAATTATTCGGCCCATTAGTAACCGTCTATGTTTATCCGGATGATAAGTGGCTGGATACTTTAAAGTTGGTCGATCAAACTTCAGAATACGCATTAACAGGTGCCATTTTTTCTCAGGATCGTTATGCTTTAGAAGAAGCCTTAGAAGCTTTGGAAAATAGTGCCGGGAATTTTTACTTGAACGACAAACCCACGGGAGCAGTGGTGGGGCAGCAACCCTTCGGCGGAGCTCGAGGATCCGGAACAAACGACAAAGCAGGCTCGGTATACAATCTACTGCGATGGGTATCTCCCAGACTCATCAAAGAAACTCTGGTACCTGCTCAGAATTATAAATACCCGTTTTTAGGATAAACTTTAACATTTTACAAGCTTTGTTTTTGCTACATTAGTGTTCAAAAATTTTGGAAACCATGAGTTTTTCGAGGATTTTTTTCAGTTTTTTGCTGGGTATGGGCTTTTTGAGTTTTGCCCAACAATCCAGCTACAAGGTCACCAAAGAATACGATGAGCAAGGCAACTTGATCCACTATGATTCTATGCGAACCAGCAGTAATGGCTACTACAGTGTTCAGCATACAGGATCGCATGTATTTTCCGGTATCAATGGGACCAATATTCATTCTATGGCCGACTCTATGGAAATGGTATCCATCGACTCCATGTTTTCTATGAAATTTCGTCCGCGCTTTCGGAAAAGGTTTAATCCCATGATATTTATTGACCATTGGGACGAATTGGACAGTTTATCCTCAAACATGCAACATATCGATTCTGTAATGCGATGTAATATGAAACGTTTGTTTCGAGAATTGGATCATGCAATGCATTCTTCTATAATCACCAAAACTTATTGAACCATTGGTATATATACCACCTGTTTCGTCTCAAAAAACGTTTCTTCATAGAACGCTTGAATAGGAAAACAGACCGCTTTAGGAAACGGTTTGAGTTCATTAACTAAATCCCCTCCTTTCAGATAAAGAATACCGTTAGCTCTTTCATGATTCGATTGGGATCGGAATTTTTGTGTTATCCAGGGCACAAATCGTTCCATCTTCGTAACCGCTCTACTCACCACAAAATCAAAAGACCCTTTCACTTGTTCCGCGCGTAGGTGTTGTGCCTGGACGTTCTTTAAATCTAAAGCTTGAGCAACCGCTTGCACAACTTTGATTTTCTTTCCAATACTATCGATCAGAAAAAATTTGGTCTCGGGAAAAAGGATCGCTAATGGAATTCCGGGGAATCCTCCACCGGTCCCTACATCCAAAACTCGGGCCCCCGCATTAAAGTGTTGGATTTTCCCAATAGCTAAACTATGCAGGACATGGCGCTCATAAAACTCAGCCATATCTTTGCGAGAGATAACATTGATTTGTTTATTCCACTCTTGATAAAGCGACTCCATGGTTTGAAATTGTTCTAATTGAACTTTGGTGGTCTCAGGAAAATATTTGAGTATTGAATTCAAAGAAGTTTGGCGTAATTATCTGGAACAAAAATCTGACTATTTGTGAAAAATGTGAACATTTTGGCAAGGAAAGTCATTTTTCAATGAAATTGAACCAAAAGTCTACTATTTTCGCATGTAATTTATCCCCTAATAAAAGGATTATGACAAAGCTTTCTAACAGGATAGAAGCCTTACCGATTTCAGCTACTCTGGCGATGGCTGCTAAAGCTCGGGAACTCAAAAATAAAGGCGTGGATGTGATTGGGTTAAGTCTGGGCGAACCGGATTTTAACACCCCTGAATTTATTAAGGATGCTGCAATTCAGGCGGTAAATGACAACTACAACTCCTACTCCCCTGTGGATGGTTATGCCGACCTGAAAGAAGCCATTTGTCTTAAATTTAAACGCGACAACCAACTGGAATACCAACCCTCGCAGGTGGTCGTCTCTACCGGCGCCAAACAATCGATTGCCAATGTTTGTATGGTTTTATTGAATCCAGGAGATGAAGTTCTACTCCCTGCTCCTTACTGGGTAAGCTATTCTGCTATTGCAACTTTGGCGGAAGCCAAGTCTACCATTATTCCGTCGTCCATTGATACCGACTTTAAAATTTCACCTGACCAACTGGAAGCAGCCATCACCCCCCAAACCAAATTGGTCATGTTTAATTCCCCGAACAACCCTAGTGGAACCATTTATACAGAAGAAGAGTATCGCGCTCTTGGGAAAGTCTTGGAAAAATATCCGGATATCTATATCCTTTCCGATGAGATCTACGAACATATCAATTACGGAACCCCACATTTTAGTATCGCAGCCATTCCGGAGCTTTATGACCGCACCATTACCGTAAATGGTGTCGCCAAAGCCTTTGCCATGACCGGATGGCGGATTGGATATATCGGTGCTCCCGAATGGATCGCTAAAGCCTGTAATAAAATGCAAGGACAAATCACCAGTGGAGCAAACTGCATCGCTCAACGGGCTACAATCACTGCTCTGGAAGCCCCCGTAAGCAACATCCAATATATGGTAGACGAGTTTCAAAACCGTCGGGAATTAATAATCGATTTACTCTCGCAGATTCCAGGGATTCAGTTGAATCAACCGCAAGGAGCTTTTTATGTATTTCCGGATGTATCGGCATATTTCGGAAAAAAACTCAAAGGGAAAACCATTCAGAACGCTTCAGACTTTGCGCTCTATCTGTTGGAAGAAGCGCATGTGGCTACCGTCACCGGAGAAGCTTTTGGAAACGAAAATTGTATTCGAATTTCCTATGCTGCTTCAGAGAAAAATATTCGCGAAGCCATCAGCCGGATTCAAAAAGCGTTACAGTAAAACAACCTTAAACCGAAAAAAAAGCCCGGTTTTCCGGGCTTTTAATATTAAGCATTGATAATGCGTTCTTGGTGGTTAATCGATTCTTGGTGAATCGCTTTAAAGAAACGCAGTACAAACTCTTCGCTTAAACCGCGTTCTTCTCCTTCGAGAATCATCCGTCCTAAAATCTCATTCCAGCGTTTGCTTTGTAAAACCGCTACATTATTATCTTTCTTTAATTTTCCAATGGCTTCGGCCACCTGCATCCGTTTCCCTAAGGCATCGAGTAGCGTCTGGTCTGCAGCATCGATTTCTGCACGCATTTGAGTGAGTGCATTTTGGTATTCTTCGGCATCGGTCGTTTTTATTCGAACACTCCAGTCTTTCATGTATTGAATAAGTGTCTCGGGTGTAATTTGTTGTTTGGCATCGCTCCAAGCCTTGTCTGGATTCCAGTGACTTTCGACCATTAATCCATCAAAATTTAAATCCAATGCGGCTTGACTTACATCAAAAATGAGGTCTCTTCTACCGGCAATATGTGAAGGATCGCAAATCAAAGGAAGGTCTGGAAAGTTGTTTTGGAGTTCAATGGCTATTTGCCACTCAGGCTTGTTCCGATATTTAGTTTTTTCATAGGTAGAAAATCCTCGGTGAATCACTCCAATTTTATTGACATTCGCAGAGTGGATTCGCTCTACCCCTCCAAGCCATAAAGCTAAATCCGGATTGACGGGATTTTTAATGAGCACAATTTTATCGGTCCCTTTGAGCGCATCGGCAATTTCTTGAACGATAAATGGACTTACAGTGGAGCGAGCACCTATCCATAAAATATCAATATCGTGCTCCATCGCAAGTTGTACATGATTGGCATTGGCCACTTCCGTTGCAATTTTCAATCCGGTTTCTTCTTTAACCCGTTGCAACCACTTAAGCCCAATCGCCCCTACGCCTTCAAAGTTTCCAGGGCGGGTTCGGGGTTTCCATATTCCTGCTCGAAAAGCAGAAACGTCGCTGTCTTTGAGTTCGTGTGCGATTTTGAGTACCTGCTCTTCCGTTTCAGCGCTACAAGGCCCTGCAATGACTAAGGGATGTTCCAACTGAAGATCATCGAGCCATTTTCGCATTTGTTTTTGGTTTTCCATTGAATTGGTTTTAACGATTATTGTATTGGGTTTCCATTTTGAGTCATTCCTTCCAAAATGGGTTTAATTTCATTGGCTTTGTGCATCAGCTCTAAAAGGACCGTTCGGTCGTTTTGTTCTAAAGCCGATGCAAAAGTATTTAAATGAGCGATATATTCATGTAAAGCATTAAGCACATGAGTTTTGTTCTCTAAAAATATAGGTGCCCACATGGCAGCTGAACTTTTGGCCAAGCGCACCGTTGAAGCAAATCCACTCCCCGCGAGTTCTACAATAGCCTCCCGATTTTTTTCCATATCCAGTACCGTTTGTCCCAACATAAATGAACTGACATGGGACAAATGAGAAACATAGGCCACATGCAAATCGTGGGAAGAAGCATCCATAGAAATGATCCGCATCTCAAAACGGTTTAAGATTCCGATCACTTGTTGTAAGCGTTGGCTATCGGTGTTTTGCGTATCGCATAAAAGCATCACCTTTTTTGAAAACAAGCCTTCAGAGGCTGCTTTCGGTCCCGAAAATTCGGTTCCGGCGATGGGATGTGCCGCAACAAATTGAGCTCTTTTAGGATGGTTTTCTACCGCCTGAACAATGGCTTCTTTGGTAGACCCCATATCCATTACCCAAGTGCGATTGGAAATCGCATCCAAAACCTCTGGCAATAATTTTGCTGTGGCATCCACCGGAATGGCGATCACAATACCATCCATCTGAATCCAGTCTTTCGGATGTAATTTGCGAGTCACCAAACCTAAGTCTAAAGCTTCTTCCATATGATTTGCCGAAGCATCTTGTCCCCAAATTTCAACTTTAGAAAAATACTTCCGAAAAGACAGTGCAACTGAACCCCCGATTAAACCTAAACCTATCACTCCTATGTTCATGGCTTTAATCGATTAATAGCTTCCTGAATGATCGCTTCCGAAACGCATAGTGAAAAACGAACATAACCCGTCCCCTCACTTCCGAAAATAGTTCCCGGGGTAATGAATATATGGTGTTGGTAAAGCAAATTATCAATAAATTTTTCGGCAGACGGATGCCCCTTATGCAGCTTGGCCCATACAAACATCCCTACAGCTTTAGGGTCGTAAGACAAATCCAAAAGATCGGCCAATTCCCAAATTTTAGCCCGGCGTTTATTGTACGTTAAATTCAATTGATCATACCAATCTGAACCCAATTTTAGTGCTTCTATTGCCCCTTTTTGCAATCCAAAAAACATCCCCGAATCCATATTGCTTTTTACTTTCAATACCGCTTGAATCAGCTCGGATGAGCCACAGATAAACCCGACTCGCCATCCGGCCATATTGGAGCTTTTACTCAAAGAATTTAATTCCAATACATGGGGTTGTAAATCCTGATGATCCAGAATACTTTGCGGACGATCGTTTAAGATAAAACTATAGGGATTGTCGTTAACTAAAACAATCTTTCGTTCAGCCGTCCATTGAACCAATCGCTCAAAAGTTTCCGATCGTTGGGCGGTTCCCGTAGGCATGTGTGGATAGTTTACCCACATGAGTTTTACTCCAGAAGTATCCATAGCTTGCAAAGCTTCGAAATCAGGTTGCCACTGATTGCCTTCCTGGAGGGCATAAAATTCCGGAGATGCTTCCACAATTTTGGTGACCGAAGCATAGGTTGGATATCCTGGATTGGGAATTAAAACACGATCTCCCGGATTTAAAAGCGCCATAGACAAGTGCATAATCCCTTCTTTTGAACCCATTAATGGCAAGATTTCCCGATTCGGATCAAGAGATACCCCGTAGTGGGTATGGTAAAAATCGGCGGCCGCCTGTCGCAATTCTGGTAAGCCTTGATAACTTTGATACTGATGGGCGTGTTCTTGTGTTAAGCTCGACTGCAAAGCTTCAATTACTTGGGGATGTGGAGCTAAATCGGGACTACCAATACCCATATTTAAAACCGGATGGCCCGCTTGTCTGAGCTGCGCTACTTCCCGTAATTTTTTGGAAAAATAATATTCTTGTACATGGCTCAACCGACGGGCCAAAGCTTGCTTAATCATGAATCTGAGAATAAGTTCCTAAAATTTTTAAACTTGTGGCCATTATGGCAAGTAACGACTTTGCCTTTTGGAAATCTGCTACCGAATCGAAAGTCACATCAATAAAAAAAGCGTATTTCCCCGGGGTTTCGATCACCGGAAGAGACTGAATCTTGGTGAGGTTCATTCGACAATCACTCAATACATTCAGGATAGTGGCTAAACTTCCCCGCTTGTGGTCGAGCGTGATTTTTAAAGAAGCCTTATTAAAGTGCTCTGGGCTTGAGGTCTCTTCCCGAGCCAGCAACACGAATCGGGTCACATTATTTTTGATGGTTTGAATATTCGAGGCATAGACTTCCAAACCATTTAATTCGGCTGCTTCTACTGAAGCGATCGCTGCTACGCCCGATAAGGAATTCCGGGCAATATCGGCAGCCACGACTGCGGTATCATCGGCTTCCACCAGACGGATATGCTCGTATTGACTTAAAAATTCCTGACACTGCAATAGAGCCATGGGATGGGAACGTACTTCCTCAATCTGGCCTAAGCTTTGCCCAGAGAGTCCCATGAGTTGATGTTGTACGGAGAGAAAGTATTCTCCAATAATTTTCCCGCCTGTACGGTCAATTAGAGCGTAATTCGGGAGGATAGAGCCTGCAATCGAATTTTCTAAGGCCATTACGGCCACCTCGCACTGTCCAGAAAAAAGCCCTTGTAGCAATCGATCAAAACTCATACATTCCCAAAAATGGACCTGATCCCCAAAACAAGCGCGAGCCACCTGATGGTGATAAGACCCTCGGACTCCCTGAATCCCAACAATAGACGGTTGTGTCTTCATATTATTCCAAAAAAAAAAAGTCTCGAGTATTCGAGACTTTCATTCTATATTAGTGGTATTACAAAGCCTCTCCCTATCGCAGTGCGTAGAAAAAATAAAAGCTGTTGTAATAAGTTGATTGCTCAATCATGAATACAAATGTATACTCTTGAGTTGAAAATCAAAACTTTTCGAGGATTATTTTAAATATCGCAAAACATCCTTCCTACTTTACGAATCCGACAAAAGAAACTTATCTTTAAACCAAATTATTGTGAATTTGGAACCCCCCTTGCTCTGCATTTCAAACCTCACCCGAACATATTCGGACAAGAAAGTTCTTCAGGATATTGAGCTGAAATTGTATCCCGGGGAGATTGTAGGGTTTTTGGGCCCGAATGGGGCTGGAAAAACCACTTTGATGAAAATTTTATCCGGTTATGATCAGAACTGGCAAGGAGATATCCGTTTTCAAGACCTCGACTTAAAAACCCAGCGGAAACAAATTCAAGCACATACGGGCTACTTACCCGAACACAACCCCCTCTATAAGGACTGGTATGTATTGGAATATTTACAGTTTATTGCTGCCCTCTATGGAATTAAACATCCGGCTTTGGGACAGGTGATTGAACAAACGGGTTTAAGTGGATACTCCCACGCCAAAATCAAAACCCTTTCTAAAGGCTACCGACAGCGTGTAGGGATAGCAGCAAGCATTATCCACGATCCTGAGTTTATTATTTTGGATGAACCCACAACAGGGTTAGACCCCAATCAACTGGTCGAAATCCGCCATTTGATTCGAAATTTGGGTGCCTCAAAGACCATCTTGCTGTCCACCCATATCCTTCAGGAAGTAGATGCTCTATGCGACCGAGTGATTGTGCTTCATCAGGGCAAAATTGTGTTGGATGATCGGCTGGAAAATTTAAGACAACGCGAAACTCAAATCATTGAAGTAGCCTTCGACTATCGGGTGGAGACTGTCGCACTCGAACAAATCACTGGAATCGATCAAGTTAAAAACACCTTTGATTTCGAATATGAAATCCACGCCAGTGGGCCCAAGGATTTACGCCCAGTACTCTTCGATTTTGCTCACGACAACGGGCTTAAAATCGTTAAGCTTCAACGAAAAAGCCAACAACTGGAACAATTATTCGAACGACTTACGCAGGACTAAAAAACCGCCTGGGCTATTTGATGAATATTATCGGCTTTCCCCATAGAATAATAATGCAAGAAGGGAACGCCCGCTTTTTTTAATTCCTGACTTTGGGCGATACACCATTCAATCCCCACTTGGCGAACTTCTTTATTGTCTTTACATCCAATGACTTCTTTTACCAATACATCGGGTAAGTCTACGTGGAATCGGTGGGGAAGCAAGCTCAAATGACGTTTAATGGAAATCGGTTTTAAGCCGGGAATAATCGGAACATCTATTCCTGCATTCTTACAGGCTTCTACAAAATCAAAATATTTTTGATTGTCAAAGAACATCTGCGTAATCACATAGTCGGCTCCGGCTTCAACTTTCTTTTTCAAAAAGTGAATATCCGAATCCAAACTGGGCGCTTCCATATGTTTTTCAGGATAGCCTGAAACTCCAATACAAAAATCGGTTGCCATAGTGTTTTGGAGGGCATCATCTAAATAAACCCCTTTGTTGAGATCGGAGATTTGTTCCACCAATTCAGTCGCATAAGCATTTCCACCTTTGTTGGGAGTGAAATAGGTCTCAGACTTCACCGCATCCCCGCGAAGAGCCACCACATTATCGATTTGCAAAAAATCTAAGTCGATTAAAAAGTTTTCGGTATCCTCCCGTGTAAATCCTCCACAGAGTACATGCGGAACGGCATCCACTTGATATTTATTCTGGATAGCTGCACAAATTCCCACAGTGCCCGGACGTTTCCGAATGACCTGCTTTTCCAAAAGACCGTTCGGTAATTCTTTATAATTGTATTCTTCCCGGTGGTAGGTTACATCCACAAAAGGTGGATTAAATTCCATCAGCGCATCCATTTCGTTAAAAAGTGTATTGATGCTTTGCCCCTTCAAGGGAGGTAAAATTTCAAAGGTAAATTGCGTTTTTTCTTTTGCCTTTTTAAGGTGTTCTATTACTTTCATGAGTCATTTAAATTTGGGCTTAACCATTTGCGCCCCTCTTCTTCAGTTATATTTCTTCTCTTACAATAATCTATTAATTGATCTGGATTAATTTTCCCAACACCAAAGTAATGGGCTTCCGGATGAGCAAAATAGTAGCCGGATACGGAGGCCGCTGGCCACATGGCCAAAGTTTCTGTAAGCTTCACATCAATAGTTTCTTCGATTTGCAACAATTTCCAGATCCCTTGCTTTTCCAAATGATCGGGACATGCCGGATATCCCGGAGCCGGTCGAATTCCTTTGTATTTTTCTTGGATTAAAGCTTCATTTGAGAGTTCTTCTCCAGGGGCATAACCCCAAGCGGTCGTTCGGATATGTTGATGCAAATATTCCGCAAAAGCTTCCGCCAAACGATCGGCTAATGCTTTTACCATAATCGAATTATAGTCGTCATTTTCAGCTTCATAGGCCGCCGCTTTTTCGGCAGTGCCAAAACCGGTCGTCACACAGAAAAATCCAATATAGTCTGCAAGTCCGGAGGCTTTTGGCGCAACAAAATCTGACAGCGCTTTAAAGGGCAATTCTTCCCTCCTTTGGAGTTGCTGTCGAAGGGTTAAACAGCGATGAATTAGCTCCGTACGACTTTCATCGGCATACACTTCGATATCATCTCCTACGGCATTGGCCGGATAAATTCCAAAGCGCGCCTTAGCCGTAAGCCATTTTTCGGATACCATCCGTTTCAACATTTGTTGGGCATCTGCGAACAGGCTTTGTGCTTGTTCTCCCACCACCGAATCCTTCAGAATATCAGGATATTTCCCATGCAGGTCCCACGAACGGAAAAATGGAGTCCAATCGATGTAGGGAACTAAACGTTCCAAAGAAAAGTCGTCCCAAGTCTGAGCCCCTACGGATTGAGGCTGAACTGGGGTGTATTGCTCCCAATCAAATGTCCAGGGTCGGGCTCTGGCCTCTTCAATAGGCGCGTAAACCTTTTCAGTTGTACGTGCTAAAAATTTTTCTCGGAAAGCATCGTAATCTGTAGCAATTCCTTGGGTATAGGTTTGGGCAGTTGAGGGGTTCATCAGTTGACTGACTACCCCCACTGCCCGGGAGGCATCATTCACGTGGATCACTGGAAAATTGGCTTCCGGTGCGATTTTCACAGCAGTATGGGCTTTGGATGTGGTGGCACCTCCAATTAAAACAGGGATCTGAATTTTTTTTCGCTTTAAGGCTTGGGTTAAATAAACCATCTCATCTAAAGAAGGAGTAATCAGGCCCGATAATCCGATGGCATCTACCTGATGATTTACAGCCGCCTCAATGATTTTTTCAGGCGGAACCATCACCCCTAAATCAATAATTTCATAATTATTACAAGCCAAAACCACACTGACAATATTTTTCCCGATATCGTGGACATCCCCTTTCACTGTGGCCATGAGTACTTTTCCAGCCGCTTGAACCCCTTCTTCTTTTTCTGCTTCAATATAGGGCTGTAAATAGGCCACCGCTTTTTTCATTACCCGAGCCGATTTCACTACTTGAGGTAAAAACATCTTTCCTTCACCAAAAAGGTCTCCCACGACATTCATCCCTTGCATAAGGTGTCCTTCAATGACCTCAATCGGTCGATTGGCCTCTTGACGGGCTTCTTCTACATCTTCGAGGATATATTGATCGATTCCTTTGATCAAACTGTGGGTAATTCTTTCTTGAAGAGCATTTTCCCGCCATTGATGCTGATCGGCTTGTACCGCTCTTTTGTCTCCTTTAAACGATTCTGCCAGATCTAAAAGACGTTCGGTAGCGTCGTCTCTTCGATCCAATAAAACATCCTCCACATAGACTCTTAATTCCTCTGGAATTTCGTCATATACTTCCAGGAGTGAAGGGTTCACGATACCCATAGTCATTCCGTGTCGAATTCCATGATATAAGAAAGCTGCATGCATCGCTTCTCGGACTCGATTATTTCCCCGAAAAGAGAAGGATACATTACTCACCCCTCCACTCACGTGGGCATGAGGTAGATTTTTGCGAATCCATTGGGTCGCTAAGAAAAAATCCAGCGCATTGGTTCGGTGTTCCTCCATTCCTGTAGCCACCGGAAAAACATTTGGATCAAAAATGATATCCTGCGGGGGAAACTTTATCTTTTGGGTGAGCAATTCGTAGGAGCGCTTGCAAATCTCGATCCGACGTTCTAAAGTATCCGCTTGGCCTTTTTCATCAAATGCCATCACTACTACTGCGGCACCGAAATTTCGAATTTTTTTGGCCTGTCTTAAGAATACTTCTTCTCCCTCTTTTAAACTTATAGAATTCACCACACACTTGCCTTGGACAACTTTCAGCCCTGCTTCAATAATATTCCACTTGGAACTATCGATCATAATCGGTACACGAGCAATATCCGGTTCAGCAGCAATTAAATTGAGAAAAGTAACCATCGCTTTTTCACCATCGATCATCCCCTCATCCATATTGACATCAATAATCTGCGCTCCACCTTCCACTTGATCTCGGGCGACTTCCAAGGCTTCTGCATAGTTGTCTTCTTGAATCAGCCTTAAAAACTTACGAGACCCCGTAACATTGGTGCGTTCCCCAATATTGACGAAATTAGTCTCCGGAGTCACCACCAAAGGTTCTAGTCCTGAAAGCTGCAAAAAGCGGTCTTGATCAAACATTAGAAATCGGATTAAGTTGGCGAGGATTAAATTTTTTGGCTAAAGCAGCAATTTCTCGAATATGGTCTGGAGTAGTTCCGCAACAGCCTCCGATGATATTTACTAAACCGTCTTTTAAATAGGTTTCGATCAACTCCTTCATTTCGGCTGGGGTTTGATCGTAAGCTCCAAAGGCGTTCGGTAAGCCTGCATTGGGGTGTGCTGAAGTAAAATGTGGACTAAAATCGGAAAGTCGCTGGACGTATCCGTACAACTGATCGGCTCCTAAAGCACAATTCAAGCCGATGCTTAAAATGGGGGCATGACTCAAGGAAATCGCAAAAGCCTCGACTGTTTGTCCGGAAAGTGTACGTCCGCTGGCATCCGTGATAGTTCCACTAATCATCACAGGAATATCCACCTCTTTTTCGGAAAGTAATTGATCAATCGCAAATAAAGCGGCTTTAGCATTGAGCGTATCAAAAATAGTTTCAACTAAAAAAATATCCACTCCACCCTCTTGTAATCCCTCTACTTGCTGATAATAGGCTGCAACCAAATCATCAAAATCAATAGCCCGATAGCCCGGGTCATTCACATCCGGGGACATGCTGGCAGTTTTATTCGTGGGGCCGATAGACCCCGCCACAAATCGAGGTTTGGAAGGGTCTTTAGCGGTGTAAGCAGCTGCGGCTTCCTTGGCTATACGTGCCGATTCGTAGTTGAGTTCATAGACCCAATCTTCCATTTTATAGTCCGCCATTCCTATGGTGGTCGAGGAAAAGGTATTGGTCTCCAAAATATCCGCCCCTACCGCTAAATATTGATCGTGGATTTCCCGAATCGCCTGCGGCTGGGTGATCGAGAGCATATCATTATTCCCTTTCAAAGAACAAGGATGCTCTTTAAAGCGTTCTCCACGAAAATCCTCTTCTTCAAATCCGTAGGCTTGTATCATCGTTCCCATGGCTCCGTCGAGAACTAAAATTCTTTGCTTCAAGACCTCTTGAATTTTCATGTGTCTTTTAAAATTATAATTGACTTAAAGCTTGATCTAAATCTTTTTCAATATCGTGTGGATGTTCTAATCCAACGGACAAACGAATCATTCCATCGGTGATGCCGACTGCGTGCCTTTCGGCTTCCGAAAGTTTGCTGTGGGTAGTCGATGCCGGATGGGTGATGATCGATCTGGAATCCCCCAAATTAGAGGATAATGTACAGAGTTTGATTGCGTCTATAAATGCGCGTCCGGCTTCTAGTCCCCCTTGAACTTCAAAAGAGATAATATTTCCGCCTTGAGACATTTGCTTTTGAGCCAATTCATACTGCGGGTGGGAGGGCAAAAAGGGATATTTCACCCAATTCACTCGGGGATGCGTTTCTAAAAAGGCAGCAATTTTAAGTGCTGATTCACAATGCCGATCTACTCGAATCGCTAAAGTTTCTAAACTTTTGGATAATACCCAGGCGTTGAATGGCGAAAGGCTATTTCCTGTATTTCGGGTGAAGAGATAAATCTCCCGAATCAAGTCGGAACGCCCAACAGTAATCCCGCCCAATACACGCCCCTGCCCATCCATTAATTTGGTGGCGGAATGAATCACCAAATCCGCTCCAAAATCGATAGGCTTTTGTAAATAGGGGGTCGCAAAACAGTTGTCAATGACTAAAATCAACTGATGCTTTTTTGCCAGTGCTCCCAAATATTCCAAATCCAAAATATCAACTCCCGGATTGGTAGGGGTTTCTGCATATAGAATTTTCGTCTGAGGTTGAATCAATGCTTCTGCCTTTTCGGGCTGATCTACCGGAAAATAAGAGGTTTCAATTTGCCATTTGGGGAAATACTTGGTAAACAAACTATGGGTAGACCCAAATACCGAGCGGGCAGAAACAATGTGATCGCCACTGTCTAATAAAGCGGCAAAAGTGGAAAATACGGCTCCCATTCCAGTAGAAAAAGAGACCCCACTTTCAGCCTTCTCCATGGTGCAAACTTTATCGATAAACTCTGTGGTATTTGGATTCGTAAATCGACTGTAGATATTTCTCTCTTTTTCCTCTGAAAAGGAAGCGCGCATGTCTTCTGCATCCTCGAAAACAAAACTCGAGGTTAGATACATGGGCACCGAATGCTCTAAAAACGCGGTACGATCGAGCTGTTGCCGAATGGCTTGGGTTTCAAAATTGTCGAATTCCATATGGCTTAAGCATTGGAGATTAAGGTTCCGTTGAGTTCCACGGTATAATCGATTTGGGCTGTGGGCTCTAATGTTTTGGAAACCGAACAATATTTATCAAAAGATAATTTAACCGCTCTTAGGGCTTTCTCAGGACTACAAGACCCCTGTAATTGGACTTGGACTTCAATGGTTCGGAACAAAGCAGGAATAGCTCCTTCCGGACGAAAGCCTTCTACTGACACCTGAATATCATCCAATTCAATTTTCTGCTTGCGAAGAATGGCCACAATATCGATGCTGCTGCATCCGGCCAGTCCCATCAGCAGTAATTCCATAGGACTGATTCCTTTGACGGCTCCTGTAGTTTTACTTCTGTTATCCAATAAAACTCGATGGCCGTTTGCGTTGGCAACTTCAAATAAATAGTCTTGATCCAGACGTTCTAAGTGTACTTTCATAGGAATTATTTAAGGATTAAAAATGGGGGTTAAAATTTGATGTACTTGAGGATATTCAATCAAAAAGGCATCGTGCCCATGATCGGAATGAATTTCGTGATAATGAGCATGGATCCCTAATTGATTTAAGAGGGCTGCTGTTTCTTGGTCTTCTTCAGGGAAAAAGAAAAGGTCGGTGTCAATTGCAATCAGATGAAAATCTCCTTGAACGGGCCGGATAAGCTCTTCAAAGGATTGGCCTCCACGGGTAACATCCAAAGTGCTCAACAAATGGTTCATTGCAATGTAGGCCTCCAGCAAAAATCGTTCTTGAATTTTTTCCCCGTGATGATCCAACCAAGATTCAATATTAAACTTTTGTTTATCGGTATTGTAAGAACGTTTAAATCGAGAGCGAAAAGATTTCGGATGTCTATAGGTTATCATCGCATTGATTCGGGCGACAAAGAGCGGATCATTGCTTTGGCTTAATATATTTTTTTGTAAGTAGGTATGTGCCAAAAGCCAATCGGTGGCTTTCCAATCGGCTGCCACCGGAATCCAATGTTGGGCTAATTGTGGACTTTGTACGGCAATTTCCCATACCAAACCTCCCCCGATTGAACCCCCTACTACGGCAAAGATTTCTGAAAGGTTTAGTTGTTCAATTCCCCAAAGCATCAGCCGTGCGATATCCCCCAAATGAAAGGCATAAGGGTCCTCCAACAAAAAATTATCGACTCCGTTTCCCGGAATATTAAAGGCGAGGATGGAATACCGATCGGTATCGATTGTTTTTTGGGGTCCCACCACATCGTTCCACCAACCCCCGGGACCGCAAATTTGAGCATCGCCCGTCAACGAGTGCAATACTAAAACGATTGGTGCTTGCCCAAGAGGCTGCCCAAAAGTCTGATATTGCAACGATAGGGAGGCAAAGGTTTTTCCCCCTTCGGTTTTAAATTGGGTATGTTGCAGGGTTCGAATCAAAATTTTTTATAAATCAAAAGCGGCTTTAATAGCATCGACCTGGTCTAATTTTTCCCAGGTAAATAGCTCAACTTCAAGATCAACCTTACCGTTGTATGGAGATTCAAAGGTTTTTGTAAGCTTCTGTGGTTGTCTTCCCATATGGCCATAGGCGGCTGTCTCCGTATAAATCGGTTTACGCAGTTGCAAGCGTTGTTCGATTCCATACGGGCTTAAATCGAAAAGCGATTGAAGTTTAGTAGCAATTTCAGCATCGCTTAAGCCCACTTTAGACTGTCCATA
This sequence comes from Flavobacteriaceae bacterium, assembly GCA_049598145.1. Taxonomy (GTDB): domain Bacteria; phylum Bacteroidota; class Bacteroidia; order Flavobacteriales; family Flavobacteriaceae; genus WTJH01. Next base: position 7,508 of record JBMYNJ010000016.1, on the reverse strand, counting down.
GGTATTGACGAAAATAGAGGTGGGTTGGGCTACTCCAATTGCATAACTTAATTGAACCAGTACTTCGTCGGTGATTCCTGCAGCCACCAAATTTTTGGCGATATGGCGAGCTGCATAAGCTGCACTTCGATCCACCTTACTTGGGTCTTTCCCGCTAAAGGCTCCGCCTCCGTGACCTCCATATCCTCCATAGGTGTCTACGATAATTTTTCTTCCGGTAAGTCCGGTATCTCCATGGGGGCCTCCGATCACAAACTTTCCGGTGGGGTTGATGTGATAGGTAATCTCGTCCGTAAACAAAGCTTGTGTTTCTTCAGGCAATTGCGCCAGTACTCGAGGGATCAAAATAGTAACCAGATCGGATTTGATCTGTGCCAACATTTTTGCTTCATCGGCATCAAAGGGATCGTGTTGGGTTGAAATAACGATGGTATCGACCCGCAGGGGTTTTTTATCGTCCCCATATTCAATAGTCACTTGGGCTTTGGCATCAGGTCTTAGATAAGCAATATCCTTCTTTTCGCGACGAATTACGGCAAGTTCTTTTAAAATTCTATGGGACAGGTCTAAAGCCAAGGGCATATAATCCGGAGTCTCCTGACTGGCATAACCAAACATAATTCCTTGATCTCCAGCACCTTGTTCGTCGGGTTTGGCACGATCGACCCCCCTGTTGATGTCTTGTGATTGTTCGTGGATTAAAGAAATTACTCCACAAGAATCGCCACTGAACTGATAGTCCCCTTCGGTGTAGCCAATCCGGTTGATGGTATCTCGAGCAATTTGTTGCACGTCTAAATACGTATGGCTTTTCACTTCTCCGGCCAGCACCACCTGGCCTGTAGTAACCAGTGTTTCACAAGCCACCTTACTGTAGGGGTCAAAAGCTAAAAAATGATCCAGAAGGGCATCACTAATTTGATCGGCCACTTTATCCGGATGGCCTTCACTAACGGATTCTGATGTAAAAAAATAGGACATAAACTTTGCAAATAAGCGGGAAGGATTATTTTTTGCAAAGCCACTGCTTTAGCATTTTTTTTAAGAGGTTTGCAATCAGTCAAATCCTTCCTCTGTTATGGGCACGAAATTAATATAAATTTCTGAAATAAATTGTAGCTCCGATAAATTTTAAATTCGATGCATTGAGTCCCATTAATGTTTGTAAATTTCAGCAATAATTTCTTAAACACACTCGATAAGAACATAACTATAAGACCAAACTATTCATGCACGTTGCTCTCGCAGGAAATATAGGGGCTGGAAAAACAAGTCTCACCAGAATACTCGCTAAACACTACAAGTGGGAACCGCTCTTTGAGGAAGTGATCGACAATCCCTACCTCGATGATTTTTACGATCATATGGAACGATGGTCTTTTAATTTGCAAATCTATTTCTTAAACAGCCGATTTCGACAGTTGTTGGAGATTGAGCGTTTAAAAAAGCAGGTAATCCAAGACCGAACCATTTACGAAGATGCCTATATTTTTGCCCCCAACCTGCATTCTATGGGACTCTTAAACCATAGAGACTTTGAAAACTATCAATCCTTATTTGAATTGATGGAAACCACCATTCAGCCACCCGATTTACTGATCTATCTCAGAAACAGCATTCCCAATTTGGTGGATAAAATTCACAAGCGGGGTCGGGAATACGAAAACACCATCAGTATAGCGTATTTGAGTCGTTTAAATGAGCGTTACGAAGCCTGGATCTCCACTTACGATAAGGGGAAAGTGTTAATCATAGACGCTGATCAACTCGATTTTGTGGAAAAACAAGAGGACTTGAGTGTAGTACTCGAAAAAGTAGAAGCCGAAATTAACGGCCTCTTTTAAAACCTTAAATAATTAAAAAGGCGCCCTTAGGCGCCGTCTAAAGTAGTAACTATTATCTGAAGAAGATTATTCTTCCTTGCGGATATCGATTTCTATATATTTTTCTTCCGCTACTGCGGCTTCAATTTCTTCAATTGAACCATTAATGGTTTGAGTAGTGGTTTGGGTGGCCCCGTTTTCTGTAACAGTTTTTATAATGACCGCTTGGGCTTGTTCCTGATCAGAAGAACTGTTGACCTCTACACGGACTTCCACTGCTTTTTGTTCCTTAACAACCACAGGAGCTTCCTGGTGTCCGTTTCCTAAAATAGGAGCAATCACTAAACCTACCAAACAAGTAAGCTTGATCAGAATATTCATCGAAGGACCAGAAGTATCTTTGAAAGGATCTCCAACGGTATCCCCTGTAACTGCTGCTTTATGAGCGTCTGAACCTTTGTAGGTTATTTCTCCATTGATCTCAACCCCGGCTTCGAAAGACTTCTTGGCATTGTCCCAGGCCCCTCCAGCATTGTTCTGAAAAATGGCCCAAAGTACACCGGAAACAGTCACCCCGGCCATATAACTTCCAAGGGCTTCAGCACCCATAACAAATCCGATGATTACAGGTGAGGCTATCGCAAGAACTCCGGGTAATAGCATTTCTTTAAGCGCTGCCTGCGTGGAGATATCGACACATTTCCCATACTCGGGTTGTCCTTTTCCTTCCAAAATTCCAGGAATTTCGCGGAACTGACGTCGCACTTCTTCTACCATCTCCATCGCTGCGCGACCTACCGCTTTCATCGCTAAAGCAGAAAAGACCACAGGAACCATCCCCCCTACAAAAAGAGCGGCCAATACATCGGCTTTAAAAATGTTGATCCCATCAATTCCGGTAAAGGTTACGTATGCCGCAAAAAGTGCCAAGGCAGTTAAGGCTGCTGAGGCAATGGCAAAACCTTTCCCAATCGCTGCAGTAGTATTTCCTACAGAATCTAAAATATCGGTACGCTCCCGAACCTCATCGGGCAATTCGCTCATCTCGGCAACTCCTCCAGCATTATCGGCAATGGGTCCAAAAGCATCAATAGCCAACTGCATGGCTGTTGTAGCCATCATTGCTGAAGCGGCCAAAGCAACCCCATAGAATCCCGCTAAAAAATAAGAGCCCCAAATCGCTAGGGCAAAGAGAATAACGGAGCTAAAGGTGGAGATCATTCCGGTGGCTAAACCAGCAATAATGTTTGTCGCGGCACCGGTAGAAGAATTTTGTACAATATCCAGGACGGGCTTCTTTCCTAGTGCCGTATAATATTCTGTAAATAAAGAAATTAAATATCCTACACCCAAGCCTACTAGGGTCGCATAGAAGATGTTTGTATTGGGAATATCGCGACTTGCTTCACCAAAAAATTGAATCCCATTTAAGGTCTTTGGTAACATCCAATCAATTAAAAAATATCCGGCAACCGCAGTAATCAGAATAGAAACTAAGTTTCCTCGATTCAAAGCGCTCTGTACTTCTGCTTCTTTGGCATTGTTGTCTTTCACGCGAATCAGAAAGGTTCCAATAATTGAGGCGATAATTCCTACCCCTGCAATGACCACAGGCAGTAAAATAGGGCCCATTCCACCAAAATTGTCTTCAAAAGCGCTTCCCGCAGCCAAACTCATGTCTCGAATAATATAATTTCCTAAAACCATGGATGCCAATACGGTAGCTACATAACTTCCAAAGAGGTCTGCTCCCATTCCCGCAACATCTCCTACATTATCTCCTACATTATCTGCAATTGTGGCAGGATTTCGAGGGTCGTCCTCAGGAATTCCAGCTTCTACTTTTCCTACAAGGTCTGCTCCTACATCAGCAGCTTTGGTATATATCCCTCCCCCAACGCGGGCAAATAAGGCTATCGATTCAGCTCCCAATGAAAACCCGGCAAGGGCTTCGAGTACTATCGTCATTTCAGTATAAAAATCACCTCCTGAAGTCATAAACGTCTTCAAAAAGATTAGGAAAAACAATGAAAGTCCTAACACGGCTAAACCGGCCACACCAAGTCCCATGACCGTTCCTCCACCAAAAGAAACCTGGAGGGCTTTGGGAAGGCTTTCACGAGCCGCTTGAGTGGTTCTGGCATTGGCCTCTGTGGCAATTCGCATCCCAATATTTCCGGCGAGAGCAGAAAAAATTGCTCCTGTGATAAATGCAGGAATAATCAATATACTAGTGGTCTCAACCGCCTGTGCAATGCCGAATAAGGCTAAAGAAGCACCCCCCACAAAAATAGCGAGTAAACGATACTCTGCCTTAAGAAATGCCAAGGCTCCTTCTTGGATGCTTTGGGAGATGGTTTGCATTTTTTCGTTACCGCCATCTTGTGCCTTAACCCATTGGGCACGGACAAGCATAAAAATTAACCCTACAATAGATAAGGCTATTGGAATGTAAATTGTAAAATCCATTAAATGTTAGTTTTGCTTCGTTCGGGCGCAAAAGTACACATTTGTCAGCGAACTGAAAATGTGATACTTGAGTTTGTTTATTTGTATAATACTTTTTTAACCGCCTTGATCACATCGGTGCTGTTGGGCAACCATTCTTGGAGGAGAACAGGAGAGTAGGGAGCTGGTGTATCGGCCGTATTAATTTTTTCTATAGGCGCATCCAAATAATCAAATGCTTGGTTTTGCACCTGATAGGTAATTTCGGTTGCTACGTTTCCAAAAGGCCAGGCTTCTTCTAAAATGACTAAGCGATTTGTTTTCTTAATAGATTCAAGAATGGTGTTATGATCCATAGGTCGCACCGTTCTCAAGTCAATGATTTCGCAAGAGATCCCTTCTTTTTCGAGGGCATCGGCAGCTATATAGGCTTCTTTTATGATCTTTCCGAAAGATACAATCGTTACGTCTGTTCCTGCACGCTTGATATCAGCAACCCCGATAGGCAGGGTAAATTCCCCTTCAGGCACTTCCCCTTTGTCTCCATACATTTGCTCGGACTCCATAAAAATTACCGGGTCGTCGTCACGAATAGCGGACTTTAATAATCCCTTCGCATCATAGGGGTTAGAAGGTACAATGACTTTTAAACCGGGGCAGTTGGCGAACCAGTTTTCGAATGCTTGTGAGTGAGTAGCGGCCAACTGTCCAGCAGATGCCGTAGGACCTCTAAAGACAATAGGACACGGAAATTGTCCGCCAGACATCTGTCGAATTTTAGCAGCATTATTAATGATCTGATCAATTCCGACCAAAGAAAAATTAAAGGTCATAAACTCAATTATGGGGCGGTTACCGGTCATCGTAGACCCGACCCCAATTCCTGAAAACCCCAATTCTGAGATGGGGGTATCTAAAACTCGATCCGGGCCAAATTCACCGAGCATCCCCTTGGAAGCTTTGTAGGCACCGTTGTATTCAGCGACTTCTTCTCCCATCAGATATATCGTCTCATCTCGACGCATTTCCTCACTCATCGCTTCAGCGATCGCTTCTCGAAATTGTATTGTTCTCATTAACGTGTCAATATAGGATGAAAGTGGTGCGGGTAGTCCTATAAAATGCTAGTGCTACTTCCAATCTTTCAAATTCGGTTCAAAAATAAGAAATCGATCCCAATCTACAGGGCAATTTTAAGGACAGAAGTCTTTTAGGCCTTTGGAAGAGGGATTAAATTTGTAGTTTTAATTAATGAAATTGATTCAGCTCGATATCCGGGGGATTTCTTACAGTGAAACCCAAAGTGGTGCCTACGCATTGTTGTTAAGTGAAGTAGAGGGGGAAAGAAAGCTCCCAATCATCATTGGCAGCTTTGAGGCGCAAGCCATTGCGATTGCTATGGAAAAAGAAATCAAACCTGTGCGACCACTTACCCACGACCTCTTTAAAAGTTTTGCAGATCGTTTCGACATTCGAGTCAAGCAGGTCATCATTCACAAATTGGTGGATGGGATATTCTATGCTTCCATGATTTGTGAACATCAAAAAATTGAAGAAATTATCGATGCCCGAACGTCCGATGCTATCGCCTTAGCCCTGCGTTATGATGCTCCCATATTTACCTACGACAGTATTCTGAAAAAAGCCGGATTCAAATCTCCTGTAAGCTCCAATCCAGGCCCCAAAAGCTCTGAGGAAAAATGGATTCGCAATTTTATTTCCGAACAAGTAGACGACCCCATCCCACAAGACCTATCCAAACTTCCCTTGGATGAACTTAAAAAACTGCTCGACGGTTTAGTGAAAAAAGAAGACTATGAAAAAGCCGCTAAAATCCGGGATGAGATTGATAAGCGCAGTAAGAATTAAACATTGTTGATTTTAGGTGTAAAAGTTCCCTTGGAGGAGGCTCTTTTCTGATCGAATTGCCATTATATTTGAATGTGATTTGACAGACCTTTTGAACCATCATTCATGAAACAATACCTCGACTTATTACAACATATTCAATCTCAGGGAACCCGAAAATCGGATCGTACGGGTACAGGCACCACCAGTGTATTTGGATATCAGATGCGATTCGATCTGGCCGAAGGCTTTCCATTGGTGACCACCAAAAAAATCCACCTGAAATCGGTTATTCACGAATTGTTGTGGTTTATCCAAGGGGATACTAACATCGCTTATTTGCAAGAAAACGGGGTTCGTATTTGGAATGAGTGGGCCGATGAACAGGGAAACCTGGGCCCGGTTTATGGACATCAATGGCGCAACTGGAACAGTGAAGGTTTGGATCAACTTGAGGCGGTGATTCACACCTTAAAAACAAATCCGGACAGCAGACGCATGCTGGTTTCTGCATGGAATCCGAGTGTGCTTCCTGATTCCTCTAAAAGTTTTGCTGAAAATGTCGCCAACAATAAGGCGGCACTCCCCCCCTGCCACACCTTCTTTCAGTTTTATGTAGCCGACAACAAACTTTCTTGTCAGCTCTACCAGCGCAGTGCCGATGTTTTTTTAGGAGTTCCCTTTAACATTGCTTCTTATGCCTTATTAACTATGATGGTGGCCCAGGTTTGCAATTTCGAACTTGGAGATTTTGTACACACCTTTGGAGATGTGCATTTGTATAGCAATCATGAAGAGCAAGTCAAAGAACAGTTGAGCAGAAAACCCCACCCGCTACCGCAGATGCATTTAAATCCTGATATCAAATCTATTTTTGATTTTACTTACGAAGACTTCTGTTTGGAAAATTACGATCCACACCCTTTAATTAGAGGTCAGGTGGCTGTCTGAACACTGGGATGCGGTACTTTTTTTAAAGTTTCCATCAGGTGATCTAAATCGTTGGTAGAGTTGTAAAAATGTATGGAAATTCGAACTCCATCGCCTCGAAGGGCACAGCGAATATTTTCTTGTTGCAAGAGATCGTAGGTCTGCTGTCCTCCTTTGATTAAAAAAATAGAAGAAGGGTTTCGCTTACTTAATTCCGGGTAATGCAACCATTCTTTTTCGATCAATGCCTGATGAAAGGTTTGGGTTAGGGCTTTGATCGACCTGTAGCGTTGCTCTGCCACCTCTTCACTGAGGAGTTGCCGGATCGAAAAATCTAAAGAAGCAGCAGCAAGGATATCGAAATGCCCCGCATAAATTCTTTTTTCAAGAATTTCTGGTTTGATTTGTGTTTTTTGGAAAAAAGTGGATTTCAGGGCGCAAAATCCATTTCCAAATCCG